>NZ_JAOWGW010000001.1:0-206 GCF_030332945.1 Citrobacter sp. Cpo037
TATAGCTCAGCTGGGAGAGCGCCTGCCTTGCACGCAGGAGGTCTGCGGTTCGATCCCGCATAGCTCCACCATCCTTACTGCAAAAACACAAGAAAACTTCAGAGTGTACCTGAAAAGGTTCACTGCGAAGTTTTGCTCTTTAAAAATCTGGATCAAGCTGAAAATTGAAACGACACACTGTTTCATTTCTCCGTAATAAGAAATGA
>NZ_JAOWGW010000054.1:0-91801 GCF_030332945.1 Citrobacter sp. Cpo037
TCATGATGTCCCTCTGGGATGCGCTCCGGATGAATATGATGATCTCATATCAGGAACTTGTTCGCACCTTCCTTAGATTTCAGGTCACGTAGTAAGTTACGCATAGCCAACAGAACACGTAATTGTGGGATATTTCGTGCGACCTGCTCAGGTTCAAAATCGCGGATATTCTTAAAGGTAAGGTTAATATCGTCCTTTCTGTCATCATCAGCTAACGTATTTTTAACACTTAAATTAACCACTGGTGAAAACTTGGCCAACACATCGTTAAAATTATTTTTATTAATATCTATCTTTTCACGCTCAGATAATGGTCGCTGCTCTCTGCCATTACTGAAATCACCGACAGTTAGTAGTTTTAAAGGCAATTCAACTTTCTTTTGAACGCCTCCGGTGTGTAAATCTAACTTAATATTAACGCGTGCCGTCGGCACTTCATTCTGAAAACTGTCACCCATACGTCCCTCTCAGACCGGCGACTCCTGCCGGTATTTTGCGTTTCCTAATGGAGCACGTTCCAATCGCTCAACATGTTTCTTACAACGTCATTTCTGCAGGCAGTTAACAATGGCTGTTGATGACAATTAACTATTATAATTATCACGCTAATGCAATCCGATATATTCCATAGGTAAAAACATGATCAATGTCATTAATTAATCGAATAACACATTATGTTTTTATATTTAAAATGACAATCAAGAAGATATTTATCTAATACAAACAACAATAATTATTTAATGATTAATGCATTCATTTAACGAATGCATTAATCATTAAATATCATTTACCATGAGAATATTTACTGTCATTTATATAAATATAGATACTCATTTAAATATAAGTGCTATCAATCTAATCATAAATAAAAAAAACCGGAGATATACTCCGGCTTTTCATATCTCACTCATGAGCGAGCAGAAAGATTAGTCTTCCTTCACCACAATCAGCGGTTCGATATCGCTCTCTTTTTTAATCACCAGCGACTCGTCACCACGCAGGCAGGTACCGCCATAGTTACCACCTACGGTAAAGGTACAAACCTGGATATATTTACCGGCAACTTTTGGCAGACACCAAAGCTGCTGATAAATGTTCTTCTGCTCGGCAAACTTACCGCTGGTTTTATCCAGTAGCTCTTCCTGATGACTCACCAGATCGATGTTGCTGCCACAACGTCCTGCAATAGGTTTCACCGCATAACCGGTTTGCGCCAGCTCTTCATTAACAGTGAAATCCGTATCAAGCAGATAACGGTGGTGCGGGAACAGTTGCCAAAGGATCGGCAGAATCGCTTTGTTGCCAGGGATAACCGTCCACAGAGGTTCGAAGACCAGCACTTCCGGGCGCAGCAACACATCGATTAAGCGCACTTCCTGATTCGTATGCCCGGTACGAATTGGCACCGCGGCGTACTCCGTTTCGCTGACCTCGCGCACCTGTTCAATTGCGGTTTCCCACGCCCAGGTCTTCCAGACGCAGTTCACCAGACGACCGTCCCCGTCAATCAATTGACCGGCGTCATCCCAGCGCAGTTCATCCAGACCTCGCAGAATTTTGCTGTCAAACCCGGCCTGACGCAGCGCCTGCTGCATAAACTGCGCGTGATAGTTTTCCTCGATATCCTTATCCTGCATGATGTGGACAAACGGACGTGCACGGCTGTGCTTCCAGGCACCTGCCAGTTCGTTGATCAACCCTTCAGCCGGGTTGTGTCCCTGCCCTGTGTAACCACGCTCGGCCCATCTTTCGAGAATCAAACCGGCTTCGGTATGGCACGATGCGGAATCGGCGTTGTACTCATACACCTTCAGTCCACGTTCATCCATACAGAAATCCATACGCCCCGTAATCATATGATGCCGACGACGCTGCCAGGAAAGGCGCAGGCGCGGCCAGAGGATTTTCGGGATATCAAACAGCGCCAGCAGGTTGTCGTCTTTCAGCACCTTGTCGGTCGCATGCAGATACATCAGGTGCAGCTCGTTGGTGGCTTTAATCAGCTCCTGCTCGGCGCTCTCGGTAATGGTGAAGTACTGATGAGGGTCCTGATTAATCACATGCCCATTCGCCAGCACGTAGGCTTTTTGCAGCGGATCCTGTTCATCCAGCCATTTGCCGTCAAACTGCCCATTATCTTCCAGTCGCGCACCGCTGATTTTCAGCGAGTCATTGGCGATCTCCGGCTGCGGCAGGCTGTAACGGGTATCATCGGTCTGAATCATCCAACCAAGGATAGTGGTGTCGTCAAAGGTATCACACAGGGTATAACAACCGTTCTCAACCACCATCTCCAGTTCGCGGGTCCACTGCTGTCCGGGAGGCAACGGCGTATGGAGCACGTTCTGCTCGGCAATACGGATTTTGTTTTCCAGCAACTGGGTGACGACCGCCACATGCCCGGTATCTTTAAATTCGCCGCCTTTTTGCCAGATAAGCAGAGCGCCTGCTACCGGCGCGCGGGGCGAACCATTCGGAAATGCCTGTAACGGTAGGATGTTGTCATTCACTACTTCGCGCAGGAAGCGTAAGGAGAAGATCTCCCAGGCCATACCCACATCGGTGAAGACCATGCCATAGTTTAGGAAGAGAAAGCGGCGTGCGAACTCTACGCACTGCCATTTGTGGCCCATGTATTCATCGTCGATATAGCTGCGAAATGCCGCATCATCGTCGTAGTCCCGTGGGTCGAGGGAGCTGTAATCTGAAGAGTAGATTGCTACGCCACCTGGGGCGTAGCCCAATAATGTCCCGAATGGGGCATCCTGACTGGTCGTTCCTTTGCTCATGCACCTTACCTCAAAACAATACAGCCTGAGCAGGTTGGCGTGAATTTTTCGCTCTGGTTGCCTGCTCTGCGACACTAACCGGACAGAGGTCGACATCATCATACACCTCAACGCAGCGGCTGGCGCTCAGAGGCGAAAAATTCACAGCAGGAACTACGCTTTGGTCAGGGTAACCGGTACGCTTTTATACGCCGGAGTCAAACTTTGCGTATCTACCGCATCCAGCGAAAGCAGGACATTCGCTTCTGGCAGATAGGCGCCAATTGAGCCAGCCGCCATGTTGTAAATCACCACCGTTAAACCGTACATGATGCGATCCGCGCAGGGCTGACCATTGTCGTCCAGCGCCTGAACGTTGACCACATCACCCTGGCTCAGACCGCGGCTCGTCGCTTCTTCGGCGCTTAAAAACACCACATCCCGACGACCGGTAATGCCACGATAGCGATCGTTCATCCCATAAATCGTGGTGTTGTACTGATCGTGGCTACGCAACGTCGCCAGCACCAGCGCATCGGCAGGCTGATGTTCCCGCTCCACCGCCCGCTGATTACTGACGATAAAGTTGGCTTTGCCATTCGCCGTTTGCCATTCACGGCGCGAAGCAGGCGTATCCATACGAAATCCGCCCGGCTCGGCAATACGTGCGTTGTAATCGTGGAACGCCGGGATCACGGCTTCAATGGCGTCACGGATCAACGCGTAGTCCCCGGTAAATGCTTCCCAGTTGATCGGTGAACGCGGTAGCGTGGCACGCGCCATGCCCGCCACAATCGCGGGCTCCGATTTTAGCCAGCGGGAAGCCGGCTTCAGCGCGCCGCAGGAAGCGTGAACCATCGACATAGAATCTTCGACGGTCACCGACTGGATCCCCGTCGCCTGCATGTCGCGCTCCGTTCGGCCTAATGCAGGTAGCAGGTAGTTATGCTTTGCCAGCAGCAGATGAGATCTGTTCAGTTTGGTCGCCACATGGACCTGCAGATCCAGATTTTTCATCGCCGCAAAGGTACGCTGCGGCTGGGGCATCGCTACCGCCAGATTGCCGCCCATGCAGATGAGCGCTTTTGCATCTCCCCGCTCGATGGCCCGAATACTCTCCACGCTGGAGCGGCCATGTTTGCGCGGAACACGGATAGAAAAATGCTTCTCAAGGCGTTGCAGGAAGTCTTCGGACGCCGCTTCGTTGATCCCTACAGAACGATCGCCCTGCACGTTAGAATGACCGCGTAACGGGCAGATCCCCGCCCCCGGCTTACCCATATTGCCTTTCAGCAGCAACAGATTTACCAGCTGCTGGACGTTCTCGGTGCCGTTTTTATGCTGAGTGATGCCCAGACCATAACAAACAATCGTGGCGCTGGATTTACTGTAGCTGTGCGCCAGATCTTCCATCTGACTGCGCGTCAGGCCCGAGTCCTGTTCCAGCTCAGCCCAGTTATGCTGACGTAAGTCGTCATACAGCGCTGCATATCCCGCGGTATGTTGGTCGATAAACGCATGATCGAGCGTCGGCTGCTGATCCAGTAGGATCCGCGCTTCGTCCATTTCGATTAGCGCCTTCATTATGCCTTTGAGCAACGAGGCGTCCCCGCCCATTTTTACCTGGTAGTAGTCGTTGCTCAGCTCCGTCGCCTGACCGGTGAACATCTCTTTCGCGCTTTGCGGGAAGCTAAAGCGCTCAAGCCCCCTTTCGTTCAGCGGGTTGATGGAGATAATTTTGGCTCCTCGTTTGGCAACGTCGCGCAAGGTGGTCAGCATGCGTGGATGGTTAGTACCAGGGTTATGCCCGATACAAATCACCAGATCGCAGTGGTCGAAATCATCAAGTTCAACGGTCCCTTTCCCAAGACCAATGGCCGGCGTTAGCCCTGCGCTGGTCGGTCCGTGGCACATGTTTGAGCAATCAGGAAAGTTGCTACTACCATATTCGCGGGCAAACAGCTGATACAGGAACGCCGCCTCATTTGACGTTCTGCCGGAGGTGTAAAATTCAACCTGTTGTGCTGAGTCATAGCTGCGCAGACGCTCGCCGATCTCCCGAAAGGCGAAATCCCAATCTACCGCCTGCCAGGTGTCTGACACTGCATCGTATTTCATTGGATGCGTCAAACGACCAATGTTTTCCAGTTCATAATCGCTGTAGTGCCAGAGTGTGGAAACCGGGTGACGGCTGAAAAATTCCGGTGACGCTTTCTTACTGGTTGTCTCCCAGGAAACCGCCTTAACGCCATTTTCGCACAGCTCCATTGGCGCACGATGCCCTGGGTCCGGCCACGCACATCCCGGACAATCGAACCCTTTCACCTGGTTCATTTTGAACATCGCGATAATGTCGCGCGCAACAGCCTTTTGCGAAAACACCGAAGCAGTGACGGCTTTTACCGCGCCCCACCCACCCGCAGGGCCCTGATAACCGCTTACTCCTGGAACACCATTTTTCATTATTACTGCTTATTCGCCGCCAATTTTTGATGGTGAATACGGTAGCAATTTCCGTCCAACATTGATTTCCTCTTCATGGAGTACGGGCCAGGTACAATGAACGGGTTAGATTTATCTTCCCCTTTCAGCACAAAGCGACATAAAGTCCCAATCTGTTAAATTGAGTTCTACCTAACTGCTACACTGCATCAACACAACCACTCAGAAGGCAGGTCAATATGTCAGACAATACCTATCAGCCCGCGAAAGTCTGGACGTGGGAAAAGTCGAACGGCGGCGCATTCGCCAATATCAACCGCCCGGTTTCCGGTGCCACCCACGAGAAAACGCTGCCGGTTGGCAAGCATCCGCTACAGCTCTATTCGCTGGGTACGCCAAACGGGCAGAAAGTGACGATTATGCTGGAGGAGTTACTGGCACAGGGCGTGAAGGGTGCGGAATACGATGCCTGGATTATCCGCATCGGCGATGGCGATCAGTTTTCCAGCGGCTTTGTTGAGGTGAATCCGAACTCGAAGATCCCGGCGCTGCGTGACCATTCGCAAAACCCACCGGTTCGCGTATTCGAATCTGGCGCAATTCTGCTCTATCTGGCAGAAAAATACGGTTATTTCCTGCCGCAGGATTTGGCAAAACGTACTGAAACGCTGAACTGGTTGTTCTGGTTACAGGGTGCGGCGCCGTTCCTCGGCGGTGGTTTTGGTCACTTCTATAACTATGCGCCGGTAAAAATTGAGTACGCGATCAACCGCTTCACCATGGAAGCCAAACGCTTACTCGACGTACTGGATAAGCAGTTAGCACAGCATCAGTTTGTGGCAGGAGATGAATACACCATTGCCGATATGGCGGTCTGGCCATGGTTTGGCAATGTGGTGCTGGGTAACGTGTACGACGCGGCAGAGTTCCTCGATGCAGGAAGTTACAAGCACGTGCAGCGCTGGGCAAAAGAGGTTGCCGCGCGTCCGGCAGTTAAGCGAGGTCGTATTGTAAACCGCACTAACGGGCCGCTGAACGAGCAGCTTCATGAACGTCATGACGCCAGCGACTTCGACACCAATACCGAAGATAAGCGCCAGGGTTAAAATGCCTGATGGCGACGCCGGGGCGTCTTATCAGGCCTACAAAGATGCCATGCCGTAGGCCGGATAAGGCGTTTGCGCCGCCATCCGGCATAAAATCACGCGCTGGTGACGTCGTACTCCATGCGGCGAAGTGCGTCTAACGTGGCTTTAGCTTCATCTTCATCAATGATGCTCATGGCGAACCCTACGTGCACCAGCACCCATTGCCCGACCAGCTCAGCGGTATCACCTTCACAAATTAGGGCAATATTGACATCACGTTTGATGCCGCACACTTCAACCTGCGCAAGCTGGTGAATATCTTCACCAACGGCCAGAACCTGACCAGGGACTCCAATACACATATCTGACTCCGCCCCATAGCAACCTATGGGTTATTCGACTTCAATACTTTTCACTTTCAGTGAATCGCCTGCATCAACCCGCAGACGATCGCCCTGACATAGTGGACACTGCGCATCATGCTGGGTGATTTCCACAACCTGACTGCAATCCCAGCACCATGCCTGGGCTGGTTTGTAATCAATATGCAGCTCACACCCTTGCGCCAGCGTGCCCTGACAGACGATGTCGAAACTGAAACGGACGGCGCTCTCTTCAACGCACGAGAGCGCTCCGATTTCCAGCCAAACGCCGGTTACACGTTTGACACCGTGCTGCTCTGCCTGCTGTTGAACAATCTCAACCGCGCTCTGACAAAGGGACAGCTCATGCATTTTCGCAGTTCCGACGACCCAGCAGTAGCGCGCGGCGATTTAGCTGCGGCGCATTCGGATCGCTCACCGGCAGCGATAACAGCATGCGCGCGCAATCGTCAGTCAGACGCACACCTTCTTGCGCCGACATGCTGTGCGAAAGCGGCGACATCAGTGAACAGGAAAGGTATTGCGATACGCCATCCAGTTCACCAACGGTAAAGGTCATCTCGCCATACGGCAGACGCAGCCCGATTTTTTCGCTGACTTTACGCACCGGCCAGATCTGGTCCGGTCCGGGGAAAATCAGTGCGCTGAGCATCCAGGGTGTGATAACACACCCCGTCCACTGCCCTTCAAACAGCGTAAAATCAGAGACATACACCGGCATGTTCGGATGCAAGAAAGAGAGATCGTGCATCGAACGCCGGGCAACCTCTTCAAACGCTGCCTGAATCTGCGTCTTCGGGGCCGTTTGAAAACCGACAAACTCCTCAGACATGAGCCGCCTCCCGAGGGATCGCTTCAACGCCTGATTCGCGAAGCGCGGCAAGAACCTGCTCCAGCGCCGGTTCAATCATCGCTTCAACCGTTGGCGTTAGCCCGATATGCGGTTCCAGCGATTCCGGAATAACGCCGACTAAGGTCAGCTTTTTCGGAAACTCGCCGGTAAAACGCAGGGCCGACAATACGTCGGCCAGGCCAAGCTGGTGCGGTGAGATTTTGTTGGTAAACAGCGCCGGGATCTCTTCATCCCGCAGGATCATCATCGTTCCTGGCGTGTTTTTCTTCGACACAATGGCGTCAGCAATGATCAGATGATCTCTGTTCGCCATATCGCCGAGAAGCTCCATCCCAGCCGTACCACCGTCCAGAACATCAACAAAGTCTGGCAGGATGTACCGTTGCTCTAATGCCTCAACGATACGTACCCCGATGGCTTCGTCGGTCAGCAAAATATTGCCGACCCCTAAGACTAATATCCGCATTACAGAACCTTAACTGAGACCACTTCGTTCCCGTCAACGTCCACCACATGCACCGCACATGACATACAAGGGTCGAAGGAGTGAATGGTACGAACCACTTCCAGCGGTTTGTTTGGATCGGCAATCGGCGTACCTACCAGCGAGCGCTCATATGGTCCCACTTCATCATTAAAGTTACGTGGGCCAGAGTTCCAGGTTGACGGTACAACCGCCTGGTAGTTGCTGATAATGCCGTCTTTAATCACCATCCAGTGAGACAGCATACCGCGTGGCGCTTCGAGGAAACCAACACCTTTGAATTCGCCCGTTGCCGGAATATCCGGTTTCACGAAGGTGGTGTGGTCGCCCTTACCGATGTTCACAATCAGCGCGTTGTACTGATCCTGCAGAACGTTCTGCAGTTCACAGCAGTGAACGGTACGGCCAATAATACGGCCCAGCGTAGAGTGCAACTGCGACACTTCGATAGTTTTACCAGTCAGCTTGGTGTAAATCGCGATGATTTCATTCAGCTTGGCATGGGTAGACTCGCGTTTGGCCGCCAGTTTACACAGCATGTTGGCCAGCGGACCCACTTCAACCGTTTTACCGTAGAAGGTCGGTGCTTTAACCCAGGAGTATTTGCCGTCGTCTGACCAACCGGTGTAATCAGGAACCGTTGTGCCTTCCCACGGAGCCTGCGGCGCTTCGTCTTTGTACCACGCGTGTTTCGCACTCTCCTGAATCCCTTTGATCAGGTACTCATCTGAGTGAGAGGTGATCGGACGATAGGTCGAAAGATCGGCATCGGTGATATAACCGCCCGGGAACAGGAAGCTGCCGTTTTTACCGTCTGTCGGGAATTCCGGCGCACTCAGGTAGTTAACCGCACCCTGACCACGTTCCAGCCACTCAGGATAGAACGCAGCAATAACCGCGGTATCAACCTTGTACACCTGCTCAACGAAGTCGCTCAGCTTATCGATGAAGGACTTGATGTACATCAGGCGTTCAAGGTTCAGCACACCGAGGCCGTCAAGGTTAATTGGGTTAGCAACCCCACCTACCGCCAGGTTCTGGATGTGCGGCGTTTTACCGCCTAACAGTGCCACAACGCGGTTGGCATCACGCTGGCATTCCAGCGCTTGCAGGTAGTGTGCGACCGCAATCAGGTTCACTTCCGGCGGCAGCTGCATTGCCGGGTGACCCCAGCAACCGTTAGCAAAAATGCCTAACTGACCGCTGGCAACAAGATCTTTGATCTTGTTCTGAACCTTGGTGAACTCTTCTGCGCTGTTCAGGTGCCAGGAGGACACGCCGTTCAGCATGGCAGACGCTTTCGCTGGGTCGGCTTTCAGTGCAGAAGTGATATCCACCCAGTCCAGCGCAGACAACTGATAGAAGTGAACAATGTGGTCATGCGTGGTGTGCGCGGCCAGAATGATGTTACGGATATACTGTGCGTTCACCGGAACATCAATATTCAGCGCACTTTCTGCTGCACGAACGGAAGAGATAGCGTGAGTGGTCGTACAAACGCCACAGATACGCTGCACAATCATCCAGGCATCGCGCGGATCGCGGTTTTTCACGATCTCTTCCATGCCACGCCACATGGTACCGGAAGCCCATGCTTTAGATACCACGCCATTTTCGATTTCGCAGTCGATGCGTAAATGACCCTCAATACGGGTTACCGGATCAATAGTAATTCTCTGGCTCATGCTTTGCTCGCCTCATGACGATTTTGATCGTTTTGTTTTAAAGGAGGAAGTATCGGCAGTAGACGAATGAGTACGATGTATGCACAAATCTCAATAGCCACAAAACCAATAGAAATCAACAGCTCTTCCCAGGTCGGGAAGTAGTGGTAGCCACCACCAGGATTGAACGCCACCAGCGAATAGGACAGACGCCATGTTGCACAACCCAGCAACGCGCTCAGCGCAGACAGATACAGCATGCGCGAGTCATTACGCAGCTTAGTGACGCGCAGCACCACCAGCGGGAAGACCATCAGCACGACTTCAAGCCAGAACATCAGGGAGTAAAGATCGCCTGAGAACGCATAGGACAGCTTGTCGCGATAGATCAGTTCGCCAAAGCGCAGGACGACGAAAATCGCCAGCAGCACGCTGATGGTATTCGTCAGCTTGATGAACAAACTTTTCTCGTCCGGACCGTTACCTTTCAGACCGGCTTGTACCAACGAGCCTTCAAAGATGACGATCGAGAAGCCCATAATAAAGGCGGTTAATACCGAGAAAAGCGGCAGCATTTCATAAGCTTGCCATAGCGGATGCACCTTATAACCCGCAGAAATCATCAATGAACCCATTGAAGACTGGTGCATGGTTGGCAGCAGCGCGCCGAGGGCAATAATAAAGAACATCACTTTATTCAAACGTTTGAGGGAAACTTTCCACCCCAGACGTTCAAACAGAGCCGGAGCAAATTCCAGCGCCATGATGCCGATATAGATGGTCATACAGACCGCCGTTTCGAACAGTACCGAGTTCACGTTGAAGTGGCCCGGAATGTAGAAATACGGCAGGTTCCAGTAACGACCGACGTCAATGGTGATCGACAGACCACCCAGCGAGTAGCCAAACAGGCTCGCCAGCAGCGCCGGACGAACCAATGGATGGTATTGTCCTCTGTTGAAAACGTACACCGCCCATGCCAGCGCCCAACCGCCGCACGCGAAGCCAGTACCAATCAACAGGTCAAACGCGATCCATACACCCCATGGGAAACCGCCGTTCAGATCGGAGACTGAGCCCAGTCCGAAGACCAGACGTTTCACGATCAGGAGCATACACAGGACGATAAGCGGCCCAAAAATAATGACCGGTTTGCTGATTATTTTTCCGCCCAGCGGTTTAGGATCATGACTCATGATCGTCTCCTCCATCGTGATGGTCGTTTTTCGTGTTACGACGAACCAGCACGGTTAAGCCCGCCAGCGCAGCCAGGGGTAATATCATGCCCTTGTACAGGGAATGTTGAACATGTTCGGAACGCGCACCAGTTGAAAGATCATCCAGCTTCGGCAGATCCAAATCCTCGTAAGGAACACCCGTCAGTACCATAACCTGCGTACCACCGCCTTCTTTCTCACCGTACAGGTGCGGGTAGTACTTCGGTACCGTATGCAGATAGGTATCGCCTGCTTTCACCGTCTGACGCGGATAGTGGTATTCGCTACCAGGCTTCAGCGCGAGACGTTTTTTCGCCTCAGCCATCAGCTCTTCACGCGTACCAAAAATCACCGCACCGGCAGGGCACACTTCAACACAACCCGGTAAACCACCTTTGTCCAGACGCTCAACGCCTTTCTGGTTACACAGTTCACATTTGTGAAGCGCACCAAACGGGTTGTTGTAGTCGTACTTAGGCACGTTGTACGGGCAGGCGACCATGCAGTAACGACAGCCCGTGCAGACATCTTTGTCATAATGGACGATGCCGGTTTTCGGATCTTTCTTCAGCGCGGAGACCGGGCAAACGGAAACGCAGTTCGGATCAACACAGTGCATGCACTGTTTCTTGATGTATGCGTAGCCATTTTCTTCCTGGTCTTTGTTAACGCCTGTTCCGCTACGCCACACCTGAATGATGTTATTGGTATACGGCGACAGTTTGTCGTTGTTCGACCAGGTTTGCTCGCCTTCCGGGTTACGCGCCGGGAAGTTGATATCCTGACACTTGGTGACACAGGCCTGGCAGCCTACGCACAGCGTCGAGTCATAGAGCATCCCAAGAGAACCTGGGATCGGCGGACGGTTTTCTGCAGCCGCATGGCTGATGGACGGCGCTGCGCCCAACAGCAATGCCCCGCTGGAGGCTGCTTTTATAAAGTTACGTCTGTTCACGGTTATTCTCCCCGTGAGTCAGCGTTATCTTTCTTCTGCTGACGCCCCAGTTCACGAACCGCCATCACGCTGACACCGGCAACCAGTCCTACTACGCCACCCAGCAGTCCAATCGCTCCGGCAGAAACATTGCCGCCTTCTTTCATGTTGACGTCAGGTTTCTCGGAACGCGGCGTTTGGTTTTCCACATGAGCAAGCTGGTGAATACCTTTATGGAAGCCGACGCCTTCTTCGTTACAGCCGTAGCAAGGGTGACCGATAGCCACCGGCCACACGCCACCCACATCGCAGAATTGCAGCGTTGAGCAGTTGCCGTAGGTTTCTGGCCCTTTACAGCCCAGATGGTAGAGGCACCAACCTTCACGGTGGCCTTCATCACCAAACTCTTTAGCAAAACGACCAGCATCGAAGTGCGGGCGACGTTCGCAGTGTTCGTGAATCAAACGGCCATAGGCGAATGTCGGACGGTTTTTGGTATCCAGCTTCGGCGGCTTACCATAAGTGATGATATGCGCGACCGTTGCGAGGAAGTTATGCGGGTTCGGCGGACAGCCGGGGATGTTGATGATGGTTTTGCCTGGCAGAACTTCTTGCAGGCCGACGGCACCCGTTGGGTTAACGCCAGCGGCAGCAACACCACCCCACGCGGCGCAAGAGCCGATGGCAATGATAGCGGCTGCGCCTTCTGCGGCCCGGCGGATGTGATCCACGATCGGCTCACCGGCAACCATGCAGTAAATACCATTATCTTTCAGTGGGATAGAACCATCTACTACCAGAACATATTGCCCTTTGTACTTCTCCAGAGCGTTATGTTTGTTCTCTTCGACCTGATGGCCGAAGGCGGCAGAGAGCACCTCATGGTATTCCAGAGAGATTGTCTCCAGAACGAGGTTTTCCACTGTAGGGTGTGTCGCGCGAAGCAGCGATTCAGTACAACCCGTACACTCCTGAGCACCAATCCAGATAACCGGTGGGCGCTGAGGACGAGAAACTGATTCGGCCATTTCTGCGGCGGCTTTGCTACTGAGCCCCATGGTAGCGGCCAGTGCTGCACAAAGCTTCATGAAATCACGGCGATTAATGCCGCTCGAATTGATGAGAGAGTTATCTCCAGTCATTTTATAGTTATTCCGTTGCGAAGACCTGGCTTTTATTTTGCACCATTCGCATGTTGCATATTGCGATCGGCGCGCCATTACCACACTTTTTATATGGTTATGTGCATTATAATACTTCGGCGGAGCAACAAAACGAAGGCGTAGGTCAATAGTGTAATTAATTAAAGCAAGATAATACCCCTTTCGGATCAAGCTTCGAGTCGATAGCCGGCCATGAAAAACCGAATTGTTGTACTGGACTGGTTCTCTTTAAAGAAATCCATCACCATCTCTTTATCCAGCCCATAACGGCGCGTCAGGATCCCCGCTTCCCACGCGCTGAGCTGTCGATCGCCCGTTTTTTCAAACATTCGATGTGAAAATCCCAGCACAAAACCACGCTTATAATCCGCACAAAAATTCGCCACCGAGCGTGCACTATCCGCACTTGAGGCGTTTAATCCGGCCATCAGACCTTTACCAAAATGGTTGTCCATGCATAACCTCCAATCGCTATATAATAAATTATATAGCGATTTTTTAAGCAAAGACCAGAGGTATCACGAACTTTTTATAACGGCTTAAAAGGACACCCACTCATCCGTTTTAGCGGCCGCAGACGTTTTGCTGTCTGCTGAAGAGGAAGCGGTTTGGCTGGCTGTGTATTGCACATCATTAGCGGAAAGGCGGAACTGTTGCACCGAGCGTTGCAGCTCCTCTGTTTGTCGTTCCAACGCTACTGCCGCGGCGGAAACTTGTTCTACCAGCGCAGCATTCTGTTGCGTTACGCTGTCCATCTGCGTGATCGCCACGCTCACCTGCGAGATACCCTTATTCTGTTCTTCCGAGGCAGAGGCAATTTGCTTCATGATGACAGTCACTTCGGTGGCGCCGCGCAGAATCGCCTCCATGGTTAATCCTGTTTCTTTAACCAAACGAGCACCCTGATCAACACGACGCGATGACTCGCCAATCAGCGTCTCAATCTCTTTCGCCGCCCCGGCGCTGCGACTGGCAAGGTTGCGTACTTCACCGGCAACGACGGCAAAACCGCGCCCCTGCTCGCCTGCCCTGGCTGCTTCAACCGCCGCGTTCAGCGCCAGAATGTTGGTCTGGAAAGCAATGCTATTAATAACTGACGTGATTTCCGCGATCTGTTTAGAACTGGCGGCAATGCCGTCCATCGTCTCAACCACTTCCGAAACCAGCGTGCTCCCTTTGCCTGCCGTTTCTGTGGCCGTATCGGCAAGCTGGCTGGCTTCACGCGCATTTTCTGCGTTCAGTTTTACCGTTGCGGTCAGCTGCTCCATGCTGGCAGCGGTCTCTTCCAGTGCCGCAGCCTGTTCTTCAGTACGTGAGGAGAGATCGTTATTCCCGGTCGAAATTTCCGTCGCCCCTCGCCAGATATTGTCACTACCTGAACGGATGGTACTGACGGCTTCACGCAGGCTATCCTGCATCGCGCACAATAACGGCACCAGTTGACCCACACAGTTACGACCAAAATCTTCGATGGGATGGCTGAGATCGCCCTGCGCAATCTGCTGGAACTGTTGGCGAATACGTCCCAGCGGTTTCACCATCATGGAAACAAGGTAGCGGTCGGTAAAGAAAAGGAGGGCAATCCCAAGGATAACGGCGGTGATAATTAGCGTCCGGATGATAGAGGTTTTGCCATCGACCATCACGCGGGTGGTATCGAGTCGCTCGCCTGCCGTGGCGTTAAATCGCTCGGCACTGGCGCCAAATTCACGGCTCAACGCGGGTGTAATAGTGCTGGCATGCTCCGCAAAGGCCGTAAGCGTACCCTGCTGCGCCAGCTGCATTTGCGGGATCACGCCGTTGTCCAGCAGCGCCTGCCACTTCGTCAGTACTGCGTTAGCGACGTCAGGGTCCATAGGGCCCGGAGATAATGTTTTCATCTCCTGGAGTTTTTTGCTCATATTCTCAAGGGACTGTTGCGCCGGCGCAAAATCAGGCGTTCCGCCACTCATTTTGACATCCATGGCGCGACTTAAGCGCGTTACGAAGCGAAAGTACTGATCGTTGCCCTGACTGAGAACCGTCATCTGATGGACAAGATGACGGTCAATATCATTGCCTTCAGATATTTTTGATAACGAATGAAGACTGAATAAACCCACGCCTGACCAGAGCAGGCAAAAAAGTCCCAGTATTGCCAACATGACAATACGAATAGTGAAGTTTTTCAGCAAACGCATAATAATTTCCTTGCCGTTGATGAGGAATTCGCCATCAGGCGATACTTATCCTTGTTATCGGCAGGCAACAGAGAAGATATAATGCGTTCTTTATTTTTTTACTTTCTTAAGTACATCCACTATCTCTCCACACTATATCAATATGAATGCTAATGAAATTCGGTAGCATTATTATTCAGGTAATTAGTTATAAGCATTAAATAATCTATTGTTTTCTATCGTAAATATTTGTTAAACCACGCAAGAGTACGTTCCCAGGCTAAATCAGCGGCAGCTTTATCATAACGGGGGGTCGAATCGTTGTGAAAGCCATGATTAACGCCGGGATAGATATAGGCTTCATAGACTTTCTTATTGGCCTTAAGCGCCGCTTCATAGGCAGGCCATCCTTCATTAATACGTGTATCTAATTGCGCATAGTGCAGTAATAAAGGCGCGTTTATTTTAGGGACATCTGACGCAGGAACCTGACGCCCATAAAAAGGCACCGCGCAGGCCAGTTCCGGGAATGCCACTGCGGCGGCATTCGATACGCCACCACCGTAGCAAAATCCGGTGATACCTACCTTTCCCGTGGTCCCCGAATAATGTTGCATAAATTCAATGGCGGCAAAAAAGTCGTTCATTAACTTTACGGGGTCAACCTGCTGCTGCAATTCCCGACCTTTATCATCATTGCCTGGATATCCCCCTACCGAACTTAATCCATCAGGCGCGAGTGCCATAAAGCCCGCCTTCGCCACCCGTCGCGCCACATCTTCAATATACGGATTCAGCCCACGATTTTCATGTACTACCACCACCGCCGGAACATTCCCCGTCACCTTCGCAGGTTTAACTAAATACCCCCGCACATCACCATGCCCTTCAGGCGAAGGATAGGTAATATATTCCCCCAGAATATCGGGATCGGTAAATTCTACCTGCGTTGCGAGGGCATAGTTGGGTTTCAATAAATTGAATAAGGCCAACGCCGTCATGCCACCCACTGCATATTTCGCTGCCAGATTGAGAAACTCGCGTTTCGTTATTTTGCCATGCGCGTAATAGTCATAGTAGTCGAGCAGTTCTTGCGAAAAATCTTTGGCAGTCAAACGCGGCATCGTCGCACTCCTGATTGATGTTTTTTTAAGCAAAGCACAGTGACCTGTTTTTGCCCAGTTTTTCATCTCAGTGTGACCTGGTGAACGGGATATTCACCGTGAACCCGCTAGAATAGAAACGTTGTTTCGAAATTCACCTGCACTAAGGAGATCTCATGGCCTGGTTTGCCAATCCTGAACGTTACGAGCAGATGCTCTATCGCTACTGTGGGCGCAGCGGTTTGCGTTTACCCGCGCTATCGCTGGGTTTATGGCACAGTTTTGGGCACGTTCAGGCGCTGGATTCACAGCAAGCCCTGTTGCGTAAAGCATTTGATTTAGGCATCACGCATTTTGATTTAGCCAATAACTATGGGCCGCCACCAGGCAGCGCAGAAGAGAATTTTGGCCGATTGCTGCGCGAGGATTTTGCACACTATCGCGATGAACTGATTATCTCCACCAAGGCAGGCTATGACATGTGGCCTGGGCCATATGGTTCTGGCGGTTCGCGCAAATACCTGCTCGCCAGCCTCGACCAGAGTCTGAAACGCATGGGTCTCGACTATGTCGATATCTTCTACTCTCACCGCGTTGACGAAAATACGCCAATGGAAGAGACCGCCTCGGCGCTGGCCCACGCCGTGCAAAGCGGTAAAGCGCTGTATGTCGGCATCTCATCCTATTCCCCGGAACGTACGCAGAAAATGGCCGAGCTGATGCGGGAATGGAAAATTCCATTGCTGATCCATCAGCCGTCTTACAACCTGCTTAACCGCTGGGTAGACAGCAGCGGCCTGCTGGATACGCTGGAATCCAACGGTATGGGCTGCATCGCATTTACGCCGCTGGCTCAGGGACTGCTGACGGGGAAATACCTTAACGGTATTCCGGAAGGTTCACGCATGCAGCGTGAAGGGAAAAAAGTTCGTGGGTTAACGGAAAACATGCTGACGGAAGAAAACCTTACCAGCCTGCGTTTGCTTAATGAGATGGCGCAACAGCGTGGACAGTCGATGGCACAAATGGCCTTAAGCTGGCTGCTAAAAGACAACAGGGTAACGTCGGTATTGATTGGCGCCAGTCGACCGGAGCAACTGGAAGAGAACGTTCAGGCGCTGGCGAATCTGACGTTCAGCGCCGAAGAACTGGCGCAGATCGATAAGCACGTCGCGGACGGTAAGCTGAACCTGTGGCAGGCCTCATCTGACAAATAACCGTAGGTAATCCCGTGCCGGGTAGCAACGTTGTTCTTCCCGGCACGTAATACGGGCCAGCCAGCTCCTCACACCTCTTCTGCTTTGATTTCTGGGCGCTGATATTCCGGCCACACCAGCGCGACAAGTGCAGGATAGGCTTCCAGGCTGAACTCCCTGAAGCACTGACGTAAGTTAAGCACGTCCAGATCGGCATGCGGGACTTTCTCGCCACTTAGGCAGCGTTTTTTAATATTGTCGTAATATTTATACACCGCAGAGTTGAGATCGCTGCAACGCCGCTGTGCATCAAATAGCCCTGGCGTCTCATTCAGCTCCACCATTGTCATCCGTTTGATCGTCGAGTGGATAAAATCGATATATTCGTGATTGACACGCCAATACCAAACCGGAGTAATCGAATTCATCAGTACCGAGAAATGATCTTCACCCTCTTCTTTACTCAGTATTTCCGGCTGGTTTTCAGCGTATCCATTTTCTGCATTACGGTTTTTATTTGCACTGTGCATCAACAAAAGTACCCCGCAAGTCAGCAATAGCAGGGTAATAACAGAATAAAATATACTGTTCATATACTGGCTCCATTTTTTTTGATTTTAAAATTACGCCATGCTATTGTCAACGAGGCATGGTTTATTTAAAACAACATATCATTGGCATCAAAGGATATTTCAACATGCTTCCCGAGCATCTTGTTCCCTCGCGTTTTCACTTATCCAGCTCACCTGACAATACCACCTCTACAGATAATAGTGAAAATTTGACTCAGGGGAAGATAACATTAAGCGATTACGAATCCGATATTTTGATTAGCTCAACCGCTACCGGTCAGTCACGGAATATGCTATTTGAAGAGTGCGACCGCCATTTAAAAGAGCGTCTATTTCGTGCAGCAAAAATTGAGTCATTCTCTCGCCTGCTCAATTCACTACAGGCAGAAGGCGACATTAATGCACAAGAATTAAGTAAAATTTTGACTCAAAAAACAGCCATCATAAATGAACAGGGCAACAAAATTTGGCTTAATTTAATTACCCGTGAAACCAGCGATCCTATTTTTTATTCTCTGGAAGAGAAATAAAATGAAAGATGTTGAGGATAATAATGTTTATTTGGCTTTAGATAACCATAAAAGCGATGAGTTTGTCTTAAAGCAAAATTTAGCCGTGTTGATTGCCAATAAAAACACGACACTGGAAAGCGTTGCTCAGGAGATAGCCTCTATTCCCGCTGCACTGGTGCGGATGAAATGGCAAAATCGCCGTGAAATTTACTCGCTACAGGCTAAAGAAGAGATCTACGGTGCCGCGATCGAAGCCATTATGGAGCAGCAACCAGAACTGCGGGACAAAATCATGGCCCGACTGGAAAGCACCTACCAGCATATACTCGCGCGGGAAACGGCCACCTTACGCCTGACGCGAAAGCTGTCTGAAGGGAACTACGAACCCACCAGAATAACCACGGTCGCGTTAGATGAGAACAGATAAGAACAAGTGTGCGAGGGAGTTGAATCAGGAGAGGCACGCCGGGTAAGGCGGCAACCATTACCCGGCATGATGAGGATTACTTCGCTTTCACAGTCTCTTCGCCAACCAGACCAATCTTCAGGAAGCCCGCCTGATGCAGCGTATCCATCACCTTCATCATGGTTTCATAATCAACGGTTTTATCTGCCCGGAAGAAAATCGTGGTGTCTTTCTTCCCTTCAGTTAGCGCATTTAGCTCGTTAATCATGGTTTCATCCGTCACCTGATTGTTGCCAATAAACATACTCTTATCGGCTTTAACTGACAGGTAAACCGGTTTTTCCGGACGCGGCTGCGGCGTGCTGGTGGAGGCAGGGAGATTCACCTTCACATCTACGGTTGCCAACGGCGCGGCAACCATAAAGATGATCAATAAAACCAACATAACGTCGATAAACGGCGTCACGTTGATTTCATGCATTTCACCGTTATCGTCCAGGTTTTCATTAAAGCTCATTGCCATGGAACATTATCCTACACGTAATTTCTGCGCTGCACGTACCGGATGCGCGGATGCGCTCGCGTTCAGGTCCAGATCGCGGCTTTGCAACAACAGCACCTGTGCCGCGACGTCGCCCAGCATCGCTTTATAGCTGCCAATCTGACGTGCGAAAATGTTGTAGATAACAACCGCTGGAATTGCTGCGACCAGACCGATTGCGGTCGCTAACAGCGCTTCTGCGATACCCGGCGCAACAACGGCCAGGTTGGTCGTTTGGGTTTGTGCAATCCCGATGAAGCTATTCATGATGCCCCATACGGTACCGAACAGACCGACGAAAGGAGAGATAGCCCCGATGGTGGCCAGGTATCCGTTACCGCGGCCCATATGGCGACCTACCGCAGCCACACGACGCTCCAGACGGAAGCCGGTACGCTCTTTAATGCCTTCGTTATCTTCGCTGCCTTCTGACAGTTCCAGCTCGTTCTGCGCTTCGTTAATCAACTGTGCGCCCAGGCTTTTGCCATCGAATCCTGCGGCAATCTCACTTGCCTGATCTAAAGAGCGGGCTTCCGCCAGCAGTTGCTGTTCACGCTTAAGGCGGCGTTTCTGAGTAAAGAACTCAAGGCTCTTACTAAAGAAGATAGCCCAGGTGACCACTGACGCCAAAATCAGCCCAATCATCACGCACTTAACCACGATATCGGCGTGCTGATACATACCCCAGACGGAAAGATCCGTCTGCATCAAATTATTACCCACTCTGTATCTCCAGGACGCAAATCACAAAATCTGAGCGTAATCATATCAAAACGACGTCGAATTGATAGTCGTTCTCATTACTATTTACATATTGCCGCACCTTTGGTTTCTTTTCCTTGCGCTCACGCAGTAAAAAAGTCACCAGAAGCATTTTGAGATTATTTTCTACTGTATGGCCGTTCTGCAGGATGCGTCATCTTTGATTCATGGTAGTTTAGACATCCAGACGTATAAAAATAGGTAAGACAACATGGCAGATAAGCAACTTGAAACCAAACTCGTTCACGCAGGACGCAGTAAAAAGTACACGCTGGGCTCGGTAAATAGCGTTATCCAGCGCGCTTCTTCGCTGGTTTTTGACACCGTAGAGGCCAAAAAACAGGCCACGCACAACCGGGCGAACGGCGCACTGTTCTATGGACGTCGCGGAACCCTGACGCATTTCTCTCTTCAGGAAGCGATGTGCGAACTGGAAGGTGGCGCGGGTTGCGCACTGTTCCCCTGCGGTGCGGCGGCCGTTGCCAACACCATCCTTGCCTTTGTGGAGCAAGGGGATCATGTGCTGATGACCAATACCGCCTATGAACCCAGTCAGGATTTCTGTACCAAAATTCTCGGCAAGCTCGGCGTGTCCACCGGCTGGTTCGATCCGCTGGTTGGCGCCGATATCGTTAAGCACATACAGCCGAACACGAAAGTCGTATTTCTGGAATCTCCCGGCTCTGTCACTATGGAAGTGCATGATGTTCCCGCTATTGTTGCCGCCGTCAGAAGCGTCGCGCCGGATGCAATCATCATGATTGATAACACCTGGGCTGCCGGGATGCTGTTCAAAGCGTTGGATTTTGGCATCGATATCTCTATTCAGGCAGGCACCAAATATCTGATTGGTCATTCTGACGGCATGGTCGGCACGGCGGTATCTAATGCCCGCTGCTGGGATCAACTGCGCGAAAATGCCTATCTGATGGGGCAAATGCTGGACGCCGATACCGCCTATATGACCAGCCGTGGACTGCGTACGCTGAGCGTTCGCCTGCGTCAGCACCATGAAAGCAGCTTAAAGGTCGCCGAGTGGCTGGCCAGCCATCCGCAGGTCGCCCGCGTGAACCACCCGGCACTGCCCGGCAGTAAAGGCCATGAATTCTGGAAGCGTGATTTTACCGGCAGCAGCGGCCTATTCTCCTTTATATTGAATAAGAAGCTCAATAATGAGGAGCTTGCTGCGTATCTGGATCACTTCAGCCTGTTCAGCATGGCCTACTCCTGGGGCGGTTTTGAGTCGCTGATTCTCGCCAACCAGCCGGAACACATTGCGGCAATCCGTCCGCAAGGCGAGGTGGATTTCAGCGGAACGCTCATCCGTTTACATATCGGTTTAGAGAATGTTGACGATCTGATTGCCGATTTGGCCGCAGGATTTGCCCGAATCGAGTAAAATTGCCACAGATGGACATATATGCAGACACTTCTGGTGGAAAAGTCTGCAATTGTTGCGTCCGGGATCAAGGCATCCCGGGCAATTCAGGAGTACAATCCACACATAAACGCTGTTCCACAGGAAAGTCCATGGTAGTCATTCAAGATATTGTCTCCGCGCTCTGGCAACACGATTTTGCCGCACTGGCGGATCCGCACGTGGTGAGCGTGGTGTACTTCGTCATGTTCGCCACGCTGTTTTTAGAAAATGGCCTGCTGCCCGCCTCCTTTTTACCCGGAGACAGCCTGTTATTACTGGCAGGAGCGCTGATCGCTCAGGACGTGATGAGTTTTTTACCTACCATAGCTATTCTGACGGCCGCAGCCAGTCTGGGCTGCTGGCTGAGTTATATTCAGGGACGCTGGCTAGGCAACACGCGCACGGTGAAAGGCTGGCTGGCGCAATTACCGGAAAAATACCATCAGCGCGCAACCTGCATGTTTGACCAACACGGTCTGATGGCGCTGCTGGCAGGGCGTTTTCTGGCGTTTGTTCGCACCTTGCTGCCAACGATGGCGGGCATTTCAGGGCTTCCTAACCGTCGGTTCCAGTTTTTTAACTGGCTGAGTGGCCTGCTGTGGGTCACCGTCGTCACCAGTTTCGGCTATGCGCTGAGCATGATCCCGTTCGTTAAACGCCATGAAGATCAGGTGATGACCTTTTTAATGATCCTGCCGATTGCCCTGTTAACCGCAGGTCTGTTGGGAACATTGTTCGTGGTGATTAAAAAAAAATACTGTAGCGCCTGAGTATTATCCGTAGCCGGGGTAATCCCCGGCATTTTGCCTGATGGCGCGCAGCTTTATAGCCTACGGTGTACCTGTCAGGCCTACAAGAAATCAACTCCCCTGCATCATACGAATTCTTGCCGCATCTTCCCCCGGCGTTACGCCAAAGAAACGTTTGAACTCCCGACTGAATTGCGATGCGCTCTCATAACCGACGCGCATGGCAGCCGCACTGGCCTTCATTCCATCGTGAATCATCATCATCCGCGCTTTATGCAGGCGATAACTCTTAAGATATTGCAGCGGCGACGTGCTGGTAACCGCTTTAAAATTATGATGAAACGCCGACACGCTCATGTTCGCCTCTGCCGCCAGCTGTTCTACATTGAGGTTTTCGGTGTATTTGGTTTCAATCCGCTTCAGTACCCGGCTTATCAAACTGAAATGCGTCTGGCGACTGACCAGCGCAAGCAAGGCACCGCCACGCGGCCCGGTCAACACATGGTAGAGGATCTCGCGAATAATCTGTTTCCCCAGAATGCGCGCATCCAGCGGCCGCTCCATTACATCCAGCAGGCGCTCTGCGGCACAGAGAATTTCGTCAGAGAGTGTCGCAGAGTTAATCCCACTGGCAGCCATGGCGGGCTGGAACAGTTCGTCTTCCCCAATGTCCATCAGCAGCTCCTGCAATTGCAGAATATCGACATTCAGGTAAATACCGGCCAGAGGAACCTCCGGCGTCGCATAGGTTTCACATTCAAAGGGTAAAGGTACGGTTAGCAGCAGGTATTCGTTGGCGTCATAGCGAAATATGCGCTCATTGATGTAACCAATTTTATGTCCCGAAAAGAGAAATATGATGCCTGGCTGATACATGACTGGTGTACGTGCCGCCGGCTCCGTACCGTATAGCAGGCGGACATCTGGCAGCAGTTCGTTAAGTCTATTTTCATTGCTTTTCAGCTGCTTAATTTTATCTGTCAGCAGAAGGCAGATCTCATCACGGTTCATGGAGCACCATTTCATCATCGGTTTTCGACCCTGACATAATGCGCAGATTTATCCGTTTTCTCCAGCAGTATGTAGAAATGGGCAAGACATCGGCAGAAATGAGCATTGAGAGCAGCGCGGCGGGCGACCACAATGTTCATCATCCGGCAGACACTCTCCTGCCCTCTTTTATTACCCACCAAAGGGAACGAGCAATGAACAACTTTAATCTCCATACCCCAACACGTATTTTGTTTGGTAAAGGCGCGATTGCTGAGCTGCGCGATCAAATTCCTCAGGACGCTCGCGTACTGGTTACCTACGGCGGCGGCAGCGTGAAAAAAACCGGCGTCCTGGCACAGGTTCAGGACGCGCTAAAAGGCCTGGATGTGCTGGAGTTTGGCGGTATCGAGCCAAACCCGTCTTACGAAACGCTGATGAACGCAGTAAAAATCGTGCGTGATGAGAAAGTGACGTTTCTGCTGGCAGTAGGTGGCGGTTCAGTGCTGGACGGCACCAAATTCATCGCGGCAGCGGCACAGTACGCTGACAGCATCGATCCATGGCGCATTCTGGAAACCCACGGCAGCGACGTAACAAGCGCCATCCCGATGGGCTCCGTATTAACCCTGCCTGCAACCGGCTCTGAATCTAACTCCGGCGCGGTAATTTCGCGTAAAACCACCGGCGATAAACTGGCCTTTATGACCCCGTTTGTGCAGCCAGTATTTGCCGTACTGGATCCGGTTTACACCTACACCCTGCCGCCGCGTCAGGTTGCAAACGGCGTTGTGGATGCTTTTGTTCATACCGTGGAACAGTATGTGACTTATCCGGTAGACGGGAAAATTCAGGATCGCTTTGCCGAAGGCATTCTGCTCACGCTGGTAGAAGAAGGTCCGAAAGCCTTGCAGGAGCCGGAAAACTACAACGTGCGTGCGAACGTCATGTGGGCGGCAACCCAGGCGCTGAACGGCCTGATTGGCGCAGGCGTACCGCAGGACTGGGCAACGCATATGTTGGGCCATGAACTGACCGCAATGCATGGTCTGGATCATGCTCAAACGCTGGCCATCGTTCTGCCAGCGCTGTGGAATGAAAAACGTGATACCAAGCGTGCCAAACTGCTGCAATACGCAGAGCGTATCTGGAATATCACCGAAGGTTCCGACGACCAGCGCATCGACGCCGCCATTGCCGCTACCCGTACTTTCTTCGAACAAATGGGTGTACCCACTCGCCTGTCTGACTACGGCCTGGACGGTAGCTCTATCCCGGCATTGCTGGAAAAACTGGAAGCACACGGTGGTACGCAACTGGGCGAACATCAGGACATTACGCTTGAAGTCAGCCGTCGGATTTACGAAGCTGCCCGCTAAGGTTTTTTAACCTCCGCCTTTCGTTTTT
Source organism: Citrobacter sp. Cpo037 (assembly GCF_030332945.1). Taxonomy (NCBI): domain Bacteria; kingdom Pseudomonadati; phylum Pseudomonadota; class Gammaproteobacteria; order Enterobacterales; family Enterobacteriaceae; genus Citrobacter; species Citrobacter sp. Cpo037. The sequence continues at coordinate 24,814 of NZ_JAOWGW010000054.1, forward strand.
GGGTATTTATACCAGGCTTAAGTCACACCTAACTCACCGGGGGCTGCCCCGGTGACTGTAATCCAGGGGGGGAATTATGACCGGTCCAACCATTATCAAACTACAGGATGGTAACGTCATGCCGCAACTGGGCCTGGGGGTCTGGAAGGCAAGTAACGAAGAAGTCATCACCGCCATTCATAAAGCGCTGGAAGTGGGGTATCGCTCAATTGATACCGCTGCTGCGTACAAAAACGAAGAAGGTGTCGGCAAAGCAATACGCGATGCTGGCGTACCACGGGACGAGTTATTCATCACCACCAAGCTGTGGAATGATGACCAAAAACGCCCCCGGGAAGCCTTGCTCGAAAGCATGGAAAAGCTCCAGCTTGATTACCTCGATCTATACCTGATGCACTGGCCGGTTCCGGCGATCGACCACTACGTTGAAGCGTGGGAAAACATGATCGACCTGCAAAAAGAAGGTCTGATTAAGAGCATCGGCGTGTGCAACTTTCAGATCAATCATCTCCAGCGGTTGATGGATGAAACCGGCGTACCTCCAGTGATTAACCAGATCGAACTTCATCCGCTTATGCAACAGCGCCAACTGCACGCCTGGAACGCAACGCATAAAATCCAGACCGAATCCTGGAGCCCGCTGGCGCAGGGCGGCAAAGACGTCTTTGATCAAAAGATCATCCGTGACCTCGCCGAGAAATATGGCAAATCACCGGCGCAGATTGTCATCCGCTGGCACCTGGATAGCGGGCTGGTGGTGATTCCGAAATCAGTCACCCCGGCGCGTATCGCAGAAAACTTTAACGTCTGGGACTTCCGCCTGGATAAAGACGAATTAGGCGAAATCGCGAAACTCGATCAGGGCAAACGTCTGGGGCCAGACCCGGATCAGTTCGGCGGTTAACCCCTTCCCTCCAGCCCGACACTCTCGTCGGGCCTTTACTGATTTGAAATATCAGGAAACAATTCACGCACATATATTGATGTATTTCTTGCAGTCGCTGGAGCAGCATTACGCAACATAACCTGTTAATTATTAAATAAATATATTTATTTGATGAATATATTCACCATATCCATAGGTGCGTAAGCGTGACTGAGAAAAAAAGTAGCGGAGTCAAATGGCTCCCATTAATTCTTATAATATTCATTTCTGCCGGACTGTGGCAACTTACCCCTCCCTCGGGGTTAAGTGCGCCAGCCTGGCATTCGGCAATTATCTTCGTCGCGACGATTGCCTCTATCGTGGCAAAAGTTTTACCCATCGGCGCGGTCGGTATTATTGGGATTACGGTTTTTGCACTCGCCTATGCTGCCGGGGATAAAACCGCCAGCGGCGCTATCACCACGGCACTGAGTGAGCTGAACAGTTCACTTATCTGGCTTATCGTCGTGGCTTTTATGATTGCCCGCGGATTTATCAAAACTGGCCTCGGACGACGCATTGCGCTGCAGATGATCCGTCTGCTCGGCAAGCGCACGCTGGGACTCGCCTATGGTCTGGCTTTTGCCGATCTGATCCTCTCCCCGGCAATGCCGAGTAATACAGCACGCTGCGGCGGCGTCATCTATCCGATTGCTGACTCTCTGGCACGCAGTTTCCATTCGAACCCGGAAGATGAGTCCCGCAGTAAAATCGGTACCTTTCTTATCACCTGTATTGGCAACGTCAACGACGTCACCGCCGCGCTCTTTATGACCGGCTATACCGGCAATCTGTTGGCGGTGAAACTGGCGGCCAATGCAGGCGTCACGCTGACCTGGGGCGGCTGGTTTATGGCGGCGCTGCTGCCATGCCTGGTGTCCTTACTGCTGGTTCCACTGCTGGTCTACTGGATCGTGCGCCCGGAAATTAAGCACACGCCGGATGCCCCGAATCTGGCGCGCAAAGAGCTGGTGGAAATGGGCAGTATGTCTCGCGGCGAATGGCTGATGCTGGCTACCGTCGGCGTACTGCTGGTGCTATGGATTTTTGGCGATACGTTAGGCGTCGACGCCACCACTGCCTCGTTCGTGGGGCTGTCCATTTTATTGCTAAGCGGTGTTCTGAGCTGGGAAGATGTGAAGAGCGAGAAAGGTGCATGGGACACACTGATTTGGTTTGCCGCGCTGTTGATGATGGCGAACCAGCTGAAAAAACTGGGCTTCACCACCTGGTTTGGCAATCTGATCGGCGATAGCCTGAGCAGTACTATGCACGGTACCAGTTGGGTGATCGTCCTGCTGCTGCTGAACGCCGCCTACTTCTATACCCACTACTTTTTTGCCAGCGGTAATGCACAGATTGCCGCGCTGTACGCCGTTTTCCTCGGCGTCGGTCTGCATCTGAATATTCCCGCAGCCCCCACGGCATTAATGCTGGCCTTCACCAGCAGTTTGTACTGCTCGCTCACCCAGTACACCCACGCTCGCGGTCCAATCCTGTTTGGTGCCGGGTATGTTCCAACGGGCGTCTGGTGGCGCACAGGATTTATCATCAGCTTGTTTAACCAGGCGGTGTTTATCACCGTGGGTCTGATGTGGTGGAAGGTGTTGGGTCTGTACTAAACTGACTGCGTCCAGACGAATCACCTTACCTGCGGAGAAAAGGAATGACCTGTATTTTCTGTCAAATAGTTGAAGGTAAAGCCCCCTGCCATAAGGTCTGGGAAGACGAGCATCATCTGGCTTTTCTGTCGATTTTCCCGAACACCGACGGTTTTACCGTGGTGATCCCGAAAAAGCATTATCCCAGCTATGCCTTCGATATGCCGCCGCAGGCACTGGCTGATCTGATGCTGGCAACCCAAAAAGTGGCTAAGAAACTGGATAAGGCTTTCCCGGATGTCAGTCGTACAGGGATGTTCTTCGAAGGTTTCGGCGTAGACCATGTACACAGCAAATTAAGCCCCATGCATGGCACTGGCGATCTAACCCACTGGAAACCGATTGAAGCGCGGCAGAATAAATTTTTCGAGCAATATGAAGGATATCTGTCGTCACATGACCACGAACGAGCGGATGATGCAAAACTGGCCGCATTAGCGGCCAGAATTCGTGAAGCATAAATACTGCGTCTTTCTACCGGATGGCGGTACAAGGAACTTATCCGGCCTACAAAACTGTGCTGTACGTAGGCCGGATTAGCTTTCACCATCGGGCAAGACAGATTAGCGCCCTGCCACTTTCCCGCGTTTTTTGTTTGCAGCAGGCGTCTGGCGCTGATGCGCCACCGGTGTGTGCTTGGTCAACGCCGGACGGGTATGACGGTTCTGGCGACGCGCCTCGCGCATCTCTTCCAGCGTAGGTGCCGGGACCAGACATTCGCGACGACCGCCGATCAGATGCTTTTTACCCATATCTTCCAGCGCCTGGCGGATTAACGGCCAGTTAGCTGGATCGTGGTAACGCAGCAGGGCTTTATGCAAACGACGCTGCTTATCACCTTTCGGCACCACCACATCTTCACTCTTATAACCAATTTTACCCAGCGGGTTTTTCCCGGTGTAATACATGGTTGTGGAGTTCGCCAACGGCGATGGATAGAAGTTCTGCACCTGATCCAGACGGAAACGACGTTGCTTCAGCCACAACGCCAGATTCACCATATCTTCGTCACGCGTACCTGGGTGCGCGGAAATAAAGTACGGGATCAGATACTGCTCTTTACCCGCCTGTTTAGAGTAGGTATCGAACAATTCCTTAAAGCGATCGTAGCTGCCCATCCCCGGCTTCATCATCTTCGACAGCGGGCCTTCTTCGGTATGCTCTGGCGCAATCTTGAGATAACCGCCAACGTGGTGGGTCGCCAGCTCTTTGATATAGCGTGGGTCTTCAACCGCGATGTCATAGCGCACGCCCGAAGCGATGAGGATCTTTTTAATGCCTTTCAAATCACGCGCTCGACGATAAAGGTTAATCGTCGGTTCGTGGTTGGTGTCCATATGCGGACAGATATCCGGGTAGACGCATGACAGACGACGGCAGGTCTGTTCCGCGCGCGGTGACTTACAGCGCAGCATATACATGTTTGCCGTTGGGCCGCCGAGATCGGAAATCACGCCGGTAAAGCCCGGAACGGTGTCGCGAATGGCTTCGATTTCATTGATGATCGAGTCTTCAGAGCGGCTCTGGATGATACGACCTTCGTGCTCGGTGATCGAACAGAACGAACAGCCGCCAAAGCAGCCACGCATAATGTTGATCGAGAAACGGATCATCTCATAGGCCGGAATGCGGCTGTCGCCATACGCCGGATGCGGCACGCGTTTGTACGGCAGCGCAAAGACGCTATCCATCTCTTCGGTAGAGAGCGGAATGGCTGGCGGGTTGATCCAGATGTAGCGATCGCCGTGCTTTTGCATCAGCGCACGCGCACAGCCTGGGTTGGTTTCGTGGTGCAGGATACGCGACGCATGCGCATACAGCACTTTATCGCTCTTCACTTTTTCGAAGGACGGCAGCAGCACGTAGGTTTTTTCCCACGGTTTCGGGCGCGGCGGCTGTACGGTTACCGCTTTCGCTTCCTGCTTTTTCGGTGCGACCGGTTTGTTGTCAGCACACGGCAGATCTTCACCATACGGATGCGGGATCGGGTCAATCTTGCCCGGCGTGTCGAGGCGCGTGGAATCCACCCCACTCCAGCCCGGCAGCGCTTCTTTAACCATAATCGCAGTGTTACGCACGTCGCGGATCTGATCGATGGTTTCGCCCATCGCCAGACGATGCGCCACTTCCACCAGCGGACGTTCGCCGTTGCCGAACATCAGCATGTCGGCTTTGGAATCCACCAGAACAGAGCGGCGAACGGTATCAGACCAATAGTCATAGTGCGCGGTACGGCGCAGGCTGGCCTCAATACCGCCGAGAATAACCGGCACATCTTTCCATGCTTCTTTACAGCGCTGGGTATAGACCAGCGTGGCGCGGTCCGGACGTTTGCCCGCAACGTTGTCCGGTGTGTAGGCATCGTCATGGCGCAGTCGGCGATCTGCGGTGTAGCGGTTGATCATCGAGTCCATGTTGCCTGCGGTCACACCAAAGAACAGGTTCGGTTTACCCAAACGCATAAAATCGTCTTTGTTGTTCCACTCCGGCTGGGCGATAATCCCTACGCGAAAGCCTTGTGCTTCCAGCATACGTCCGCAAATTGCCATGCCAAAGCTGGGATGATCGACGTATGCATCGCCGGTAACCAGAATGATGTCGCAGCTATCCCAGCCAAGTTGGTCCATTTCGTCGCGTGACATCGGCAAAAACGGTGCCGGGCCAAAACAGGCAGCCCAGTACTGCGGCCAGGAGAAAAGGTCTCTGTCCGGCTGGATCAGGGATATTGCGCTCATAATGCTTCCAAAAATGGTAAAAAAATAATCAAAGGCCGAGGATTATACGCTGTATATCGGCAAGAAATGAAGTGGAGTCTGAACCAGACCAGTAGAAAGTTATATAAATTGTTAAATTTTACGACGATCATTTTTATCAATCATAATTAACACCATGCCAGCCAGCTGAGATAACTCTTTTTCGGCGGGGGATTTTTCATTGCGACTCAACGATTCACTGCATATTTCCCAGTTACGGGTTGTTGTTCACCTGTGCGGATTTCTGGTTCTTCTCTACAGCTTTTCTATGCTGCCACCGATGCTCATCGCTTTGTTAAATAAAGAGCGGAGCTTGTTCGCTTTTTTCAGCACATTTATGACTTTCTTCACCCTCGGCGGCGGGGCGTGGTTGGCAACCAAACATGCGGGTATTCAACTGCGCACCCGGGATGGTTTCGTCATTATCGTCCTGTTCTGGCTGTTGTTTTCGTTTATCAGCGCGATGCCGATGTGGATGGACGATGGCTTAAACCTCTCTTTTGCGGATGCCCTGTTTGAAGGAGTTTCTGGAATTACCACTACAGGCGCAACGGTGATTGATGACGTCAGCGCCTTGCCGAAGTCGTATCTGTACTATCGGGCTCAGCTCAATTTTATTGGCGGTCTGGGTGTTATTGTCCTCGCCGTAGCGGTATTGCCGCTGCTGGGTATTGGTGGCATGAAGCTGTATCAGTCTGAAATGCCAGGCCCTTTTAAAGAAGAACGCCTCACGCCAAGACTTGCTGATACTGCACGTACGCTGTGGATGACCTATGTCATTCTGGGTCTGATCTGTACTCTGGCCTACTGGGCTGCCGGGATGTCGTTTTTCGACGCCTTATGCCACGGGCTTTCGACGGTCTCTCTCGGCGGATTTTCCACTCGCAGCGAGAGCATCGGCTTTTATAACAGCCATGCCATTGAGCTTGTCGCCGGGATATTTTCACTGCTGTCTGCATTTAACTTCACCCTCTGGTACGTTGCTATCGTGAAACGTACCTTCAAACCCTTTCGTCGTAATGCCGAATTGCGTTTCTTTTTGCTTATTGCGTTGGTGGTCACTCTGATCGCCACCTGGCAAGTTTGGCGGGCAGGCATGTACGGATTAACGGACAGCCTGGTGCATGCTTTTTTTCTGGCCAGTTCGATGCTGACAGATAATGGCCTGTCGACGGCGGATTACGCGCAGTGGCCTTCGCACACGATCTTCATGCTGCTCAGCGCCAGTTTCTTCGGCGGTTGTGTGGGATCGACCTGCGGGGGGATTAAGGTGCTGCGCTTTTTGATTATGTTCAAGCAGTGCCGCCAGGAGTTACACCAGCTCGCGCACCCTCGCGCCCTGCTGAATATCAAAGTGGGCAATAGCGTGGTAAGCGACCGGGTAGTGCGTTCGGTATGGAGCTTTTTCTTTCTCTATGTTTTGCTCACCAGCTTTTTTATCTGGGCGCTCAATCTGATGGGCTACGATCTATTCTCCTCTTTCGCCACCGTCGCCGCCTGCATCAACAATATGGGGCTAGGATTTGGCGTCACCGCCACGACATTTGGCACCCTAAACGAGGAAGCAAAGCTACTGATGTGCGCGGCCATGATCATGGGGCGTCTGGAGATTTACCCCATTCTGATCCTGTTCTCGCGCATGTTCTGGCGGGCGTAACGAATACCCCGGCGCATTACGGCGCCGGGTTCACCAACATCTGTCCGATTGAGCCACGATCCGCCATTTCCAGCGTCTGGCTATTAAAGTAGAACGGGAAATGGGCCCAGGAAGGCTGTCCGTAATAAACCAGTAATTCAACCTGGCCATCAACCCAGACAGTATCTTTCCAGCCTCTGTCTTCCGGGAACGGCATCGCGCCATTCACATTACGGATCAGGAACGAGACGCCTTCAATATGGAAGGACTGGGGCATATCCGCCCGCACCGTCCAGCGCTCCCAGGAGCCCTGCTGGGCAGTAATATCCATACGATTGACGTCCCACAGCTGACCGTTGATGCCAGGATCGTCGTCCAGGCTGATATCACGGCTGCGAATCGGCGAACCGCTGAGGATTTCCGTTGGCAGCAGGCGCATTGGCAGGCTGTCAGTCACCAGCGGCAGAAGACCTGTCGGGCGCAACGTCAATACCAGCGTGGAGATGAGAATACTGGAAGGCTCAAAGAACCCGCGGATCCTGTCGACAATACTGGCCGCCTCACCACAGGTGATAGAGACCTCATTACCATTAGTCATATCCACCAGGATCTCACGACGCTCGCCCGGAGCCAGCGAGAGCTGCTTCACCGAAACAGGCGCAGGTAAAAAACCCTGATCGCCGGAAATCACATGCAGAGCACGGCCATCACTCATTTGCAGCTGGTAACGACGCGAGTTTGAAGCGTTCAGCAAACGCAAGCGCACCCAGCCGCGGGAGACTTCGACATACGGGCTTTGCGCCCCATTGACCAGCAGCGTATCACCGACAAAGCCACCGCTGCCGGGCTCGCTGTATTCCGGCGTGCCAAAGTTGTCCAGCCGCTTGTCCTGGATAATGACCGGAAAATCATCCACGCCATAGTGGTTGGGAATAGACAGTGATTTACTCACTTCATCTTCAACCAGCCACATCCCGGCAAGACCGTTATAGACCTGCTGAGCAGTACGATTTGGCGTATTAGCGTGATACCACAACGTGGCGGCATTCTGGCGAATCGGTAGCACCGGCGCCCAGTCAGCATTCGGGGACATCATGCGCGCCGGGCCGCCCATCAGCGGGCCAGGTACCTGTAACCCGGCGACGGTCATCGAGACATTTTCAGTCAGACGGTTGCTGTAGATAAGCTTGACGTCATCCCCTTTCCAGACGCGGATTGTCGGTCCCAGATAGCGGCCGTTAATTCCCCAGACAGGTGCGCGCGTGCCTTGCGTAAAGGACCAGTGCGCACGTTGCAGCGTCATAAATAGCGGCTGCCCCCGGCGGGATTCCAGCAGCGGAGGCACGGGTAACGGTTGTTGCTGACCGGCAGCATTAGCCTTCAGCGGAACAGCACCTGCACACAGTGCGATCCCCGATGCCTGAATGAACTGACGCCGACTGAATGACATATAAACTCCAAAAAAAAACTGGCTATTAACACGCAGGAAGTCATTTCCTGTAAAAAACCCGAATTGCGCGGATTAAACCTTACCGGCGGCTTCCCGCTCAGCAACTTCTTTATCGAGTTCTGCGATTTTTTGTTCCATCAGCGTGCGGCAATGCGCTGCCAGTTCACGAACCTGATCTTTCCCAAAGTGGCTAATATCCACCGGCGGCAACATCTCGACAATCGCCAGACCATTATTGAGTCGATTGAGTTTTATCTTGTTCGAGGTTGTGGAAACGCACACCGGAATGACCGGGACACCTGCAGCAATCGCTGCATGGAACGCACCGGTTTTAAACGGCAGCAGACCGCGACCACGGCTACGCGTCCCTTCCGGGAACATCCAGATAGAAATGCGACGTTTTTTGAAATGATTCACCACGGCAGCAATGGTGCTGTGCGCTTTAGCGCGGTTGTTTCTGTCAATCAACAGGTTACCGGTTAACCAGTACAGCTGCCCGAAGAAAGGGATCCACAGCAGGCTTTTTTTACCTACTGTCACCGTCGGCGGCTGAACGATATTCGCAGCGGTAACCATGTCATAGTTGTTCTGATGGTTACAAATATAGATAGCATTACCATAGTTCTGCGCGTCTGCCGGCATGCGGCACTCGACCTTCAGGCCATAAAGGGGAGCCAGGCGGCCAAACATATGACCGAACGTTGCGACGTGTTTTGGATTTCGTGGGCTGAACAGACAGTATATGCAACCGAAAATACAGACCAGAACGCAGTAAATAACAGTAATAATTAAACGAAAAATATATAGCATAACAACCTCTAAGGCCTAAGAGCCTGGCATTTTACGTCACCTGATTCATCATGCGGTATCAGGTTAGGGCTTTGTTAAGGGCGGCTCTCTGGAAAAGCGTATTGTTAATCGCAACGCACGAATAAACAACGGTTTCACGGGAATTTTTAACGTTGGCTCTCCCTGGGCTTTAACAGGGAGAGCCGGACGGTAGCGTTATTCTTCGCTGTCGCCGTGACTGGCGCGTCGAGGCGAGTCAATCTCAATGCTGTCGATACGCTGCAGACCACGCATTAGCGTGCCGCGACGACCGCGCTCACCGGTCACTTTCTGCAACTCTTCAGGACGCAGTTTGATTTTGCGCTTACCGACGTGGATGGTCAGCGTGCTCTGCGGCGGCAGCACGTAAAGTTGCGCCAGACCATCCTCGCCTTTCGCCGCTTCCGCTGAAGGGATATTAATGATCTTGTTCCCTTTGCCTTTCGACAACTGCGGTAAATCGCTCACCGGGAACATCAACATGCGACCGGCCTGGGTAATAGCCAGTAGCATGTCGGTTTCATCTTCAATCACCACCGGCTGCATCACGCGCGCATTTTCTGGCAGCGTAATCAACGCCTTACCAGCACGGTTACGTGCGACCAGGTCATTGAAGGTGCAGACAAAACCGTAGCCCGCATCGGAGGCCATCAGCAGTTTCTGATCGTCGCCTTCCATCAGCATGTGCTCAACCGTCGCGCCTGGCGGCAGCGTGAGCTTCCCGGTCAGCGGTTCACCCTGACCACGCGCCGACGGCAGCGTAATCGGGTCGATGGCATAGCTGCGTCCGGTCGAGTCCACGAACACCACCGGCTGGTTGCTCTTACCCTTCACTGCCGACTTAAAGCTGTCGCCCGCTTTATAGCTTAATCCCGGTGCATCGATGTCGTGGCCTTTGGCGCTACGCACCCAGCCACTTTGGGACAACACAATGGTCACCGGCTCAGATGGCAGCATGTCGTGCTCGCTCATCGCCTTCGCTTCTTCGCGCTCCTGCAACGGAGAACGACGATCGTCGCCATAGGCGTCTGCATCGGCCTGCAGCTCTTTCTTCAGCAGGTTACTCATTTTACGTTCGGAAGCCAGAATGGCCTGCAACTGATCGCGCTCTTTCGCCAGCACATCCTGCTCACCGCGGATTTTCATCTCTTCGAGTTTGGCAAGGTGGCGCAATTTCAGCTCAAGGATGGCTTCAGCCTGGGTTTCAGAAATGCCAAACCGCGACATCAGCTCAGGCTTAGGTTCATCTTCATGACGAATAATTTCGATTACTTCGTCAATGTTGAGGAACGCCACCAGCAAACCTTCAAGGATGTGCAGGCGCTTGAGCACTTTTTCCAGACGATAATTCAGGCGGCGACGCACGGTATCGCGGCGGAACGCCAGCCATTCGGTGAGGATCTCCAGCAGGTTTTTCACCGCCGGACGACCATCAAGACCGATCATGTTCAGGTTGATACGGTAGCTCTTTTCCAGATCGGTAGTGGCAAACAGGTGGTTCATCACCTGCTCCATATCCACACGATTCGAGCGCGGGACAATCACCAGACGGGTCGGGTTTTCGTGATCCGATTCGTCGCGCAGGTCGTCTACCATCGGCAGCTTTTTATTGCGCATTTGAGCGGCGATCTGCTCCAGCACTTTTGCCCCGGAAACCTGATGCGGCAGCGCGGAAATCACCACCGCGCCGTCTTCTTTCGTCCATACCGCACGCATACGTACGGAGCCGCGTCCGTTTTCGTAAATTTTACGAATCTCCGCGCGAGAGGTAATGATCTCCGCTTCGGTCGGGTAATCCGGCCCTTGCACGATATCCAGCAACTGATCCAGCGTCGTTTTCGGCTGCTCAATCAGAGTAATCGCTGCTTTTGCCACTTCACGCAGGTTATGCGGCGGAATGTCCGTTGCCATACCAACGGCAATACCGGTCGTGCCGTTCAGCAGAATATTTGGCAGACGCGCAGGCAGCATCTTCGGCTCCTGCATGGTGCCGTCGAAGTTTGGCACCCAGTCCGACGTTCCCTGACCGAGTTCGCCCAGCAAGACTTCCGCATATTTAGACAGGCGTGATTCGGTATAACGCATCGCCGCGAAGGATTTCGGATCGTCCGGTGCCCCCCAGTTCCCCTGCCCGTCAACCAGCGGGTAACGGTAAGAGAACGGCTGCGCCATCAGCACCATCGCTTCATAGCAGGCGCTGTCGCCATGCGGATGGTATTTACCCAGCACGTCACCGACGGTACGGGCGGATTTTTTAAATTTGGCGCTGGCATTCAGCCCCAGTTCGGACATCGCGTACACGATGCGACGCTGAACGGGTTTCAAACCATCGCCAATAAACGGCAACGCCCTGTCCATGATGACGTACATGGAATAGTTCAGATAGGCGTTTTCCGTGAATTCATGCAGCGCCAGGCGCTCTGCCATATCGCTCATTAATCGTGGTTCCTCAACTTTGTACCCCTCTATTGAAGGGCAATATTGCCGCAGATACTACCCTATCTGGCGTGTTGAGTCACAAAGAAAAGGGCCGCGAATGCGGCCCTGATTGGGATTACTTAGCAACTTTGGTAATCTGTTTCACGTCGATCTCAACGGAGTTCCAGTCTTTATCCACTTCACCCTGGATTTCAACCACATCCTGCGGTGTGACGGTTACGCCGTTCCAGCGCTTGTGGTCGATATCCACATTCACCGTGCCGGTCGCATCTTTAAACACGTACAGGTCGTCGGAAATACGCTCAACGATGTTCCCACGCAGGGTAACCCAGGTGTCATCACGCAGTGATTTGGCGCTTTCTACCGTCGTGCTGCTACCGTTCGGGCCGACAAATCCGCCGTTTTGGCTCTGCGTGATGGTTGTCGTTGGCCCAGAGAAGCCGCCCTGCTGAGCTGCCAGAACAGGTGCGGAACACAGTGCCATTACGGCAACCATTGCAGCTAATTTTTTCATCGTCATGTCTCCCTTTCATGTTGGTTTACGACTATTAAATAAGTTAATCCTTAACAAGTTCTTAAGGCAAAAAAAGATACTTTTTTTGCTGTACAGAGACTGTAGCCACAGGTTTACTGACTGCAAATGAGTTATCGCAGGGATGAACATATGCGTATTTTACTGATCGAAGATGACACGTTGATTGGCGATGGCCTGAAAACAGGTCTGAGTAAAATGGGTTTCAGCATCGACTGGTTTACCGAAGGTCGCCAAGGGAAAGAAGCACTCTACAGCGCACCTTATGATGCGGTAATCCTCGACCTGACGCTGCCGGGCATAGACGGACGGGACATTTTGCGCGAATGGCGAGCCAACGGAAAGCAGGAGCCTGTGCTGATTCTGACCGCTCGAGACGCGCTGGCAGAACGCGTTGAAGGCCTGCGCCTGGGCGCAGATGACTATCTATGCAAACCCTTTGCGCTGATCGAAGTTGCCGCCAGACTGGAGGCACTGGTACGTCGTGCCAGCGGCCAGGCCAGCAACACATTGTGCCATGGCCAGGTAACGCTCGATCCCGGCGCGCTGGTCGCCACGGCGGCGGGTGAACCTTTGTCACTCAAACCTAAAGAGTTCGCGCTGCTGGAACTGCTGATGCGCAACAAAGGTCGCGTCCTGCCCCGCAAACTGATTGAAGAAAAACTGTATACCTGGGACGAAAATGTCTCCAGCAATGCGGTTGAGGTCCACGTCCATCACTTACGCCGTAAGCTCGGCAGCGACTTTATCCGTACCGTGCATGGCATTGGCTATACCCTGGGTGACGCATGAAACTCACACAACGCCTCAGCCTGCGAGTCAGGCTAACGCTTATTTTTCTGATTCTGGCATCAGCGACCTGGGCCGTATCCAGTTTTGTGGCCTGGAGGCAGACTACCGATAATGTCGATGAACTGTTTGATACGCAGCTGATGCTGTTCGCCAAGCGGCTTAGCACGCTGGATATCAGCGATGTCACCACCTCAAGCACGATGGCCCGCACGCCAAAAAAACTGAAACATGGCCATATTGATGACGACGCACTGGCGTTTGCCATCTACTCCACCGACGGCAAAATGGTGCTACACGATGGCGACAATGGCCAGGATATTCCCTACAGCTACAGCCGGGAGGGGTTTAGCGACGGCCAACTCAGGGGCGACAACGATTCCTGGCGCTTCCTGTGGCTGAATTCCGCTGATGGAAAATATCGCATTGTGGTGGGCCAGGAGTGGGAATACCGGGAGGATATGGCGCTGTCGATCCTTACCGCACAGTTAACCCCGTGGCTGGTTGCGCTGCCGCTGATGTTGCTGATCCTGGTGGTCATGCTGAGTCGCGAACTCAGGCCGCTAAAAAAACTGGCGCAAGCTCTGCGCTGGCGCGCCCCGGAGTCAGAAGAACCGCTCGACCCGAAAGGTGTGCCAAGCGAAGTGCGCCCGCTGGTTGAATCGCTTAATCAGCTGTTTACCCGTATCCACTCTATGATGGTCCGCGAACGACGCTTTACCTCTGACGCTGCTCACGAGCTACGCAGTCCGTTGACCGCGCTGAAGGTGCAAACCGAAGTGGTGCAACTGTCAGACGACGACCCGCAAACGCGGGAAAAAGCGCTGGTGCAGCTGCATGCGGGAATTGAACGCGCCACCCGACTGGTCGATCAGCTCCTGACGCTTTCGCGCCTCGACTCCCTCGATAATCTTCAGGATGTGGCAGAAATCTCGCTGGAGGAGCTACTGCAATCCGCGGTGATGGATATCTACCACCCGGCCCAGCAGGCGCATATTGACGTACGTTTGCAGATTAACGCACACAATATAACGCGCACAGGACAGCCGCTGTTGCTGAGCCTGATGGTACGAAATCTGCTGGATAATGCCATTCGCTACAGTCCGCAGGGGAGCATTGTGGAAGTGACACTCAACGCCCGTAACTTCAGCGTCAAAGATAATGGTCCTGGCGTTGCGCCGGAGGTACTTACACACATCGGTGAACGCTTTTATCGTCCGCCGGGACAAAGCGTGACTGGCAGCGGTCTCGGTCTGTCGATTGTCCGCCGTATCGCGATATTACATGGGATGTCAGCCTCGTTTGGCAATGCCCCGGAAGGTGGCTTTGAAGCAAAAGTCAGTTGGTAATTGCGTTATTGTTGCTCACATAGCAAAAGACTTTGCACATTTTGCTAATTTCACCGCACCGCTGGTGGGAGTAAAATCGTCCTCAAACGTATTTCCTTGAGGACACAAAATGAGCAACATTCTAATTATCAACGGGGCGAAAAAATTCGGCCATTCTAATGGTCAACTGAATGACACCCTGACCGAGGTCGCGGACGGTATCCTGCGCGACCTCGGGCATGATGTTAAAGTCGTACGCGCAGACAGCGATTATGACGTAAAAGCAGAAGTGCAGAATTTCGTCTGGGCCGATGCGGTTATCTGGCAGATGCCTGGCTGGTGGATGGGCGCACCGTGGACCGTGAAAAAATACATCGATGACGTGTTTACCGAAGGTCACGGTACGCTGTACGCCAGCGACGGCCGCACACGTTCAGATGCCTCTAAAAAATACGGCTCCGGCGGGCTGATTCAGGGCAAAAAATACATGCTGTCCCTGACCTGGAACGCACCGATGGAAGCCTTCACTGAAAAAGACCAGTTTTTCCATGGCGTTGGCGTTGATGGCGTCTATCTCCCGTTCCATAAAGCAAACCAGTTCCTGGGAATGGAAGCGCTGCCGACCTTTATCACCAATGACGTGATTAAAATGCCGGACGTCCCGCGTTATATCGCAGAATATCGCAAGCATCTGACCGAAATTTTTGGTTAACTGGTAACCTGGAATTAGAAGGAGTTAACCATGCTTACCGTTATTGCAGAAATCCGTACACGTCCAGGTCAACATCACCGCCAGGCGGTACTGGATCAGTTTGCCAAAATCGTTCCGACCGTACTGAAAGAAGAAGGCTGCCACGGCTATGCGCCGATGGTGGATCATGCCGCAGGTGTGAGTTTTCAGACCACAGCGCCAGATTCAATCGTGATGGTTGAGCAGTGGGAAAGCATCGCGCATCTTGAAGCGCATTTGCAGACCCCGCATATGAAAGCCTACAGCGAAGCCGTGAAAGGTGACGTGCTGGACATGAATATTCGTATTCTGGAGTCGGGCATTTAAGATTGTCGATTTGCCGGGTGACGCTTAGCTATCCGGCATAAATCGCTTCGTCAGATGAGAGCCGGATAAGGCATTTTACGCCCGTCTCCGGCTTTTCTACATGCAATTACCCTTCGAGATCCGCCAGGTCGCCTTTCTCTTGCAACCAGTTTCGACGATCTTCAGAACGCTTTTTGGCCAGCAGCATATCCATCATTGCGTTGGTACGCTGATCGTCTTCATCATCGATAATGAGCTGCACCAGGCGACGGGTGTTCGGATCCAGCGTAGTTTCACGAAGCTGCATCGGGTTCATTTCACCCAGACCTTTAAAGCGCTGCACGTTCGGCTTGCCTTTCTTGCGCTTTAACTGCTCCAGTACGCCCGCTTTCTCTTCTTCCGTCAGCGCGTAATACACCTCTTTACCAAGGTCGATACGGTATAACGGCGGCAGCGCCACGTAGACGTGACCGTGTTTCACCAGCGTGCGGAAGTGTTTCACAAACAGCGCGCACAGCAGCGTGGCGATGTGCAGGCCATCGGAGTCCGCATCCGCCAGGATACAGATCTTGCCGTAGCGCAATTGGCTCAGATCGTCGCTGTCCGGATCGATGCCGATCGCCACGGAAATATCGTGAACCTCCTGCGAAGCCAGCACTTCATCGGAAGAGACTTCCCATGTATTGAGGATCTTACCTTTCAGCGGCATGATCGCCTGATATTCACGATCGCGCGCCTGCTTGGCCGATCCGCCCGCCGAGTCACCTTCGACAAGGAACAGTTCGGTGCGATTAAGATCCTGTGCGGTACAGTCCGCCAGTTTACCCGGCAGCGCCGGACCGCTGGTCAGCTTTTTACGCACTACTTTTTTCGCCGCACGCAGACGACGCTGCGCGCTGGAAATCGCCATCTCAGCCAGCAGTTCGGCTGACTGCACATTCTGGTTCAGCCACAAACTGAATGCATCTTTCACCACGCCAGAGACGAATGCCGCACACTGACGCGAAGAGAGGCGCTCTTTGGTTTGTCCGGCAAACTGCGGATCCTGCATTTTTACCGACAACACATAAGCACAGCGATCCCAGATATCTTCCGCCGACAGCTTCACGCCACGCGGCAGGATGTTACGGTATTCACAGAACTCGCGCATCGCATCCAGCAGTCCCTGACGCAGACCGTTAACGTGCGTACCGCCCTGCATGGTTGGGATCAGGTTCACATAGCTTTCGGTCAGCAGCTCGCCGCCTTCCGGCAGCCAGAGCAGCGCCCAGTCCACCGTCTCCGTCTCACCGCTGAAATTACCGATAAACGGTTTTTCCGGCAGCGTCGGTAAGCCATTCACCGCTTCGCTCAGATAGTCATTTAAACCATCCTGGTAGCACCAGCGCTGCTCGCTGTTGTTGACCTCATCCTTAAAAGTGATCTCAACGCCTGGGCACAGTACCGCTTTTGCTTTCAGTACGTGCGTTAAGCGCGAAACAGAAAAACGCGGGCTGTCAAAGAAGCTTTCATCCGGCCAGAAGTGCACGCTGGTCCCGGTATTGCGTTTGCCGCAGGTACCGACAACCTGTAAATCCTGCACTTTATCGCCATTCTCAAACGCGATGTTGTATACCTGCCCGTCGCGGCGTACGTTCACTTCCACACGTTTGGACAGGGCGTTGACGACGGAGATACCCACACCGTGCAGACCGCCGGAGAACTGGTAGTTCTTGTTAGAGAACTTGCCGCCCGCGTGCAGACGACAGAGGATCAGCTCAACCGCCGGAACGCCTTCTTCAGGGTGAATATCTACCGGCATGCCGCGTCCGTCATCAATGACTTCCAGTGACTGGTCGGCATGTAAGATCACGTCCACGCGTTTTGCGTGACCCGCCAGTGCTTCATCCACACTGTTATCAATCACTTCCTGTCCAAGATGGTTCGGACGGGTCGTATCGGTGTACATCCCAGGGCGACGGCGTACCGGCTCAAGCCCAGTGAGTACCTCAATGGCATCAGCGTTATAAGTTTGCGTCATGGTTTAAATAAGCAATTCGAATTGATCGTCAGAAACTGTGCAGTCCAAGGAAATCGACAATCGGGTTGAAATAATCTTCGAAGCCCGTGAATGCGTGGTTTCCGCCCTCAATAACTGTCTGACGGCAGGAGGCGTAATACGCCACCGCCTGGCGGTAGTCCAACACTTCATCGCCCGTTTGTTGGAGCAGCCAGATCAAATCCGGCGCTTCCAGCGGGTCAATCTGCATGACTTTAAGATCGTAAATATGGCGTGACTCTAGCACATATTGCTGCCCCGTGTAGGGGTTCTCGTTTTGACCGAGATAGTCGACCAGCAGTTCATAAGGCCGTACGGCAGGGTTCACCACCACTGCCGGCAGCATAAAACATTGCGACAGCCAGGTGGCGTAATAGCCGCCTAAAGAGGAACCGACAATCCCCAGCGACTCTCCGCCGTGTTCAAGAATGATCGATTCCAGCATCTCTGCGGCCTGCGCCGGATACGGAGGTAGCTGCGGCACGATCATCTCAACGTGCGGGTGGTGTTCCGCCAGCCAGTTTTTCAGTAAACACGCCTTCGCCGAACGAGGAGAGCTATTAAATCCGTGAAGATAGAGAAGCGTAGACATCAGTAGCCTTCTGAAGCGGTATCAGGGTGGAACCGATTACCCTGCAGGCGACGTACCTGAGTCTGCAACGTCCCGTCGGCAAAAAGCTCCAGCGTCCGCCAGCCTGGGCTGATGGTATCCAATGTGAAGTTGGAACAGTGCGGTTTAAACTGCACGCAGGTCGACGGCGTCGCCAGCAGACGGCGACCGTTCCAGTCCAGATCCAGCTCCTGATGAATATGCCCGCACAATAGATACCTGGCGCGAGGATAATTCACCAGCACGTTATCCAGCTCAGCGGCATTTCGCAGACTGTGCTGATCGAGCCAGCTGCAGCCCGCAGGCAGGGGATGATGATGCAGTAGTAGCAAGGTGTTACGCTCTGGCGCATCAGCAAGTTTACGCTCCAGCCATTCGAGCTGGAATTCACTTAACTCACCGTGGGGAACGCCGAACACCTGGCTGTCGAGCAGCAATATTTGCCACTGTTCGCCAATGAAAACGCGTTTGGCCGGGGAAATGCCCGCATCCTGCAGCGCGCTGTACATTGCCGGCTGAAAATCGTGATTGCCCGGTAGCCAAACGCAGGGCGCACGAAAACTTGCGATGCCCTCAGCAAAATGCTGATAAGCCGCAGCGGATTGATCCTGCGCCAAATCACCCGTCGCGACGATCAGATCGTACTCAGGCGACTCTGCATGTATTGCATCCAGTACGGATTGATAGCTGTCCCAGGTGTTCACACCCAGCAGCGTTTCATGCTTTTCGGCAAACAGGTGAGTGTCTGTAATTTGTAAGATCCTGACTCTGGCCTCACCAGCCAAAGGAAGGGTTAACAGGCTTTCCAAATGGTGTCCTTAGGTTTCACGACGCTAATAAACCGGAATCGCCATCGCTCCATGTGCTAAACAGTACCGTAACCAGTCGGCCAGAAACTGATTAATTTGATGCTTTTCGTCGCGTTGATGCAACTTTTTATTTGGATAATCATACCGCGCTTTGAAGCGAAAGATCTGCTGACTTGAACACACTTCAGCCACCCTTGCGTCATGATACAGGCGCACAGTCAATGACGGCAGGCTCCAGTAAGTGACGGCCGGTGCCGTTTGTTCGATCGCGACAAGCGTAGTGTATCGGGTCGATTCAACGATCGTTAACCGATATTGTGCGTTTGCTACCTGATAGCTCACTGTTTCACCGGCTGCATCATTACGTGGCAGCAGGCGGCGCAATTGCGAATAGTTGGTTTCGCACAGACGCATCATTTCAGGGAAGTCAGGTGTGTAACGCTTCATTTTTTCCACTCAGTTTTTAACTCTTGATAGTGCAGCTGTAACCATTGCAAGGCGATGACAGACGCTGCGTTGTCGATTTTCCCCTCTTCTACCCATTGGTAAGCCTGTTCCCGGCTTACCACATGAACACGAATATCTTCGTTTTCATCAGCCAGACCGTGTATTCCGCTCGCGGTCGTGGCGTCCACTTCGCCGACTAAAATAGACAGACGCTCACTGGTGCCACCCGGGCTTGCCAGATAGCTCAGAACGGGTTTCGTCCTTTTAACTTCCAGCCCGGCCTCTTCCATTGCTTCACGACGGGCTACATCTTCAACGGTTTCGCCCTCTTCGATCATTCCGGCTACCATTTCCAGTAGCCACGGGCTTTCGCTGGTATCAAATGCCGCAATACGAATCTGCTCGACCAGCACAACTTCATCCCGCTCAGGGTCAAAGGGTAGCAAGACAGCCGCGTGTCCGCGCTCAAAAATTTCGCGCGTTACCTCACCGCTCATCCCCCCGTTAAACAGGCGGTGGCGAAACCGATAAAGATCCAGTGAAAAAAAACCGCGGTATAGCGTTTCTCGTGCAATAATTTCTACATCATTTTTAGTGAAAGTCATTGGCAAGTTGTCTGGTTTACGCATTGTGCTGTCCTGAAACCAATAGTGATTAAAATGTGAATTTCAAGGTCGTTTGACTGATGTTTGAACGCCCTTGTGTTAAATTGATGCAAATTAACGCCGTATGGCACGTAACGCCAACTTTTTGAAGTGGCGGATTCTGCTAGAATCAGCAAATATTTTTACAATTTGATCAGCGCTAAATACTGCTTCACAACAAGGAATGCAAATGAAGAAATTGCTCCCCATCCTTATCGGCCTGAGCCTGTCGGGGTTCAGTACTTTGAGCCAGGCAGAAAACCTGATGCAGGTTTATCAGCAAGCACGCCTGAGCAACCCGGAATTGCGTAAATCCGCCGCCGATCGCGATGCTGCATTCGAAAAAATTAACGAAGCGCGTAGTCCATTGCTGCCGCAACTGGGTTTAGGTGCCGATTACACCTACAGCAATGGCTACCGTGATGCAAATGGCGTCAACTCCAATGCAACCAGCGCATCTTTGCAGTTAACTCAGTCTATTTTTGACATGTCTAAATGGCGTGCCCTGACGCTGCAAGAAAAATCAGCGGGCATCCAGGACGTGACCTATCAGACCGATCAGCAAACGCTGATCCTGAATACCGCCACAGCCTATTTTAACGTATTGAACGCAATTGACGTGCTTTCTTATACCCAGGCACAGAAAGATGCGGTCTATCGTCAGTTAGATCAGACCACTCAGCGTTTTAACGTTGGCCTGGTTGCCATCACTGACGTACAGAACGCCCGTTCACAATACGATACTGTACTGGCGAACGAAGTTACCGCGCGTAACAATCTGGATAACGCGGTAGAACAGCTGCGCCAGGTAACCGGTAACTACTACCCGGAACTGGCTTCACTGAACGTTGATGGTTTTAAAACCAATAAACCGCAGGCGGTGAACGCGCTGCTGAAAGAAGCAGAAAACCGCAACCTGTCATTATTGCAGGCCCGTTTGAGCCAGGATCTGGCACGTGAGCAGATTCGTCTGGCGCAGGATGGTCATTTACCGACTCTGGACCTGACCGCCTCTACCGGGGTATCTGACACCTCCTACAGCGGGTCAAAAACCCACGGTGGCGCGACGGGTAATCAGTACGACGACAGCAACATGGGCCAGAACAAAATTGGTCTGAGCTTCTCGCTGCCGCTGTATCAGGGCGGAATGGTTAACTCGCAGGTGAAACAAGCGCAGTACAACTTTGTTGGCGCGAGCGAACAGCTGGAAAGCGCGCACCGCAGCGTGGTGCAGACCGTGCGTTCTTCGTTCAACAACATTAATGCTTCCATCAGTAGCATTAACGCGTACAAACAAGCGGTTGTCTCGGCCCAAAGCTCTTTGGATGCGATGGAAGCCGGCTATTCCGTAGGTACACGTACCATCGTGGATGTGTTGGATGCCACCACCACGCTGTACAACGCCAAGCAGCAACTGGCGAATGCGCGTTATACCTATCTTATTAACCAGTTAAACGTCAAATCTGCGCTCGGTACGCTGAACGAGCAGGATCTGGTAGCACTGAACAATACGCTGGGTAAACCCGTATCCACGACTCCGGATACGATCGCGCCGGAAAACGCGCAGCAAGATGCCGCGTCGGACGGTTATACGTCCAACAGCGCGACGCCTGCGGCTCAGCCAACGGCCGCGCGTTCAACCAGCAGCAACGGCAACAACCCGTTCCGTAACTGATGCTGATGACGGGGCTTCGGCCCCGTCTGAACGTAAGACAACGTAAAGATCCGCCTCTTCTTCCGCATTCTCGCCTCTTCCCGCTTCAATTTCGACCAGTCATCCTCTATTCTGAGCAGAGTTACCACTGGGTACTGGAAGACATAAATGAAACGGACAAAATCTATACATCACGCCTCGTTCCGCAAAAGCTGGAGCGCGCGCCATCTGACTCCTGTCGCCCTGGCAGTTACCGCTGTGTTTATGCTCGCGGGCTGTGAAAAGAGCGACGAAACGGTTTCGCTTTATCAGAACGCTGACGACTGCTCTGCAGCTAACCCGGGTAAAAGCGCCGAATGTACTACTGCGTTTAACAATGCGCTGAAAGAAGCTGAACGTACCGCGCCAAAATACGCCACTCGTGAAGACTGTATCGCTGAATTCGGCGAAGGCCAGTGCCAGCAGGCTCCTGCGCAAGCAGGTATGGCGCCGACCGGTGAAGGCCAGGCTCAGGCGCAGAATCAAAGCAGCGGCAGCTTCTGGATGCCGCTGATGGCGGGCTACATGATGGGCCGACTGATGGGCGGCGGAATGGGCGCTCAGCAACCGCTGTTCAGCTCGAAAAACCCAGCCAGCCCGGCTTACGGCAAATACACGGATGCTAGCGGTAAAAACTACGGTGCAGCAACGCCGGGTCGCACCATGACCGTACCGAAAACCGCTATGGCACCGAAACCTGCCACTACCTCTACCGTAACCCGCGGCGGATTTGGTGAGTCTGTGGCCAAACAGAGCACCATGCAGCGTAGCGCAAGCGGCACCACCACACGTTCAATGGGTGGCTGATCGTCATGGAAAGAGTCAGTATTGTTGAGCGCCCGGACTGGCGCGACAAAGCCACCGAATACGGTTTCAATTTTCACACGATGTACGGCGAGCCGTACTGGTGTGAAGACGCGTACTATAAGCTCACCCTTGCTCAGGTCGAAAAGCTGGAAGAGGTCACCGCAGAGCTGCATCAAATGTGCCTCAAGGTGGTGGAAAAGGTCATCGCCAGCGATGAGTTGATGACCAAGTTTCGCATTCCGAAGCATACCTGGGGCTTTGTCCGCCAGTCCTGGCAGACGCAGCAACCGTCGCTCTA
This sequence comes from Citrobacter sp. Cpo037, assembly GCF_030332945.1. Taxonomy (NCBI): domain Bacteria; kingdom Pseudomonadati; phylum Pseudomonadota; class Gammaproteobacteria; order Enterobacterales; family Enterobacteriaceae; genus Citrobacter; species Citrobacter sp. Cpo037. Next base: position 47,537 of record NZ_JAOWGW010000054.1, read on the forward strand.
TTCACGTCTCGATCTGGCATGGGACGGCACGGGTGAACCCAAGCTTTTAGAAAACAACGCCGATACGCCAACCTCGCTGTACGAAGCCGCGTTTTTCCAGTGGATCTGGCTGGAAGATCAGCTCAATGCGGGCAACCTGCCGGAAGGCAGCGATCAGTTCAACAGTCTGCAGGAAAAACTGATCGAGCGTTTCACCGAGCTGCGTGAGCAGTATGGTTTTCAACTGCTTCATCTGACCTGCTGTCGTGATACGGTGGAAGATCGCGGTACGATCCAGTATCTACAGGATTGCGCGGCCGAAGCTGAGATCGCTACAGAATTCCTCTATGTAGAAGATATTGGTCTTGGTGAAAAAGGTCAGTTCACCGACATGCAGGATCAGGTAATCGCTAACCTGTTCAAGCTCTATCCATGGGAATTCATGCTGCGTGAAATGTTCTCCACCAAACTGGAAGATGCTGGCGTTCGCTGGCTGGAACCGGCCTGGAAGAGCATTATCTCCAATAAAGCACTGTTGCAGCTGTTATGGGAAATGTTCCCGGACCATCCGAACCTGCTGCCAGCGTACTTCGCCGAAGACGATCATCCGCAGATGGATAAATTCGTCGTCAAACCGATCTTCTCACGCGAGGGGGCTAACGTCTCCATTGTTGAGAACGGTAAAACGATCGAAGCAGTGGAAGGGCCGTACGGTGAAGAAGGTATGATCGTGCAGCAGTTCCATCAGCTACCGAAGTTTGGCGACAGCTATATGCTGATTGGCAGCTGGCTGATCAACGATCAACCAGCCGGGATCGGCATTCGTGAAGACCGCGCGTTGATCACACAGGATCTGTCACGTTTCTATCCGCATATTTTTGTCGAATAATTGAGAGTGCCGGGTGGCGGCTCCGCCTTACCCGGCCTTCAGCATGAACTTATTGCCCGATAAGCGCAGTGCCATCGGGCATTCATCATCCAACCTGCACCGACAACATACTTAAACTTCCCATCTCAATACCATCTACCGGGATCGTGACAGACTCTTTACCGTCCCATGCCCCGAGTACATACAGCAGCGGCAGATAGTGATCCGGCGTCGGGTTTGATAACGATCCACCTTCATGATCGAGATAGTTCACCAATGGGTGCTGCTCAACCGGTCCCTGCCATGTCAGGTTTGCCTTAACATAATCATTGAATGAAGTCGCCCACGGATAAGGCGTGTTCTCACCGTGCCAGCGCGCAGTGCGCAGGTTATGCACCACGTTACCACTGGCCACCAGCATAATGCCCTCATCACGCAGCGCCGCCAGCTTACGGCCCATCTCAAAATGCCATGCCGCGGGTTTGGTGCTATCAATGCTCAGTTGCACCATCGGAATATCCGCATTCGGGTACATCTTGATCAGCACGCCCCAGGAACCGTGGTCAAAACCCCACGCTTCTTTGTCCAGGGTAACAGGCACTGGAGCAAGCAAGTTAACCAGATGCTGTGCCAGTTCAGGCGAACCAGGAGCCGGGTAATGGGTGTCATATAATGCTTGCGGAAAACCGCCAAAATCGTGGATCGTTTTGGGGGCTTCCATCGCAGTCACACCCGTTCCACGGGTGAACCAGTGCGCCGAGACCACCACAATGGCTTTCGGACGCGGCAACGTTTCCCCCAGTTGCTGCCAGGCACGGGTATAAACGTTATCTTCCAGAACATTCATCGGGCTACCGTGGCCCAAAAACAATGCTGGCATACGAGTTGAAGACATGATGATATCCTTACTGAGGGAGTCATTTTGATACCACCACAATACGCTTATTCGGTTGATGAAGAACTCAGATAACCATGATGAAGATCATCAGTTATTTTGACGATCCAACCCGGACAGCAGATTGATAAGGAGTTTTATTTGTCGATGTCAGTACCTTTACTTCTGACTTTACTGGCAGGTGCCGCCACGTTTACCGGCGCATTTCTCGGCGTGTTAGGGCAAAAACCGTCTAACCGCGTTCTCGCCTTTTCTTTAGGCTTCGCCGCCGGGATTATGCTACTGATCTCCCTTATGGAGATGCTACCTGCTGCGCTGGCCGCTGAAGGTATGTCGCCAGTGCTGGGCTACGGAATGTTTATCGTCGGCTTACTGGGCTACTTTGGTCTGGACCGTCTATTGCCGCACGCGCACCCTCAGGATCTGGTACAAAAAACAACGCAGCCTCTACCCGGCTCTATTAAACGCACCGCGATTTTATTAACGCTCGGCATCAGCCTGCACAACTTTCCTGAAGGGATTGCGACGTTTGTTACCGCCAGTAGCAACCTTGAGCTGGGCTTTGGTATTGCCCTCGCCGTTGCATTACACAATATTCCTGAAGGATTAGCGGTGGCGGGTCCCGTCTATGCCGCCACAGGCTCCAAACGTACGGCGATATTCTGGGCAGGGATTTCAGGTATGGCAGAAATACTGGGCGGCGTACTGGCGTGGTTAATTCTCGGTAGCCTTATATCACCGGTGGTGATGGCGGCAATAATGGCGGCTGTCGCAGGTATTATGGTGGCGCTGTCCGTCGATGAATTGATGCCGTTGGCAAAAGAGATCGATCCCAATAATAATCCCAGCTATGGGGTGTTATGTGGAATGTCGGTGATGGGGTTAAGCCTCGTCATCCTCCAGTCGATGGGAATCGGATAATCCAGAGGGCGGATGCCACTCTGCAAATTTACAGCATCCGCTCATCCATAGCAGAATATGAAGGACTAATCCTGTTCCTTAATCGCGCTGTTATCTTCACCAGAACGGCGAAAGAGTTTGTTTCGCGCTTCAAGTAAGGCATCTCTGTCCTGGCGGAATGCCCGACAATAACGTTTCATATGACAATAATAACCCACCGCAACGAGTGCAATTAATACAATCCAATACCAGGCAATAAACATTCTTCTACCCTTAAAATTTAACATCATTAAACATTTAACGTTAAAATTTTACACAACCTTATTCTGACATACTCATATAGTGGCATATTTCAGAAACAAATATATGATTTCGATCATATAAATCAGCGGCTAAGCTATTAGCCAAACTCGTTATAAACAATTAAAACAATGTCGACAAGATCACACTACGCAATAATAAATATTGTTCTTAAAATATCGCACTCATACTATCCAGAAAATAATAAAAATTAGCTCCTGCAGAATAATACATTTCATCAACATTAATTAATACATTGTGAAATGTAGCATTAGTAATACCATTTTATTTTATCAAAATAGTAAAAACATAATATATTCAGCAAAATTATATTTATAGGTAATATAAGGAGATATATCCATGTTTACACAATACCGAAAAACACTTCTGGCTGGGACTCTGGCACTGACATTTGGATTGGCAGCAGGAAACTCTCTTGCCGCTGGTTTTCAACCGGCCCAGCCTGCAGGAAAATTGGGCGCAATAGTAGTTGACCCTTATGGAAATGCCCCGCTTACTGCGCTGGTTGAATTAGATAGCCACGTTATTTCAGATGTTAAAGTTACCGTCCATGGTAAAGGTGAAAAAGGCGTTCCGGTGACTTATACCGTCGGCAAAGAGTTGCTCGCCACGTACGATGGCATTCCTATTTTTGGCCTTTATCAAAAGTTCGCAAATAAGGTAACCGTTGAATATAAAGAAAATGGCAAAACCATGAAAGATGATTACGTGGTGCAAACATCCGCCATCGTTAATCACTATATGGATAACCGCTCTATATCTGATTTACAGCAAACAAAAGTGATTAAAGTAGCACCGGGTTTTGAAGATCGCCTTTATCTGGTGAATACCCATACCTTTACCCCGCAGGGTGCAGAATTCCACTGGCATGGTGAAAAAGATAAAAATGCCGGCATCCTGGATGCGGGTCCGGCTGGCGGCGCACTCCCTTTTGATATCGCACCCTTTACCTTTGTCGTCGATACGGAAGGCGAATATCGGTGGTGGCTGGATCAGGACACCTTCTATGACGGCCACGACATGGATATCAACAAGCGCGGCTACCTGATGGGTATTCGTGAGACACCGCGCGGCACATTCACCGCCGTACAAGGCCAGCACTGGTATGAATTCGATATGCTGGGCCAGATTCTGGCCGACCATAAACTACCGCGCGGATTCATGGATGCATCACATGAATCGATCGAAACGGTCAATAACACTGTATTGCTGCGCGTAGGTAAACGCGACTATCGCAAAGAGGATGGTCTTCACGTGCATACCATCCGCGACCAGATTATTGAAGTCGATAAATCTGGACGTGTTGTTGACGTGTGGGATCTAACCAAAATTCTCGACCCGATGCGTGACGCGCTGCTGGGTGCGCTGGACGCAGGCGCGGTATGCGTCAACGTGGATCTCGCTCACGCAGGCCAACAGGCGAAACTGGAGCCAGATACCCCCTATGGTGACGCCCTCGGCGTTGGTGCGGGCCGTAACTGGGCTCACGTCAACTCCATTGCCTATGACGCTAAAGATGACTCCATCATTCTTTCTTCCCGCCATCAGGGTGTCGTCAAAATCGGTCGCGATAAACAGGTGAAATGGATTCTGGCACCGTCTAAAGGCTGGAATAAGTCGCTGGCAAGCAAATTGTTAAAACCGGTTGATGATAAGGGCAATGCGCTGAAGTGTGATGAAAACGGTAAGTGCGAGAATACTGATTTCGATTTTACCTACACCCAACACACCGCCTGGCTCTCCAGCAAAGGAACGCTAACCATCTTTGACAATGGCGATGGGCGTGGACTCGAACAACCGGCGCTACCAACAATGAAATATTCCCGGTTCGTCGAATATAAAATTGACGAGAAAAAAGGAACCGTTCAGCAAATTTGGGAGTACGGGAAAGAGCGCGGTTATGATTTCTACAGTCCTATCACGTCGGTAATTGAATATCAAAAAGACCGCGACACCATGTTTGGATTTGGTGGTTCTATTAATTTATTTGACGTTGGACAGCCAACCACCGGCAAAATCAACGAAATTGACTACAAAACAAAAGAAGTCAAAGTCGAAATTGATGTCCTTTCCGATAAACCAAACCAAACGCACTACCGCGCATTACTGGTTCGCCCACAACAAATGTTTAAATAGTATCGTTAGATTAAGGATTAATTATGTCATCTAAATGGATTACTTCATTATTTAAAAGCGTGGTATTAACGGCGGCGCTGGTAACACCATTTGCAGCATCGGCTTTTACTGAAGGTACTGACTATATGGTGCTGGAGAAACCGATTCCCAATGCTGATAAAACGTTGATCAAAGTATTCAGCTATGCCTGCCCATTCTGCTACAAATATGATAAAGCCGTGACCGGCCCGGTGTCAGAAAAAGTTGCCGATCTCGTCGCCTTCACACCTTTTCATCTCGAGACCAAAGGAGAATACGGTAAACAGGCCAGTGAAGTATTTGCAGTAATGATTGCGAAGGATCAGGCCGCAGGGGTCTCATTGTTTGACGCCAAATCACAGTTCAAAAAAGCCAAGTTTGCTTACTACACTGCCTACCACGACAAGAAGGAACGCTGGTCTGACGGTAAAGATCCCGCTTCATTCATCAAAACAGGGCTGGATGCTGCGGGTATGAGTCAAGCAGACTTCGAGAACACCTTAAAAGAACCCGTAGTTCAGGAGACCTTGGAAAAATGGAAAGCGGCCTATGATGTTGCCAAAATCCAGGGGGTTCCGGCTTACGTCGTCAATGGTAAGTACCTGATCTACACCAAAAGCATCAAATCGATTGATTCCATGGCTGAGCTTGTCAGAGAGCTGGCGACAAAATAAACAGGGAACCGGCTATGGATTTTATCAAAGGATTGTGGCGAGACTTATGTACCGCACCGGTTGATACCCTGGTGAGATGGCAGGAGCGACGCTTTTTGTGGTTGCTAATGGCTTGTGCCATGGGTGGGTTAATTATTCTGGCGCACTCGTTCTTCCAAATCTATCTCTACATGGCCCCTTGCGAGCAATGTGTATACATCCGCTTTGCCATGTTTGTGATGGTTTTCGGTGGGCTGATCGCGGCAATAAACCCTAAAAACCTCATCCTAAAACTGGTCGGCTGCATTGCGGCATTTTATGGCAGCATTATGGGCATTAAGTTTTCAATCAAACTTAATGGCATCCATTATGCAGTACATAACCCGGACCCGGATTCACTCTTTGGTGTACAGGGATGTTCCACCGATCCGACATTCCCTTTCAATTTGCCACTGGCAAACTGGGCTCCAGAATGGTTTAAGCCCACTGGAGATTGCGGCTATGACGCACCTGTCGTTCCCGATGGCGTAGCGCTCAGCAGTACGCAAAAGTGGTTTGTCGATCTGTACCAGCAGTCCGAAGGCTGGTATCTGCTCCCGCCATGGCATTTTATGAATATGGCGCAGGCCTGCCTGCTCGCCTTTGGTTTGTGTTTAGTGCTGTTGCTGGTAATGAGCGGAGCCTGGGCACTTAAGCTGGCCAGAAAAAAATAGCCAGGCCGCAATAACAAAAAACCGAAGCCAGAAAACTGACTTCGGTTTTTTTATCCCTACCACGGTTGTCGCGGTAGTCAGCAATTAGCTGGCTTTGCGCTCATGCGCCTGACGGTAAGCCACCAGGTCTTCGATAGTAACCACAGCCATATTATGCTTACCGGCAAATTCGATGCATTCTGGCGCACGCGCCATGGTGCCATCGTCATTGGTCAGTTCGCACAGCACACCCGCCGGTTTAAACCCTGCCAGCGTCATCAGGTCGATGGTTGCTTCAGTATGACCACCGCGGGTCAACACGCCACCTGCCTGAGCACGCAGCGGGAAAACGTGCCCCGGACGGTTAAGATCGGAAGGTTTAGCGCCATCCTTAATTGCCGCACGTACCGTAGTAACACGGTCTGCAGCGGAAACGCCAGTGGTCACGCCTTCTGCGGCTTCAATGGTCACGGTAAAACCGGTACCGTAAGCGCTGGTGTTGTTTTCCACCATCATTGGCAGATCGAGCTGTTTGCGTCGGTCTTCAGTGATGCACAGACATACAATACCGCTACCGTGACGGATGGTCAGCGCCATCTGTTCAACAGTCATGGTTTCTGCCGGGAAAATCATATCGCCTTCGTTTTCACGGTCTTCGTCGTCAAGCACCATTACACCGCGTCCTTCACGCAGCGCAGACAGCGCATGTTCAACACGTTCGAAAGGCGTACCAAAAGAGGAAAGTAGCGTCTGATTCATGGTAAAAAAACCTCACTAAAATTATGGTTACCAGAATCAGGGCAGTCTTAGGAGTACCGTCTAAGCGGCAAAAAAATAACGTGAGCGGGTCCATGCCCGACTGGATCGTTACTCTCTCCCATCCGGACTCTAACCGTCGGCCCCGGAATTACACCGGATCTGCTGACCTTTTTGCCGTAACAAAAAGCGCTCGCGGGCTTTCAACATCAGTTGATTTACCGCCGGTGGGGAATTTCGCCCCGCCCTGAGAATAAGCGGGTTAACTATAACGCTATTGATTACCTTCATCAACGCCTTTACTCGTCTTAGCTTCACACAATTCTGGTTTATGCCTGTGTCAGTTCGCACTACAATAGGCAGCAACACGTACCAGTTCAGGGAAACCACAATGATTGACCCGAAAAAAATTGAGCAGATTGCTCGTCAGGTTCACGAGTCGATGCCGAAAGGGATCCGCGAGTTTGGCGAAGACGTCGAGAAGAAAATTCGTCAAACGCTGCAGTCACAGCTGACCCGTCTGGATCTGGTAAGCCGCGAAGAATTCGATGTACAGACTCAGGTTTTATTGCGCACGCGCGAAAAGCTGGCGATGCTTGAGCAACGTCTGACTGAGCTTGAATCACGTGATAAAACGGCAGAAATTAAACCTGCCCCCGCGATCCCGTCAGTCGATCCGCAAGAGTAAAAACGACAACGGGCCGCAAGGCCCGTTTTTCTGTTAGTGTTCCAGTTCTAGCTTCCTGGCTTCCGTCGCCTGCTGGCAGTACAGCGCATAGCGTTTGCAAAACCAGCTACGATGTTCTTCATCCATGTTCCCGGTTATCGCCTGGATATCAATGGGATGGCCCTCAGCCTGCATCCTGGCAAAACTACGGGCCAGGAAATCGAAATTGTTTAGTGAATACATATTGCTGTTCATGAGCATACCCTCCAGTTATTGAATATCTGCTAAGGCCATATGCTTTTTCTAATTTCAGTATTTCCCTGGATACGAAGTTATTCTGTACATATTGTGCGCAAAACTACTGCGCGGGTTCACAGTTTCCTATGAAATCTAAGAAGGCTTGAAGTATGGCGGGTATATCAGGGAAAGAGGCGCAGCGGCTGAAGAATAAAGCGAAAAAAAGCCGGATTGTGACGCGCAAACGTCTTATCCGGCCTGTAATCGGTACATCCTGTAAGCCTGAAGAAACTTCGCTTATCCGGCTATCAGGTCAGGGTTCACTTATCGCTGTCTTTCTGGATCTTCTTGATGATATTAGTCGTGGAGCAGCCATCTTCGAAGTTCAGCACCAGCACTTCACCGCCGTTCGCCCACACCTCTTCACTGCCCGCAATCTGCTCCGGCTTATAGTCGCCGCCTTTGACCAGCAGATCCGGCAGAATGCCAGCAATCAGACGCTGCGGCGTATCTTCTTCAAAAGAGACCACCCAGTCGACAGATTCCAGCGCGCCCAGTACGATCATACGCTGTTCCAGCGGGTTGACCGGACGCGTTTCACCTTTCAGACGTTTGGTCGAAGCATCGCTGTTGACCGCCACGATCAGGCGATCGCCCAGCTTGCGCGCATTCGCCAGATAGGAAACATGGCCCGCATGCAGGATGTCGAACACACCGTTGGTCATTACCACTTTCTCGCCGCGCTTGCGGGCGCTGGCAACGGCCTGTTTCAGCTCAGATTCGCTCATCACGCCAAAGCCAGTATCAGCCCGACCGCGCACGGCGTTTTCCAGCTCGATCGGTGAAACGGTAGAGGTCCCCAGCTTACCAACGACAACACCGGCTGCGGCGTTAGCAAAATAGCACGCCTCTTCCAGTGAGTTACCCGCCGCCAGCGTCGCCGCCAGCACGCCAATAACCGTATCGCCTGCACCGGTCACGTCATACACTTCCTGCGCCTGCGTCGGCATATGCAGCGGCGATTTGCCCGGTTGCAGTAACGTCATCCCCTGCTCGGATCGCGTGATCAGCAGTGCGGAAAGGTCGAAATCAGCAATCACTTTCATGCCGCGTTCAACCAGTTCATCTTCGCTTTTGCACTTGCCCGCCACCGCTTCAAACTCAGACAGGTTCGGCGTCAGCAGCGTTGCGCCACGGTAGCGTTCAAAATCGGTTCCTTTCGGATCGATAAGCACCGGCACCCCAGCCTTACGCGCCAGAGCAATCATCTGCTGCACGCTTGCCAACGCGCCTTTGGCGTAGTCGGAGAGCACCAGAGCACCGATAGAACCCAGCGCCTGGTTAATACGCTCGTGCAGCGGCTGCGGATCCACACCTTCAAAACCTTCTTCGAAATCCAGGCGAATCAGCTGCTGATTGCGGGAAAGCACGCGCAGTTTGGTGATCGTCGGATGGGTCGGCACGGATACGAAATCGCATTTTACGTTTACATCCGTCAGCGTTTTGCTCAGCGCACGCGCCGCGTCGTCAATACCGGTCAGGCCCACCAGGCGCGAATTCGCTCCCAGAGAGGCAATGTTCATCGCCACGTTTGCTGCGCCACCGGGACGTTCTTCGATGGTATCCACTTTTACCACCGGAACAGGCGCTTCAGGTGAAATACGGCTGGTAGGACCGTACCAGTAGCGATCCAGCATCACATCACCGACAACCATGACTCCTGCACGTTCAAACTCTGGCAGAGTTACTTTCATTCCTGTCTCCTGAGAGATTCTCTGAGTGTCTTAAAATTTGCGCGCGATAATAGCACACTTCACTCGGCACCCAGCCACTTCTGCCAGCTGTCACGCACCAGTGTACGTTCAGCGTCGAAGTGCTCCGGCGCCACATGGCCCGGAAGTTCCTGCAATGCAAGATGGTGAAGTTCATCACGCAACGTCGTATAAGCACGGGTAAGCGCCAGCGCTTCCTGCTCGTCCATAATGTCGTTTTGCGCCAGTAATTCCAGAATGCGCACGTTATCCGACCAGCGCGTCAGCTTCGGTTTTTCATGCGCATAGCGCAGCACCAGATACTGCGTAATAAACTCAATATCTGTGATGCCGCCTTCATCCGCTTTGATATCAAAACGATCGCGATGCTTATTACCCAAATGGGCACGCATTTTCTCACGCATTTCGCGCACCTCGGTCTGCAAGGTTTTCCCATCACGGACGAGGGTCATGATATCGCGACGAATCGCATCAAACTGAGAGGTCAACTGCGGGTCGCCGTACACTACGCGAGCACGCACCAGCGCCTGATGCTCCCATGTCCAGGCTTCGTTACGCTGATAATCGGCGAAAGCGTCAGCTGATGTCACCAGCATCCCCGCCGCCCCTGACGGACGCAAACGCGCATCCACTTCGTATAAAATACCGGACGAAGTACGGGTACTAAAGAGGTGCATAATGCGCTGCGCCAGACGCAGATAGAACTGTCGCCCGTCAATCTCACGCTCACCGTCCGTCATCACGTCCATCGGACAGTCATGCAGGAAGATCAAATCGAGATCCGAGCTGTACCCCAGTTCCCAGCCGCCCAGCTTGCCATAACCGACGACGGCAAAACCACGCCCCTCGCGTTCGCTAAGATGAGTGGGTTGACCGTAGCGCGCGACCATCTGCGTCCACGCCTGCTGGACTACCGCATCAATAATAGCTTCCGCCAGCCAGGTTAAATGGTCGCTCACCTTCATCACCGGCAGTGTACCGGCGATATCAGCCGCGGCAATACGCAGTAGCTGCGTTTGCTTAAACTGGCGCAGAGCCTCCAGTTGCTGCTCTTCATCATCTTCAGGCACGCGCAGCAAATACTGGCGCAGCTCATCACGGTAGGCGTCCGTCGCGGTGGGTTGATACAGGGTGTTCGGATCCAGCAGTTCATCAAGCAACAGCGGATACCGCGCCAGCTGGCTGGCGACCATCGGCGAGGCCGCACAGAGCGAAATCAGATGCTTCAGCGCCCCGGGGAATTCGCTTAGTAGTTCCAGATAGGTCGTACGGGTAACAATCCCCACCAGCAGAGGGGTAATGCGCGACAGCGGGACTGAGGCGTCGTCACGCGTACAGACATCGCTCAGCAGATGCGGCATTAAATGGTCCAGCACCTGGCGTCCACGTGGGCCAATAGTGCGTTTATCCAGCTCTTTGCGGAAATCGGCTATCAGAGACAGCACGCGCCGACGATCGTCATCCGCCAGATGCGTCAGCACCGGCGTGGTGTCATCTTCCTGTAATGCATCCTGCCACAGTTCGCGCCACTGTTCTGAGAGCGACTCTTCCTGAGTTTCGGCCTCGTCATCGCCAATCAGCTCGTTAAATACCCGGCGTACGTTGTCCATATGATTGGCCAGCACATCAGTTAATTGCTGCCAGTCATCAACGTTCATCCCCCACGCCAGCCGCGCGCGATTCAGCTCATCGCCTGGCAGCGTTTGGGTCTGTTCATCATTGATGCTTTGCAGCAGGTTTTCCAGGCGGCGTAAATAGAGATAGGCTGCTCGCAGTTGTTCCGTATCGGTATCAGACAGCAGGTGCAGCGCATTGATGGCGCTAAGCGTCGGTAACAGCGAGCGGGATTGCAGCGACGGCTCGCGCCCACCGCGAATAAGCTGGAATACCTGCACGATAAATTCAATTTCGCGAATACCGCCCGCCCCCAGCTTGATGTTGTCTTTCAGACCACGGCGGCGCACTTCACGCGCAATCATCCCTTTCATGTTACGCAACGACTGGATCACGCTGAAATCAATATAGCGACGGAAAACAAAAGGCCGCAGCATGGCACGAAGCTCGCTGACGTAAGTGCCGTCGGCATCGCCCATAATGCGGGCTTTGACCATCGCATAGCGTTCCCAGTCGCGCCCTTGCTCCTGGTAATAATCCTCCAGCGCAGAGAAGCTCAGTACCAACGGACCGCTGTCGCCAAACGGGCGTAAACGCATATCCACCCGATAGACAAACCCATCCATTGTGGGCTGATCTAATACCTTGATGAGCCGCTGGCCCATACGGGTAAAGAACTGGGCGTTATCCAGCTCGCGGCGCCCGCCCTGTGTGCTGCCATGTTCTGGCCAGGCAAAAATCAGATCGATATCGGAGGAAAAATTCAGCTCGCCGCCACCCAGTTTCCCCATGCCTAAAATCAGCAGCGGCTGCGCCACACCTTCAGGATTACAGGGCGTACCCCATTCGCGACAGCAGGCGGCGTATAACCAGTCACGCGCGGCGACGATCAACGTTTCAGCCAGATGGCTTAGCTGCTGCAAAATACTCTCTTCGGTCACCAGCGACAGCGTCTGTGCCCAGGCGATACGCACCATAATGCGACGGCGAAACAGGCGTAACTCACGCATCAGCGTGTTTTCGTCACTAACGTCAGCCAATGCTTGCTGTAACCAGTCGGCATAGTGTTGCCATTCATCCGCCAGGGGTGGGGTGCTTTCCAGCTCAGCCAGCCATTCGGGATGGGCAATAATGCTGTCACGGACAAAATCACTGAATGTAAGTACTGACTTCGCCTGAACGCTAAGCGAGGACTCAGATATTGCTGCTGGCAGCCGCTCAACAACGGTCGGCCAGTACTGCTGTAACGGTGAAGAGAGCTGCTTCATTTACGGGTTATCCTTTGAATGGTGCCGGATGCGTCTTTTCGCCTTATCCGGCCTACATGACAGTTACACACATCGCGTAGGCCTGATAAGCGCAGCGCCATCAGGCATCCCGGCCTCGGCCCTGATTATCGTTTTCCGCTGTGCAGCCAGAACGGTTCCAGTGCAATTGCCTCGTTACGGAAGTGTTCAATTTCAATATATTGGTTGGCCGCAATGGCGTGGCGCAAACCCTGCCAGTTGGCGATCCATTCTGATGCGATATTTTCATCGTAGTATCCCGCCAGCATCAGCATGCTATCAATGTTGCGCGTCAAACGAGGAAGCTGATCGGCGTACTGATCGCCCAGCGGCTGCGCAAAAGCGGTCTTCAGCTCAGCGGCATGGCGTGAAAGATGGGTATCCGAGAAACGCTTAAAGGAGTCGGCAATTTTTCCCTGCGCCTTCGCATCAAGGAACGGCTGCCATCCTTTGGTCACCAGCCATTCGGTCAGCGCCAGCTTGGCCATTGCCGTTTGCGTGCTGTAAACCGCCGAAACAGCAGAAACGTCCGACGAAATGATCGCTTCCGACTGGGTCAACAAATCACGTAAGTGAGCGCTCGCTTTTCGCGGCACATTACCGCCAAAAAGCATCAGAATGTGACGCACCAGGCCCATAGCCGCCAGCACCTCGGCTTTCGCCCCTTTAACGCCGCGCACCCACAGCTCTTCATGGTACTGCCACTGTGATAGTGCCAGCTCCAGCGCCGCTTCCAGCCCCTGCTCAATACTCGCTTTCGCCGAAACTTTCAAAATGCGTGTCGGTTTGAGTTCGCGCGGCGCATTCCCCTGAGCCAGGTGATAACCGCGCGCTGCTTTGCTCAAGCTACCCTGGCGTAAACCGGTTTGCGAAACCAGCTGGTTTGCCAGCTTCAGTACCGCACGGGTATCGCCGCTTAGCAGTTCAAGTTCAAGCTCACAGATAGGTTCTGCAAACTCGCCCGCTTTCACCTCCCCCAGATCGAGGGCCATTTCAATCCGGCTGCCATCAACATCAACCAACCATTTCTCACGGTAAAAATCGGTGCTGAACAACGGCTGCACTTGAGAAGCAAGTTCAGCAGGCAGCTCGCCATCAGGCCAGACTTCCGTTGGGAACAAGGTGAGGTCCAGCTCAGGCGCGTTTAGCGCAACGTTATATTCTGGCCGCTGGTGCAGTCCGCCCGTCACGCGTCCGGCAATTTTCATGGTCATTTCGTAATGACCATTTTCACCGCGAATACGCAGCCCCATATCGTGACCACGCAACCACGCATCCGGTGTTTCGTAGTAGATATTCAGCAACTGACTGGGCGCATGATGCTCTCCCCCCAGCGTATTCAGACGTTCACGTAGCGCATCTACAGCGTCACTATTGACGATAAATTTTAATTCGATTTCCTGGGCCATGGTCTTGTACTTATGGGTTATGTCACAGTTGAGAAAACTGACTGCGAACTAAGTTCGTTCTTTATGGTCAGTAGATAGTATTTTGCGCCAAATTGCCATGCAACGAGCAATTTGACGGGCGTAAAAGTTTCGAGTGGTGGCAAAAAGGACACAGATGATTCCGATTGATGTCGAATGCTTTGCGTAGAGACACTGATGCCACTACTATCGTTCCACTTTCTATGACAATAACGACAGCCTGATGCCAAAATTACGCCTGATTGGATTAACTTTACTCGCACTTAGCGCCACTGCAGTCTCTCATGCCGAAGAAAAGCGCTATGTCTCTGATGAACTGAACACCTGGGTCCGCAGCGGTCCGGGAGATAATTATCGCCTCGTGGGTACGGTTAACGCCGGCGAGGAAGTCACGCTATTACAGACTGATGCCAACACTAACTACGGTCAGGTGAAAGACAGCACCGGACGTACCGCCTGGATCCCGCTGAAAGAGCTGAACAGTACGCCGAGCCTGCGTACCCGCGTTCCCGACCTGGAAAACCAGGTTAAGACCTTGACCGATAAGCTCAATAATATCGATACCACGTGGAACCAGCGCACCGCCGATATGCAGCAAAAGGTAGCGCAAAGCGACAGCGTGATCGACGGGCTGAAACAAGAAAACCAGAAGCTGAAAAACGAGCTTATCGTGGCGCAAAAGAAGGTCAGCGCAGCCAACCTTCAGCTTGATGACAAACAGCGCACCATCATCATGCAGTGGTTTATGTACGGTGGCGGCGTGTTGGGTCTTGGTCTGCTGCTCGGCCTGGTTCTGCCACACATGATCCCAAGCCGTAAACGCAAAGATCGCTGGATGAACTGAATCGCCTTCTCCGCCACACTGACATATGATTAAGGGATCATAGTTTTCAAAAGGAAAGTGGCGTGAAGATTTATCTGGTCGGTGGTGCTGTTCGGGATGCGTTATTAGGGCTACCGATTAAAGATAAAGATTGGGTTGTTGTTGGCGCCACGCCGCAAGAAATGCTCGACGCGGGCTACCAGCAGGTAGGCCGCGATTTTCCCGTGTTTCTGCATCCGCAAACCCGCGAAGAGTATGCGCTGGCGCGTACCGAACGTAAGTCAGGCTCGGGGTACACCGGATTCACCTGCTATGCCGCCGCAGATGTCACGCTGGAGGCCGATCTTCAGCGTCGTGACCTGACCATCAACGCAATGGCCCGCGATGACAACGGGGAGATTATCGACCCGTATAACGGACGCGACGATCTGGAAAACCGTCTGCTGCGCCATGTTTCATCTGCCTTTAGCGAAGATCCGCTGCGCGTGCTGCGCGTGGCGCGTTTTGCTGCCCGCTATGCGCACCTCGGTTTTCGTATCGCTGAAGAAACCATGACGCTGATGCGTGACATGACCATCGCTGGTGAACTGGAGCATCTGACACCAGAGCGGGTGTGGAAAGAAACCGAAGGCGCATTAACCACCCGTAACCCACAGATATTTTTTCAGGTCCTGCGCGACTGCGACGCACTGCGCGTCCTGTTTCCGGAAGTAGATGCTTTGTTTGGCGTTCCTGCCCCCGCGCAGTGGCATCCGGAAATCGACACCGGTATTCATACGCTGATGACGCTGTCGATGGCAGCCATGTTAAGTCCGGAAGTCGACGTGCGTTTTGCTACGCTGTGCCACGATCTTGGCAAAGCATTGACGCCTAAAGCGCTGTGGCCGCGCCATCACGGCCACGGTCCGGCGGGTGTTAAGCTTGTCGAACAACTGTGCCAGCGCCTGCGCGTACCGAATGACATCCGTGATTTAGCCAAACTGGTTTCCGAGTTCCACGACCTCATTCATACCTTCCCGATCCTGCAGCCAAAAACCATCGTTAAGCTGTTTGATTCCATAGATGCCTGGCGCAAACCGCAGCGCGTGGAGCAAATCGCCCTCACCAGCGAGGCTGATGTGCGTGGGCGAACCGGTTTTGAAGCGGCAGATTATCCGCAAGGCAGGCTGTTGCGCGAAGCCTGGCAGGTTGCGCAGGCGGTGCCAACGAAAGACGTGGTTGAAGCTGGATTCAAAGGTCAGGCAATTCGTGAAGAACTGACCCGGCGTCGCATCGCGGCGGTAGCCAGTTGGAAGGAGCAGCGTTGCCCGAAAGCGTAGACACTGCGTTGCCGAATGCGCTGTGCTTATCCGGCCTATAGGTTCGACACGGATATAACCCGTAGGCCGGATAAGGCAGAACGCCGCCATCCGGCACCACGGTAAGTCATCAGAAGAACACGACGTAAACGGCAGCCGCCACAATAAAGCGGTAAATCGCAAACGGAATGAACGAGATGCGTTTAATCAGTTGCAGGAAGGTTTTGATCGCCACCAGCGCCACGATAAACGCCGTCACAAATCCGACTGCAAACATCGGGATATCTGATGCGCTGAGGAAAGACCAGCTCTTGTAGAGATCCAGCGCCGTCGCGCCCATCATCATCGGCACAGCCAGTAGGAAGGAGAATTCCGAGGCCGCGTAACGACTCACGCCCATCAGCATGCCGCCAGAAATCGTCGCCCCGGAGCGAGAAAAACCCGGCCACAGCGCCAGACACTGGAAACAGCCAATCATAAACGCCTGGCGATAGGTCATATCATCCAGCCCCGGCGCACGCGGCTCCTTCGGCTTCAGGCATTCTGCGGCAATCAGCAGTACACCACCCACCACCAGCGCATACATCACGTTGATCGGGTTAAACAGCGATTTGATAGTGTCGTGGAAGATTAGCCCCAGTACCACGGCTGGAATCATCCCCAACAGGATATGTCCCAGCGTCAGTCGACCTTTGCCAGTGCCTTCATGCGGAGCCTTGCCGAAGTGAATACCGATCAGGCCAAACAGACGTCGCCAGAACATGACCACTACGGCTAGGATAGAACCTAACTGGATAACCACTTCGAATGTTTTTGCAGTGTCACCCTCAAAACCCAACAGGTGGCCAACAATAATCATATGGCCGGTACTGGAAACGGGTAAAAATTCCGTCAATCCTTCGACCACACCCAAAATTGCCGCTACCAGCAGCGAGTGCATATCACTCATTAATAAACCCCTAGATAGAGAAACCACGGCAAAAAAGAGCCGACGAAAGGACCCTTTTATACCCGTTTGTTTTAGAAATTATTAAATTAATTATTTTCTTTCAGATTATTGCCACGCTCAATGATAACCCCGACGTTCGCCGCACGGGCTACCGCGCCAGGTTTACTGAGTTTGATCCGTACCCAGGGAGAATTAAAGCGGCTAAGCAGCAGATCCGCCACCTCTTCCGCAACCCGTTCTACCAGCGCAAAGCGCCCACCTTCCACATGATTAACAACCGTTTGAGCAATATCAGCATAGCTCAGGCAATCAGCCACATCATCGCTTTTAGCCGATTTGCGGTTATCCCATGCCATTTCGATATCGAACACCAACTGTTGTTCGATCGTTTGTTCCCAGTCGTAAACACCAATAGTGGTGATTACAGAAAGTTGCTCTATAAATACAATATCCATCACGACCTGCCTGCTTTTTGGCTAACCCGGATACCACTTCCGGCGAAATATGCGTATTATCCACAGAAGTAGCGTTTTACACGACATTTTCAAAACGGAACAGCTTATGAGTGCAATCGCGCCTGGAATGATTATCTTCGCGTACCTCTGTGGCTCAATTTCCAGTGCTATTCTGGTATGCCGCCTTGCTGGATTGCCGGACCCGCGCGACAGCGGCTCTGGGAATCCGGGCGCGACAAACGTGCTGCGCATCGGTGGCAAGGGAGCCGCCGTCGCGGTGCTGATTTTCGACGTCCTGAAAGGTATGTTACCCGTCTGGGGGGCCTATGCGCTAGGCGTCAGCCCCTTCTGGCTGGGATTGATCGCAATCGCCGCCTGTCTGGGCCACATTTGGCCGGTATTCTTCGGCTTTAAAGGTGGGAAAGGCGTTGCCACCGCTTTTGGCGCGATTGCGCCGATTGGTTGGGACTTAACCGGCGTGATGGCCGGGACCTGGCTGCTGACCGTCTTATTAAGCGGCTACTCGTCGTTAGGCGCTATCGTCAGCGCGCTAATCGCCC
Organism: Citrobacter sp. Cpo037; assembly: GCF_030332945.1. NCBI lineage: Bacteria > Pseudomonadati > Pseudomonadota > Gammaproteobacteria > Enterobacterales > Enterobacteriaceae > Citrobacter > Citrobacter sp. Cpo037. The sequence continues at coordinate 65,843 of NZ_JAOWGW010000054.1, forward strand.
CTTTTTACGTCTGGTGGTTCAATCCCCAGTTCACTTTTCCGGTGTCCATGCTGTCGTGCTTAATTCTGCTTCGTCACCATGACAACATTCAGCGTCTGTGGCGTCGTCAGGAGCCGAAGATCTGGACCAAGCTGAAGAAAAAACGCGAACGAGACCCCGAGTGATTTTATTGTCGGATAGCGACGCAACGGCGTCTTATCCGGCGTGGGGGATGTGATACCCCTCCACTGGCTTGCCTAATCGGTTCTGACACCACATCGCCAGAAATTCCACGCACACGCGCAGCTTCACGCTGCGATACAGAGGCTCCTGATAAACCGCCCAGATATTAGCGCTCTGCGCATAGTCCGGCAGCACACGCACCAGTTCACCGCTGGCCAGAAAAGGCTGCACATCCCATTCGGAACGCAACATAATCCCTTTTCCCTGTAGCGCCCACTGCAACACAATCTCACCGCTGTTAGAGGAAAGATGTCCCGCCACCTTGACCGACTTTTTCTCCTGACCATTGTCCAGTTCCCACACCCCGTGAGTCATATCGCGTTCTTTAGTGACCAGACAATCATGACGACTTAATTCCTGTAACGTCATCGGCTCACCGTATTTTTGTAAGTACGGTGGGGCCGCACACAATATTCTTTTGTTTTTCGTTAACAAATGCGCAATATAATAATCCGGTATCTCGTCATTAATACGAATATCCAAATCGATATTATCCTGCGCCAAATCAATTTGCCGATCGTAAAGCTCAAAATGCACCTGTAATTCAGGGTAGCTATGCATCAATTCGGTAATTGCCGGTGCAATATAACTGCGCCCAAAGCCAAAACTACAGCCGATACGAATCATCCCTGCCGGGCGCGTTTTGAGTTGCGTGACGTCATCGACCAGATGCTGATAGCCCGCGAGGATCGCCTGCGCATGTTCATAGCAACGTTGACCACTCTCCGTGAGCGCTACACTACGCGCAGAGCGGCTTAGCAGCGTCGTCCCCAGCGTGGACTCTAGGATCTGAATGCGTTTTGTCACAAACGCCGGCGTTTGCCCCAGCGTCGCGGCGGCGGCGCTGAAGCTGCCGCTATGCACAATTTCAACCAACACCTGCAGGTCTTTCGCAAGGGGATATGTGTTCAGCATGATCGGTCTATCCGTAATGTTGTTCACCGCAGTGTAATTCTCTCATGCGTCTTAAACCCTGCCTTTGCGCAATTTTTATTGCCTTATCCGGACATCATTCACGAACTGTTAATTAGATATTCACAGTGGCAAATAATATTAATCCACATTTTTAGTGGTAGTTTGTGGCGGAGAATTTATTTCCAGATAAATAAAAGAACTGGAGTTAACAAGATGAGCAATCAAAATAACCAAAATGCGATAAATACGCTGACGAACATTGTCGCTGATTTTACCGCCATGATTTCTACCCGCATGCCCGATGACGTCGTGGATAAATTAAAACAGCTGCGTGAAGGCGAAACCTCGCCGATGGGTAAAATCATCTACCACACCATGTTTGACAACATGCAGAAAGCTATCGACCTGAACCGCCCAGCCTGTCAGGACACCGGCGAGATTATGTTTTTCGTGAAGGTCGGTTCCCGTTTTCCGCTCCTCGGCGAACTGCAAAGCATTCTGAAGCAGGCCGTTGAAGACGCCACGGTAAAAGCGCCGCTGCGCCATAACGCGGTCGAGATTTTTGACGAAGTGAATACCGGCAAAAATACCGGTACCGGTGTGCCGTGGGTCACCTGGGACATCATCCCTGATAACGATGACGCGGAAATCGAAGTCTACATGGCAGGTGGCGGCTGTACGCTGCCGGGACGCTCGAAAGTGTTAATGCCTTCTGAGGGCTACGAAGGTGTGGTGAAATTTGTTTTTGAAAATATCTCCACGCTGGCAGTCAACGCCTGTCCGCCAGTGCTGGTGGGCGTAGGTATTGCCACCTCCGTAGAAACCGCCGCCGTTCTTTCTCGTAAAGCGGTGCTGCGCCCTATCGGCTCACGTCATCCGAATCCGAAAGCGGCCGAACTGGAACTGCGTCTGGAAGAAGGACTTAACCGTCTGGGCATTGGTCCGCAAGGATTGACCGGTAATAGCTCGGTGATGGGCGTGCATATCGAATCCGCCGCGCGCCACCCGTCGACTATCGGCGTTGCCGTCTCTACTGGCTGCTGGGCCCACCGTCGCGGCACGCTGTTGGTTCATGCTGACCTCTCCTTCGAAAACCTGTCTCACACCCGGAGCGCGTTATGAAAAAGATCCTCACAACCCCGATCAAAGCCGAAGATCTGGCAGACATTCGCGTTGGCGATGTCATTTACCTAACCGGTACGCTGGTGACCTGCCGTGACGTTTGCCACCGCCGCCTGATCGAACTGAAGCGCCCGATTCCTTATGACCTGAACGGCAAAGCCATTTTCCACGCAGGCCCGATCGTACGTAAGAACGGTGAAGAATGGGAAATGGTTTCCGTCGGCCCAACCACCAGCATGCGTATGGAAGCGTTTGAGAAAGACTTTATCGAACAGACTGGCGTCAAACTGGTGGTCGGCAAGGGCGGCATGGGACCGCTGACGGAAGAAGGTTGCAAGCAGTTTAAAGCGCTGCACGTCATCTTCCCGGCAGGCTGCGCGGTCGTGGCGGCAACCCAGGTTGAGGAGATCGAAGAGGTGCACTGGACGGAACTCGGCATGCCGGAGTCCCTGTGGGTGTGTCGGGTAAAAGAGTTCGGCCCGCTGATCGTTTCCATCGATACCCACGGCAATAACCTGATCGCTGAAAACAAAAAGCTGTTCGCTGAACGTCGCGACCCTATCGTCGATGAAATCTGCGAGCACGTGCATTACATCAAATAACCCTCCCGGAGAGGCGCCACGCCTCTCCCCTTTCGTAGGGATACAACAATGGCACCTTTAGCTGGTTGGTGGCGATACCTGGCTCCGCTGGTGGTCATCGCCATTATTGCTGTTCTACCCGTCCCCACCGGTCTTGAGAGCCACACCTGGCTCTATTTTGCCGTCTTTACCGGTGTGATTGTCGGGCTTATTCTGGAACCTGTACCGGGCGCGGTAGTGGCGATGATTGGCATTTCGATCATCGCCGTCCTTTCTCCATGGCTGCTGTTCAGCCCGGAGCAACTCGCGCAGGACAGTTTTAAATTTACCGCCAAATCGCTGTCGTGGGCGGTATCTGGCTTTTCAAACTCGGTTATCTGGCTGATCTTCGCGGCCTTTATGTTTGGCACGGGCTATGAGAAAACCGGACTCGGTCGGCGAATCGCGCTGATGCTGGTGAAAAAGATGGGGCATAGGACGCTGTTTCTCGGCTATGCGGTGATGTTCTCCGAACTTATCCTCGCTCCCGTCACACCTTCCAACTCCGCCCGTGGGGCCGGAATAATCTACCCGATTATCCGCAACCTGCCGCCGCTGTATAACTCACAACCCAATAGCGCCAGTTCACGCTCTATTGGCTCGTACATCATGTGGATGGGCATTGTCGCTGACTGCGTTACCAGCGCTATTTTCTTAACGGCAATGGCGCCGAACCTGCTGTTGATCGGTCTGATGAAAGGCGCGTCCCACACCGCGCTGAGCTGGGGGGACTGGTTCTTAGGCATGCTGCCGCTGAGCATTTTACTGGTGCTGATCGTGCCGTGGCTGGCGTACGTGTTATATCCACCGGTGCTGAAATCCGGCGATCAGGTGCCACGCTGGGCGGATGCGGAGCTAAAAGCGATGGGACCGCTCTGCGCTCGCGAGAAAAAGATGCTGGTGCTGATGGTCGGCGCGCTGGTGCTGTGGATCTTCGGCGGTGACTATATTGACGCCGCGATGGTCGGATACAGCGTGGTAGCGTTGATGCTGGTATTGCGCATCATTAGCTGGGATGACATCGTCAGCAATAAAGCCGCGTGGAACGTCTTTTTCTGGCTGGCCTCACTGATCACGCTGGCCACCGGGCTCAATAACACCGGTTTTATTACCTGGTTCGGCAAGCTGCTGGCAAACGGGCTGAGTGGCTATTCGCCGATGATGGTGATGGTAGCGCTGATCGTGGTGTTCTATCTGCTGCGTTACTTCTTTGCCAGCGCCACGGCCTATACCTCCGCCCTCGCGCCGATGATGATTGCCGCCGCGCTGGCGATGCCGGAAATCCCGCTACCGGTCTTCTGCCTGATGGTCGGCGCCGCCATTGGTCTGGGCAGCATTCTGACCCCGTACGCCACCGGCCCTAGCCCTATCTACTACGGCAGCGGCTATTTGCCAACGGTGGATTACTGGCGACTCGGTGCTATTTTTGGCCTGATTTTCCTCGTGCTGCTGGTGATTACCGGTCTGGTCTGGATGCCCCTCGTTTTACTGTAAAACCCTGGTGGGGCGACGTATTGTCGCCCCTTTATCCATAAGCTTCTCATATGATCGATTTCCCGATGCGCTGAGGCATACTTTTTTGTATGCAAACACCCTCATGCTGATAGGGGAAACGCTCTGGACACGGTTGCGCACGAGACACTCACACGGGGCTGGCAGGCCGAACTGGCTCTGCATTTTACCTGCACCGGGCATAAAACGGTGCTCGCCTCGGCGCGTCATCATGGTCCATTGACGGTTCAGCGCCCGTTTTACCCGGAAGAGGACGTTTGCCATCTCTATTTGCTTCATCCACCGGCGGGGATCGTCGGCGGAGATGAGCTCCATATCGCCGTAACGCTCGACGAAAACAGCCACGCGTTAATCACCCAGCCTGGTGCGGGAAAGTTTTACCGCAGCCGCGGACCGCAGGCATTGCTGCGCCAGCATTTTACCCTCGCGCCTCGTGCGACGCTGGAGTGGCTGCCGCAGGATACGATCCTCTTTCCCGGTGCCAACGCCGCTATTCAGACCGTCTTTCATCTGACATCCGCAAGCCGCCTGCTGGCCTGGGATCTGCTGTGTCTTGGCCGACCGGTTATGCAGGAGACCTTCAGTTACGGCACGCTGCAAAACCGCCTGGAAGTGTGGCGAGATGGGCAGCCACTGCTGATAGAACGCTTGCAGTTGCAGGAGGGGAATCTGAGCGGCGTTGCGCATCATCCCTGGGTCGGCACGTTGCTGTGTTATCCGGCCAGCGAACACATGCTGGAGGGCACGCGCGAGCGGCTTACGGCGCTTGGCGATTACGCCGGGGCAACGCTTAACGATTCACTGCTGACAATCCGTTTTCTTGCTGACGACAACCTGATTGTTCAGCGCGTTATGCGTGACATCTGGCAATTTCTGCGCCCACTGCTGACACACAAAGCGCCCGTACTCCCGCGCATCTGGCAAACCTAAGAGAACCCTAATGGAACTGACCTCCAGAGAAAAAGACAAGCTGTTGCTGTTTACCGCCGCGCTGGTGGCGGAACGTCGCCTGGCCCGCGGGCTGAAGCTGAACTACCCGGAATCGGTGGCGCTGATTAGCGCTTTCATCATGGAAGGGGCACGGGACGGGCAAACCGTGGCCGCGCTGATGGAAGACGGGCGTCACGTCCTGCGCCGCGATCAGGTGATGGAAGGCGTACCGGAGATGATCCCGGATATTCAGGTTGAAGCCACATTTCCGGACGGATCGAAGCTGGTCACTGTCCACAACCCGATCGTCTAAGGAGCAGCAATGATCCCAGGTGAATATCAGATCGCAAAAGGCAATATTGCGCTTAATCAAGGGCGGGAGATCTGCACGATCGTGGTGGAAAATCATGGCGACAGACCCATACAGGTGGGATCGCACTATCACTTTTACGAAGTGAACCCGGCGCTGCGCTTTGACAGGCTGGCCGCACGCGGCTTTCGTCTGAACATTGCCGCGGGCACAGCGGTGCGTTTTGAGCCGGGACAAAAACGCGAAGTCGAACTGGTGCGCGTTGCTGGTGCACAAAGGATCGTGGGTTTTCGCAGCGAAGTGATGGGCGCACTGGAGGCAGATAATGAGTGACATTTCCCGGCAGGCGTACGCCGACATGTTTGGCCCAACCACCGGCGATAAAGTGCGCCTGGCGGATACCGACCTGTGGATCGAGGTGGAACAAGACTTCACCACCTACGGGGAAGAGGTCAAATTCGGCGGCGGAAAAGTGATCCGCGACGGCATGGGCCAGGGACAAATGCGCGCCGATACATGCGTGGATCTGGTGATCACCAACGCGCTTATCGTCGATCACTGGGGGATCGTGAAAGCGGATATCGGCATCAAAAACGGCAGGATCTTCGCCATCGGCAAAGCAGGTAATCCCGATATTCAACCCAACGTGACGATCCCGATAGGCGTAGGAACTGAAGTCATTGCCGGGGAAGGCAAGATCGTCACCGCGGGCGGCGTGGATACGCATATTCACTGGATCTGCCCACAGCAGGCGCAGGAGGCGCTGGTTTCTGGCGTGACGACGATGATCGGCGGCGGTACCGGTCCGGCGGCAGGCACTCACGCCACCACCTGTACGCCGGGTCCGTGGTACATCGCGCGTATGCTGCAGGCGGCAGACACGTTGCCGGTTAACATTGGTTTGCTGGGTAAAGGCAATGGCTCAAATCCAGACGCCCTGCGCGAGCAAATCAGCGCGGGCGCAATTGGCCTGAAAATCCATGAAGACTGGGGCGCCACGCCTGCCGCTATCGACTGCGCGCTGACCGTGGCCGACGAGATGGACATCCAGGTCGCGTTGCACAGCGATACGCTCAATGAGTCCGGTTTCGTTGAAGATACGCTGGCGGCAATTGGCGATCGCACCATTCATACCTTTCACACCGAAGGCGCGGGCGGCGGCCATGCGCCGGATATCATCACCGCCTGCGCGCATCCGAATATTCTGCCCTCCTCCACGAATCCGACGCTGCCCTATACCGTCAACACTATCGACGAGCATCTCGACATGCTGATGGTTTGCCACCACCTCGATCCGGATATCGCCGAAGACGTGGCCTTTGCCGAATCCCGCATTCGCCGGGAAACAATCGCTGCCGAAGATGTGCTGCATGACATTGGCGCGTTTTCCCTGACCTCGTCCGATTCACAGGCGATGGGGCGAGTGGGCGAAGTGATCCTGCGTACCTGGCAGGTGGCGCACCGTATGAAGGTTCAGCGTGGCCCGTTGGCAGAAGAAACCGGTGACAACGACAACCTGCGCGTTAAACGCTACGTCGCCAAATACACCATCAACCCGGCATTAACCCACGGTATCGCCCATGAAGTCGGCTCCGTTGAGCCTGGCAAACTGGCCGATCTGGTGCTGTGGTCGCCCGCCTTTTTTGGCGTAAAACCGGCGACGATCGTCAAGGGCGGGATGATTGCCTGCGCACCAATGGGCGATATCAACGCCTCGATCCCCACCCCGCAGCCGGTGCATTATCGCATGATGTTCGGCGCGCTTGGCGCGGCGCGGCACCACACCCGGCTGACCTTTATTTCGCAGGCCGCTGACGCGCAAAACATCCCGCAGCAGCTCAATCTGCAAAGCGCTATCGCCGTCGTCAAAGGCTGTCGGACGGTGAAAAAGGTCGACATGATCCACAACGGCCTGCAACCCAATATCACCGTCGATGCTCAGACTTACGAGGTGCGTATTGATGGCGAACTTATCACCAGCGAACCGGCAGATGTTTTGCCGATGGCGCAACGCTATTTTCTGTTTTGAGGAGTGACGATGATCTATCTGACCCAACGCCTTGACCACGCTCACCGCGTTACTGCAAGCGTCACGCTGCCCATTGATGTCCGGGTAAAAAGTCGCGCCAGGGTAGCACTGAACGACGGTCGCGAAGCCGGGCTAATGCTACCGCGTGGTTTGCTGCTGCGCGGTGGCGATCTGCTAAGTACCGAAGATGGCAGCGAAGTGATCGAAGTGATCGCCGCACCGGAGTCGGTTTCCGTGGTGCGCTGCGCCGATCCTTTCCTGCTCGCCAAAGCCTGTTATCACCTCGGTAATCGCCACGTTCCGCTGCAAATCCTGCCGGACGAACTGCGTTACCACCACGATCATGTGCTGGACGACATGCTGCGCCAGTTCAACCTTGAGGTGACCTTCGCCCAGTTGCCGTTTGAACCTGAAGCAGGCGCTTATGCCAGTGAATCACACGGGCATCACCACGGCCATGCGCACTGATGCATAACAGCCAACAGCTACGTCTGATGCAGCTCGCCAGCAGCGCGCTCCCGGTGGGGTCGTTTACCTGGTCCCAGGGTCTGGAGTGGGCGGTGGAAATCGGCTGGGTGAAAAGCGTCGATGACTTCTCTGCCTGGCAAATCCAGCAGATGGAGCAAAACTTTTTTACCGTTGACCTACCGCTGCTGGCGAGACTGTATCGCGCCTGCGAGCTGGACGATCTCGACGCAGCACGCCGCTGGAGCGCTTACCTGCTGGCCTGTCGCGAAACCCGCGAACTGCGGGATGAAGAACGCAGTCGGGGTGCAGCGTTTACGCGGCTGGTCACCGACTGGGAGTCGGATTGCTCGCGAGAATGGCGCACCCTCTTTGTCGACAGCCAACTCTGCGGCATGGCCTGGCTGGGCGTACGCTGGAAAATTCCGCTGACGGAGCTGGCGTTAAGCCTCGGCTACAGCTGGATTGAGAGCGCTGTCATGGCTGGCGTCAAGCTGGTTCCTTTTGGACAACAGGCGGCCCAGCGTTTGATTATTGCGCTCTGCGATCGCTATGCGCAGGGTTTGGCACAGGCGCTGACGTGTCCTGACACCAGCCTCGGCTCCGCAACGCCGTTGGCCGCTATCGCGTCTGCCCGGCATGAAACCCAATATTCCCGATTATTCCGCTCCTGAGGAGAAAAAATGAGTAACTACAAGCATCCCCTGCGCGTGGGCGTTGGCGGCCCGGTTGGCTCGGGCAAAACGGCGCTGCTGGAAGCGCTATGCAAAGCCATGCGCAGCAGCTATCAATTGGCGGTGGTGACCAACGATATCTACACCAAAGAAGATCAGCGCATTCTCACCGAGGCGGGCGCGCTGGAGCCAGAGAGGATCGTCGGCGTGGAAACCGGTGGCTGCCCGCATACCGCCATCCGCGAAGATGCGTCGATGAATCTGGCCGCCGTAGAAGCGCTGAGCGAGAAATTCGGTAATCTGGATCTGATTTTTGTGGAAAGCGGCGGCGATAACCTGAGCGCCACCTTCAGCCCGGAACTCGCGGATCTGACGATCTATGTGATCGATGTTGCTGAAGGCGAGAAGATCCCGCGTAAAGGTGGTCCGGGGATCACCAAATCCGATTTTCTGGTGATCAATAAAACCGATCTGGCCCCTTACGTCGGCGCATCGCTGGAGGTGATGGAGCGCGATACCTTGCGCATGCGCGGCGAGCGTCCATGGACGTTTAGTAATTTAAAATCTGGAGAAGGCCTGGAAAAAATTATCGCGTTTCTGGAAGAGAAAGGAATGTTGCGGATGTAGTGAGAGCTATCGCCGGGCGGCGGATTCGCCTGACCCGGCCTACGGTTTTATAAGCCCGGTAAACGCAGCGCCACCGGGCAAAAAAACTTATGCTGCCGGTAATTCCGCCAGCGGCCAGCGTGGACGCACGGTCACGCCAAGATCCGCCGTTGCACCCGCTTTAAAGCGCACCATGCCCGCGTAGGCGATCATCGCCCCGTTATCGGTACAAAATTCCGGACGCGCGTAAAACACTTCGCCACGACGTTTTTGCATCATCTCGGCCAGTTTTGCGCGCAGCGTACGGTTCGCACTCACGCCCCCCGCCATCACCAGACGTTTAAAACCGGTTTGATCCAGCGCGCGTTTGCACTTGATCATCAGCGTATCAACTACCGCGTCTTCAAACGCACGGGCGATATCAGCGCGGGTCTGATCGTCATTTTCGTTATTACGAATGGTATTCGCGGCAAAGGTTTTCAAGCCGGAGAAGCTGAAATCCAACCCCGGACGGTCAGTCATCGGACGCGGGAAGACAAAGCGTTTTTCAACACCTTGTGATGCCAGCTTTGACAACATTGGGCCGCCAGGATAATCCAGCCCCAGCAGCTTGGCGGTTTTGTCAAACGCTTCACCGGCAGCATCATCAATCGATTCGCCCAGCAATTCATACTGACCGATACCGGTGACGCTGATCAACTGAGTGTGACCGCCGGAAACCAGCAGCGCGACGAACGGGAACGCAGGGGGATTATCTTCCAGCATTGGCGCCAGCAGATGCCCTTCCATGTGGTGCACAGGAATTGCCGGTACGCCCCAGGCGAACGCCAGCGAACGTCCTACGGTAGCGCCAACCAGCAGCGCACCAACCAGACCAGGACCTGCGGTATACGCCACCGCATCGATCTCTTTTGCCGTCAGTCCCGCTTCTTTCAGCGCGGCCTGGATCAACGGTACGGTTTTACGTACGTGATCGCGCGAGGCCAGTTCTGGCACTACGCCGCCGTAGTCAGCATGTAATTTCACCTGACTATACAATTGGTTGGCTAAAAGACCTTTTTCATCGTCGTAAATGGCGATGCCGGTTTCATCGCAGGATGTTTCAATACCCAGTACACGCATGACTTGTTTTACCTCGCTTTATTACCGCGCAGTGTAGGACCAATGCGGGTTGATGTAAAACTTTGTTCGCCCCAGGAGTTTCGCTCGTGTATACTCCTTGTCCTTATAAAAGTCCCTTTCAAAATCGCGTCGGTGCTTTACAAAGCAGCAGCAATTGCAGTAAAATTCCGCACCATTTTGAAATAAGCTGGCGTTGATGCCAGCGGCAAACCGAATTTATTAAAGGTGAGAGTTACATGCCGGTAATTAAAGTACGTGAAAACGAGCCGTTCGACGTAGCACTGCGTCGCTTCAAGCGTTCATGCGAAAAAGCAGGTGTTCTGGCGGAAGTTCGTCGTCGTGAGTTCTATGAAAAACCGACTACCGAACGTAAGCGCGCTAAAGCTTCTGCTGTGAAACGTCACGCGAAGAAACTGGCTCGCGAAAACGCACGCCGTACTCGTCTGTACTAATCCATTGAGAGCCAAAGCTCTCAATTCAGACTGAGTTGTAGTTGTAAGGCCGTGCTTCCGGAAGGAATGCGCGGCTTATTTTCGTTTATACACGTCATCATTCAAGCTGCCTCAGTGTTGGCTGCAGTCGCTCACCCCAGTCACGTACTGCTGTACGCTCCTGAGGATTCGCTTCCTTGCCGCCTTGATGCATCCTGAATGATTTTGTGTATATGAGTCATCAAAAAACAGGGGCTTATGGCTGGACGAATTCCTCGCGTTTTTATCAATGACCTGCTGGCAAGAACCGACATCGTCGATCTCATCGACGCGCGGGTAAAGCTGAAAAAGCAGGGCAAAAATTATCACGCGTGCTGTCCGTTCCATAACGAAAAAACCCCCTCTTTCACCGTAAACGGTGAAAAACAGTTTTATCACTGCTTTGGGTGTGGCGCGCATGGCAACGCCGTCGACTTTCTGATGAACTACGACAAGCTCGAGTTTGTGGAAACCGTCGAAGAACTGGCCGCAATGCATAACCTTGAAGTGCCCTATGAAGCAGGCAGTGGCCCCAATCAGATAGAGCGCCATCAACGGCAAAGCCTTTATCAATTGATGGACGGCCTGAACACTTTTTATCAACAGTCTTTGATGCAGCCCGCCGCTACCCCTGCGCGCCAGTACCTGGAAAAGCGAGGATTAAGTAGCGACGTTATCACCCGTTTTGCTATTGGTTTTGCGCCCCCCGGCTGGGACAACGTCCTGAAACGGTTTGGCGGCAATGCTGAGAATCGCAAATCGCTGGTCGATGCGGGGATGTTGGTCACCAACGATCAGGGACGCAGTTACGATCGCTTCCGCGAACGGGTGATGTTCCCCATCCGCGACAAACGTGGTCGGGTCATTGGTTTTGGTGGACGCGTGCTGGGCGATGCCCTGCCGAAATATCTGAACTCCCCGGAAACCGATATTTTCCATAAAGGTCGCCAGCTGTATGGCCTTTATGAAGCCCAGCAGGATAACGCCGATCCACAGCGCCTGTTAGTGGTAGAAGGCTATATGGATGTGGTGGCGCTGGCGCAATACGGCATTAACTACGCCGTGGCATCCCTTGGGACGTCAACTACCGCCGATCACATCCAACTGTTGTTCCGCGCGACGAACAACGTAATTTGCTGTTACGACGGCGACCGTGCCGGACGTGACGCAGCATGGCGCGCGCTGGAAACCGCACTGCCCTATATGACAGACGGACGCCAGCTACGCTTTATGTTTTTACCTGACGGCGAAGACCCCGATACGCTGGTGCGTAAAGAAGGGAAAGAGGCCTTTGAAGCCCGGATGGAGCAGGCGCTGCCGCTCTCCGCGTTTTTATTTAACAGCCTGCTGCCGCAGGTTGATTTGAGTACCCCGGACGGACGCGCGCAGCTCAGTACGCTGGCATTACCGTTGATTACTCAGGTACCAGGCGAAACGTTGCGCATTTACCTGCGACAGGAGTTGGGGAACAAGCTCGGCATTCTGGATGACAGCCAGCTTGAACGTTTAATGCCTAAACTGGCAGAAAATGGGGCTTCCCGCCCTGTTCCACAGCTAAAACGTACGACCATGCGTATACTTATAGGGTTGCTGGTACAGAACCCGGGCCTCGCCCCGCTGGTTCCACCGTTAGGCGCACTGGATAGTAATAAGCTGCCTGGACTTGGCTTATTCAGAGAACTGGTCAACACTTGTCTGGCTCAGCCAGGTCTGACCACCGGGCAACTTTTAGAACACTACCGTGGCACAAATGATGCTGCGACCCTTGAAAAACTGTCGATGTGGGACGATATAGCAGATAAAGATATCGCGGAAAAAACCTTCACCGACTCACTCAACCATATGTTTGATTCGATGCTTGAACTGCGCCAGGAAGAGTTGATAGCTCGTGAGCGCACACACGGTTTAAGCAGCGAAGAACGCCGGGAACTCTGGACACTGAACCAGGAACTGGCCAAGAAATAAGAGAAAGACAAAACAAAGACAAAATCATTCGCGTTGTATCAAGGCAGCAAGTGAACGAACGCCTGGGAGTGTACATAAGTACATGACCAGGATGACAAATCCGCCGGGAGCGGATTTGAACGCTGCTTGCGGCGGCCCCGTAAGGGGCGAGGCTCAGGATGAGCCGAGTAACGAACGCAGCTAACGCAGAGACAACGTGAAAGATGAAGTATTTAACGGCTTAACTGCCGAATATCGATCGGGAAGCCCCCGACAGCCGCACGGAGAGGCAGCGGCAAAATATAAGTATGCCCTCGTTTTGCCGTTGGCGGTTTTACCGCCCAACACCAATCAAACGAATTAAGTGTGGATACCGTCTTATGGAGCAAAACCCGCAGTCACAGCTGAAGCTTCTTGTCCAACGTGGTAAGGAGCAAGGCTATCTGACCTATGCCGAGGTCAATGACCATCTGCCGGAAGATATCGTCGATTCAGATCAAATCGAAGACATCATCCAAATGATCAATGACATGGGTATTCAGGTGATGGAAGAAGCACCTGATGCCGATGATCTGCTGCTTGCTGAAACCTCCAACAGCACCGATGAAGACGCGGAAGAAGCGGCTGCCCAGGTTCTGTCCAGCGTTGAGTCCGAAATCGGTCGTACGACTGACCCGGTCCGCATGTACATGCGTGAAATGGGTACCGTTGAACTGTTAACCCGCGAAGGCGAAATCGACATCGCTAAACGCATCGAAGACGGGATTAACCAGGTTCAATGCTCCGTTGCCGAATACCCGGAAGCTATCACCTACCTGCTTGAGCAGTACGATCGCGTAGAAGCTGAAGAAGCACGTCTTTCCGATCTGATCACTGGCTTTGTCGATCCAAACGCGGAAGAAGACATGGCGCCAACGGCGACCCACGTCGGTTCTGAACTCTCTCAGGAAGAGATGGATGACGATGAAGACGAAGATGAAGAAGATGGCGACGACGACAGCAGCGATGATGACAACAGCATCGACCCTGAGTTAGCGCGTGAAAAATTCGGTGAACTGCGTACTCAGTACGAAATCACTCGCGACACCATCAAAGCGAAAGGCCGCAGCCATGCTGCCGCGCAGGAAGAAATTCAGAAGCTGTCCGAAGTGTTCAAACAGTTCCGCCTGGTGCCGAAGCAGTTCGACTACCTGGTAAACAGCATGCGCGTCATGATGGACCGCGTGCGTACTCAGGAACGTCTGATCATGAAGCTCTGCGTTGAGCAGTGCAAAATGCCGAAGAAAAACTTCATCACCCTGTTCACTGGCAACGAAACCAGCGAAACCTGGTTCAACGCGGCAATCGCGATGAACAAACCGTGGTCTGAAAAACTGCACGACGTTGCAGATGACGTTCACCGCGGCCTGCAGAAACTGCAGCAGATTGAAGAAGAAACCGGCCTGACCATCGAGCAGGTTAAAGATATCAACCGTCGCATGTCCATCGGTGAAGCGAAAGCCCGCCGTGCGAAAAAAGAGATGGTTGAAGCGAACTTACGTCTGGTTATCTCTATCGCTAAAAAATACACCAACCGTGGCTTGCAGTTCCTGGATCTGATTCAGGAAGGTAACATCGGTCTGATGAAAGCGGTTGATAAGTTTGAATACCGTCGTGGTTACAAGTTCTCCACCTATGCAACCTGGTGGATCCGTCAGGCGATCACCCGTTCGATCGCGGATCAGGCGCGTACCATCCGTATCCCGGTACATATGATTGAGACTATCAACAAGCTCAACCGTATCTCCCGTCAGATGCTGCAAGAGATGGGCCGCGAGCCGACGCCAGAAGAACTGGCTGAGCGCATGCTGATGCCGGAAGACAAGATCCGTAAAGTGCTGAAAATCGCTAAAGAACCTATCTCCATGGAAACGCCGATCGGCGACGATGAAGATTCGCATCTGGGTGATTTCATCGAGGATACCACCCTCGAGCTGCCGCTGGACTCTGCGACCACCGAGAGCCTGCGTGCCGCAACGCACGACGTTCTGGCTGGCCTGACCGCCCGTGAAGCGAAAGTTCTGCGTATGCGTTTCGGTATCGATATGAACACCGACCACACGCTGGAAGAAGTGGGTAAACAGTTCGACGTTACCCGCGAACGTATCCGTCAGATCGAAGCGAAGGCGCTGCGTAAATTGCGCCACCCGAGCCGCTCTGAAGTACTGCGTAGCTTCCTGGACGATTAATCTCGCCGCATAAGCATAAACGCCACCGCAAGGTGGCGTTTTTCTTTATAGTCCCCGCCTGACCAGGGCGTCATTCACTTCCCGATACGCCTCTACCAGTTTATCCAGCGTGATCCGGCTTAACCCGCTGGGATTCGGCAATACCCATATTTGCGTCGCGCCAATAGTCAGCGTCTGTTTTCCCCACTGCGCCCCACGCTGGCTAAGCCCCTGCTCAAATGCCTGCTTCCCAAGGATAGCGAGCGCAGCTGGCTGATACTCTTCTATTTTCTCAATGAGCAGACGACCACCGTTACGCATCTCCTGTAGCTTCACTTCATTGGCTTGCACCGTTGGTCTGTCGACAAACTTAGTCACGCCGCAGCGAAAGTCCAACAGATGCTGTGCCTCTTCAGGTTTAAGCTGGCGCTCGGTGAATCCCGCCTGATGGATGACCTTCCAGAAGCGATTGGCGGGATGTGCAAAGGGGAATCCTGTACCTGCGGAAGATAGCCCCGGATTGATGCCGCAAAATACCACCCGCAGCCCCGGTGCCAGTATGTCCTTAACCATAATTACTCCGAACAATACATCAAGGGAACAAGTATAACGGACTGAAAATACATTGTTTATAAAAACAGCATCCGTACGCTTATGTCTGGATTGCAACGCGGAGTTACTTTATAATCCACCGCCAAGGCCCCTTAGCTCAGTGGTTAGAGCAGGCGACTCATAATCGCTTGGTCGCTGGTTCAAGTCCAGCAGGGGCCACCAAATAAAACAAGGAGTTAGATGAGAAATCATCTGACTCCTTTTTCGTTTTATACGAATCGGGTCAGGTAATGGGTCAGGTAAGGAATTGCCTCCCTGCCCTCTTCATCTCGCTGCCAGCATCCCCGGATAGTGCTTCGCCACGATATCATTCATCTTTTCTGTCAGGTCGATACGTTTAAAAGTGATGTGCGCGGTTCCTTTCTGGAAGTAACGTATACTGAAAAAATCATCTTCGTAAATATCCTTCGAAGGGTTATCCCGAATATGTTCCATCAATCGAGTAGTAACATCGCCACGGTTATCGGGTATCGGTTTACCATCCAGCAGAAATAACATTCGTTCCAGGTCCGCTAATTGATCCCGCCGCCATCCCCAGTTCAAACTAAATCCCCAGCGGCTATGCGTCACCAGATTGTTGACGATGATCTTTTTACCAAAGCTGCAGGGACTATTGGTTTTGTAATCCCACGACAGCCCTTTGAAGACATTGATAATGCCACGCTCAAACACATCCATTTTGTTCAGATGTAGCTGCTCAAAAGTACTGAGGATATTTGCCTCGCTGATGGCGGGCAGATCCCCCTCCTCCAGGTTCTTATGCCACTGGTCACGGGCCTGAGCATCCATCAAGGCCATCATGCCAGACTTCAACATCAAGTCTCGCCAGATACTACGGTCAATATTGCGGGTAACGGAAGGCAGCGCTTTGTCTACCTTTTCGGTCATCCAGCTATCGTAACGGTGCCCGGCCTTCATCGCCCAGTCTTGCGCTGTGCCACCGCCAATTTCTGAGGTTAGCCGTGAAATGGCATCAAGCTGCTGAATGAGTTGTTCTATCTGTTTCAGTGCGGCATCGCGGCCAGTCACTATGCGTTCAATACTGGTCGAGCAAATCAGCTTGCTATGATCGGTTAATACTTCAGCTTTAGTTTGCATGACATTTTGTCCTTAAAAAGCAAACGCGCCCGCCGGGTAATGGCAGGCGCATTATGCAATATGTAAACAAGGGAGAAAGCTCAGAAATTTAAATCAGGAAGGTTGTACGCAATATTCACCGTACTACGTTGTTACGGCTTTGCCGCAACAAGCCAGTTGCCTGCCGTGCTCGCAGAATATCTGCTGCCCGAAGATAAGGTGATTGTTCCTGCCAACTAAACCTTCTGCGATCGATACGAACAAGCTCGTATTTTTCCACCAGAAAGTTAACGGCATTGGCCAGCGTGATACCTGCATCGATATGTTCCTGTATAACGGATTCATCCCTGAACGGCGTGTCGTTCAGGGTCAGGCCGTAGTGTTGTTCCAGCAGGCGTGTCAGTAGAATTTGCCAGATAGCCACGGGTGACAGGCAGGGTTTTACCGCCCGCGAAGTTGCTGCAGATTGAGGTTTCATGCTTGCTCTCGTGAAAGTAATTAGCGCTTAGTGGGGTAAATGGCGATGTATACGTAGCCGCAACTGCCGAGGGTGTCGGCTTCGCAGGTAAAACCGGTGTGGTACAGGGTGACGCAATGAACGTGTAGGGGATTCAGTTCACCGGAGGTCAGCATCGATTCCATCTGGCTGATAAAGTGCGGGAATGTTTCATCCAGCTTCTGGCATTCGGCGTCACTGAACTTACCGGTGATACTGGCCCGGTCAGCTAGGTAGTGCAGCCGGTTGCCCTCCTGCACCAGACGTGTTCCCAGGCGCGGCGTGATATCGCGCTGCAAGCCCCAAGTGATGTTGCTCATTACAGTTCTCCACTATTGTCAGTTTAGGGTGATGCTCATCAGGCAGGCATAAGGCCCGTTGCGGTCCTGGCGGCGTTCGGCGTACACAGCCAGGACTCCTGTGATATCCGGAACGTCCCTGCCGGTGTAATGGCAGACGCTACCGTGCCACTGATATTTTCCGGTGCAGTAGCGAAAGATTCGGGACTCAGGATGCTGGCGGTATATCGTCATTGCCCGGCGTTTACTGATAATTTTCATGTCATACCTCACAGCAGACCGTGTTCTGCGAACGAATAGATTTGCCTGCCGCCGACAATCAAGTGGTCAGGGACGCGGATATCCACCAGCTGAAGCACCTGCACCAGTCGCTGCGTGAGGGTTTTGTCAGCCTGGCTGGGTGTTGTCTCACCAGAGGGATGGTTGTGCGCGAGTATCACCGCCGCCGCGTTGAAGTACAGGGCACGTTTTACCACTTCCCGGGGATGCACCTCGGTACGGTTAATCGTGCCTGTGAAGAGCGTCTCATGGGCAATCAACTGATTCTGGTTGTCCAGATACAACACACGGAACTCTTCCCGCTCAAGCGCGGCCATATGCAGTCGCAGCCATTCACGTACGGCGTGGGTAGAGGTGAAGGCCACGCCGGGCTCATGCAGGTGGCGGTCCAGAGCCCTGAGCGCCCGCTGAATGAGACGCCGGTCCTGTGGCGTCATCTCGCCGGGTAAAAAGGAAAGCTGTTTCATCTGTTGCTCCTTCGGTCAGTCGATAATACGCAGAATGGCGTGGGCCTCTGGATGCTGCAGGGCGTAGTCCCGCAGGCGGTAATAGTGTTCAGTCATGGCATCGCATTGGGTGCGACAGGCGTGATGGCTGTACGCAATCAGGCAGACAGCAATACCTGCGGCTTCTGCACTCATTTGGGCATCGTTGCCGTTCAGGCAATTAAACAGACGCCATGTCTCATCATTGTCAGACTCGGGAGCCATAAACGCCCCGCCATTGCTGAGGGTGTAAAAGGACCAGATACCACCGCTATAGGTCGAACAGAAGCGATCCATCCAGGCGAAAATACGGGGTTCCAGCGTTATCCACTGCGGGATAGCGCCAAAGTGCAGTGGCCAGAAGCGGATGCGTTGTTCGTCAGGTACTGGTGTTGCAGTAAGGTCTAATTGAGGTTCATTAGCGGATATCAATTCGCATTGAGTTTCTGTCGTCATGGATATTCTCCGTCAATAAAAAACGCCAGCGACGATGGCTGGCGTATGGGGGTATGCAGGAATGATGAATGGGTGTGGTCAGCAGGAGGATGCTCTGAGGATGCCATACTGCCGGATATAGCGGTTAAGTCCTTCACCGGCATCCGGTTCAAAACACCACGCCCGCCAGACCATTCGACCTTCAGCGTCACGAACCACCAGGCGGAAGTGACTGCGCTGGTCATCTTCAATAGAGATGTTTTGATACCGGCTGGTAACAGCTTCGGCCTGCTGTCGGGTGAAAGGTCCCGTTGGTAGTAATTGAAGTTCAGACATTCTGATAACCTTTAAAGACAAAGCCCCTGACGCAGACGCGTCAGGGGCTTTGAGAGAGTGTTGTTGTGCGGATTCAGTCAGAAACCTGTTTGCACCTTATACAAGCGCAAAGTTTTGCTGCCCCGGACAATCTTTACATACAGGGCATTATCTTTTGTGCCACGCACAAACCCGGCCTTCACATCCCCTTTGCAGTCGCCGCCGTCATAAGGGATGTTAAGTCCGGTGTTAAATACCAGGTCAATAAGCCCGAAACTTAAATCTTCACAGGCTGGACCGGGCATGTCCTGAATCAGGGCAAACTTACGGTCATCACTGACATCGGCCATTGAGCAGACTGTAGTGTTGATGTTATTACCCTGGCACCAGTATTCCTGGCCGGGTTTGTCTTTATCCATCAGACTTTCCGGAAGCTGCGCGGCACCGGCGCTGAAAGCCGCGAGCGAGAGAATTAAAGCCGGGATAACAGAGGTCACTATTTTCAGCATGGTCTTCTTCCTGAATAAATGCGAACCGGATTGCGCCAGATATACCTGCAAGCCATCTGGCGCGGTTAAAACATCTGTAACCAGATCCTCAACAGTTACCGGTTCGGCGGCAGAGTTCAGCCATGCTCTGCTTTGCCACCCATTGCTGCAGCTCCCTGTCTTTTTGAGAACGCTTAGTCTCCAGCGCGGCCTGTTGTTTGGGATTGACGCAGTTATCAGGCACGACCATCAGGGTGTTTGATTTAAATTTTGTCCGGGCTAGTCGCACTGTCTCTGCCGGGTCATCAGTTCCACTCGCTCGCTGCTGCGCCTCGTCAAGCAATGCAGCCTGTGTATCAATCAGAACGAAACCACATGCCTTTCCCTCACCCTGGTAGACAGATGTCAAATCGGAGGAAGAACCACTGGCTGTTTTGAGCGCCAGTTTGCGTACCGTTTTAGTATTTTTATCGGCCAGAAAATAGCCTCCATTGTATCCCTGACGTAGCAGGAATTGCCGGGTCCAGGGATAATTATCGATCACTCTGGCACCATACAGCGCGTTGCTAAGGGTATGATTGTCCAGACCATCAGCTGATTTCCAGCCATCTGCCTGCATGTACTGCCAGGCCTTAACCGTACCCACGATATTTTCAGCGGCTACTGGCAAAACTGTTCCGACGCACAGGCTGAGCGCCAGCGTGGTTGCAGTGAGTAATTTCATTTTTGCTCCTTAAAGGGTGAAAAACCGTCGTCACCGACAACGAAAAGTGAATGGAAAGTTTGAAAGTGAGGTAAAACCCGAAGAAAATCTGGGTGTGACAACAGGTTACGTACCTGTGTATCCGGGACAAAAAGCGCAGGGTTGAATGTGACTGTGTGAATATCACCCAGCGTGAAAACCGTTATATGTCCCTCATGTTCACCGGTCAGGTACCAGCAGCCGTCGCTGCACACCAGTCGATAGGGAGCCAGACCAGTGCAACGATGACCCTCTGCCAGTAGCGTTACCCGACGGTGTTCTGTGATGGCGCGAATCAGTCGCGTAAACACTTCAGGGCGTGCTTGCATCCTGACGTTGGTGCTGTGCCAGATAAGGCAGGGAGACTCGCTGGCGCTCAACAGAGAGTTGACCAGTTGGTTGTCTATATCCGGAAAAAGCGCCTCCACACCGGACTGACGGACAAAGGTCTGCACCGTCAGCTCCCTCTGACGGCTGCCGGACAGCAGACGACATTGCCCGTTACGGAATTCCAGATCGAGATAGGCCAGACGCTCGCGAAAATCCCGACGCAATGTGCGCACTGACACGCCAAATTCGGCGGCCAGTGTCTGTATGATCAGCGTTTCTCCCGCCACAAGACGGCTGATAATCAGCGACAGCCGGACCGCAAGGCGCTCATGGCGGCGCTCAGACTGAGACATGAGAGGCGTTCTCCACCCTGTTAATGGACTGAAAATTAAGTGATTAGTGTAACGAGAGGGTCGGACAGGATACGGACAGCGGAAGCGGTATTTTTTCTGCATGCTGAATGCAATCAGAATGCGGTTCCGTAGCCTTATCAAGGAAAGCCTGCCTGGAAATCGATCAACGAACGGACAGGGGATGTCCGTACGCTGCCGGAGCTAACATTCGTTTGCCGCAAATCCGGAGAGCATAGCTTCCGCCATCACCCATAGCGCCCGGTTGAGCTTAACGTCGCCGTCAATGCCGCGCACGGCACGGGTATGCGTTCGCCCGCCTTTTGCACTCCGGCCACTGAGCCCACCCTTAATCAGGTTCTCCTGAATACGCTGGTATGTGGTCCACAGGTCATTGCTCTCATCCTGCCAGCGCCGGGGGGAAAGCACCTAAGGTGCTGTCACCGGCTGGTGGTCCTCACCGAAACGGTACGTCAGTGCAGCCTGAGCCAGAGCCTGTTGTGCCGGTGGCGACAGCATCAGAGACTGCATGGCATCCCGCTTTTCCTCCACCCGGTCAAAAATCCCCAGTACCTCATATGCCCCTTCTATCACCTGACTCACCACGTCCCCTTGTGTGGCACCCGTACCTCGCCAAAGGATTCGCCGCAGACGAGCCCATTCTGACAAACCGCACGAAATAATCCCGGCAGCATCTGATATGAACTGGTGCCGTCATGCGAGTTGAGCAGAATGATTTCCGGGACCTGTTTACCGGTAATCTGTCCCTCCCGGCGCAGGCGCAACATGTGCTTTGTGTGTTCCCGACGACCCGGGTCACGCACCCGGGTCTGACAGGCAAAGAACGGCTGGAAGCCTTCCCGTTGCAGGCTGTCCAGCAGGGAGATGGTCGGAATATAGGTATAACGTTGACTGCGGGATTCGTGTTTGTCCTCACTGAACACGCTGGGCACCACGCGAAACAGCTCTTCACGGGTTAACGGACGATCACGACGGATAAGGTTTGCTGCGCCAAAGCGCGAAGCCAGACGGGTCATAAGCAGACTCCTCATAACGGGAAAAACAATAAAAGAAAGCCCCGTCGCACAGGCGACAGGGCTCAGGGAGTAACAGGTAAGAATTAAACGCTCAGAAGAAGAAATCCCAGACGGCGCGGGCCACTGACACCACGGTGGTGCGCACGGCCTGAATGACGGCCCGCACCGGGGCGGGTATCAGGGGAAAGGCACTGATGCTATCGAGTACGGCACCGACGGTTTCACCAAAATCGCTACGGGCCTGCTCCTGGACTACCGTCGTGCGAAAGGGATGCTGTAGTTGCGTCACCACCGGGCTGCTGGCCTCGCGTGGCAGACACTTAATCATCCGCTCAGCCATCACCCGTAATCCCCACTGCAGACGGACCGATACGGCACACACCGGATGCACGGGCTGGAACAACTCATGCAGCAGGCAGATTTTGCGGCTGATGTTTTGCTTCTGCTCTGTGGATAATCGTTCTCCTCCGCTGGTGGGCTCAGCCTTGTCCGACTGGCTGATAACAAACAGCACCTTATGCCGGTATGCCTTACCAATCACCTGCCGGTAAAAATGCTCATCCACCGCCAGTGCCCGATCATCAGCCTTAATCAGCCACAGTACCAGGTCGAGCCGGGGAAGCTGTTCACGGTACAGCCCGGCATACTCAGTATCGCGAGCACCACTTTCCCCCACGCCGGGCAGGTCCACCAGCGTCATATAGCGCTCGCCAACCTGCAGACGAAAGCGCAGAGGTTCACGGGTACAGGCCGCCACATCGCTGACCGGCGACACCTCACCGGCAAACAGGGCATTGCACAAGCTACTCTTTCCCGCCCCGGTTTTGCCCATAATGCCAATCACTGGTTCGTAGTGGGTTAACTGCGTTATCTGCTGCAGAATACGCTCTGATACCCACTGCGGCAGGCCAGAAAGCGATTGCTGCAACGACTGAAAACCTTCAGATTTTTTCATCACTGCTCCTCTGAAATGAAAACAAAAACGGCAGAACCATGGGGTTCTGCCGTTAATGGGATATGTTCAGGATGATGATATATATCTGTATCTTTTTTAGATAAACCCGCTCAATCAATGATGAGATCAGGAATGCGTTTTGTTTTTTTCGGTTATCACTACGGTTAATTCTACCAGAACAATTTACACTGCAGCCTGTCCCACTCTTTTCTTATTTCAGCGAGTTGATGTTCACCTTTTTCCTTCATAGCTTCTGTAGCTTCATGCTGCAACTCGGTATCTGGCTTTCACAAAGCCGAACTGCCGCTTGATGATGCGAAACGGGTGCTCCACCTTGGCACGGATGCTGGCTTTCATGTATTCGATGTTGATGGCCGTTTTGTTCGTAAGCGTTAAGTGAGCGCCGTATTGACGGTTATTTATCGGTAAGAACCACGTTCCATGGCAGCAGTTCGGCCACTTTGTTGCTGGGCCACTCCGGCAGTACGCTCAGGATATGGCGAAGGTAGGCTTCCGGATCGATACCATTCAGCCTGCACGTCCCGATCAGTCCGTACAGCAGGGCTCCGCGCTCACCACCGTGGTCGCTGCCGAAGAAGATAAAATTCTTTTTCCCAAGACAGACGGCACGAAGGGCTCGTTCGGCAGCGTTGTTATCAGGCTCTGCCAGGCCATCTTCACAGTAGTAGCACAGCGCATCCCACTGGTTCAGGACATAAGCGAACGCTTCGCCCAGACGGGACTTTTTCGACAGCGTCTCATTTTTTTCTACCAGCCATTCATGCAGCGATGCCAGCAGTGGTTTGCTTTGCGATTGTCTGGCTGCCAGACGCTCTTCTGTCGTGAGGCCGCGTATTTCTTCTTCTATCGCGTACAGCTCACCGATACGTTTCAGGGCTTCTTCCGCTGTCGCTGTGTGAGTGCTTATATAGACATCATGGATTTTTCGGCGGGCATGGGCCCAACATGCGGCTTCTGTCAGCGGCCCTCCTTCACGTTCCGGACTGAACAACCGATCGTAGCCTGCGAAGGCATCCGCCTGCAGCACACCATGATAGTGGCGAAGGTGTTGCTGAGGATGTTTTCCCTGCCGGTCTGGCGAGAAGGCGAACCATGCCGCTGGCGGATCTGATGAACCTGCGCTTCTGTCGTCACGTACATACGTCCAGATACGCCCGGTTTTCGTCTTCTTTCTGCCCGGTGCAAGCACCGGAACCGGAGTGTCATCCGTATGCAGTTTGTGGCAGTCCATCACGTAGTGGTAAAGGGCCTCATCCAGCGGGGCCATTAACCGGCAACATGCATCCACCCAGTTGGAGAGCAGAGCCCGGCTCAGATCCACGCCCTGACGGGCAAAGATTTCGCACTGGCGATACAGCGGCAGGTGTTCGCAGTATTTGGCCGTTAACACGCGGGCCAGCAGACCCGGCCCGGCGATACCCCGATCGATGGGACGTGATGGCGCAGGTGCTTCAACGATACAGTCACATCGGGTGCAGGCCTTTTTCACCCTGACCGTGCGGATCACTTTCAGGGCGCTGGAGACCAGTTCCAGCTGCTCCACGCTGACTTCGCTGAGGTACGCCATACCGCTGCCGCATTCCGGACAGCTGGTTTCCGCAGGATCCAGCCGATGTATCTCGCGGGGAAGGTGTGCCGGTAACGGGCGACGATGGCGGGACTGACGTAACTGGCGAGGTACCTGCGGATCGTCTTCCCGTCCGTTGTAGCGATCGCTTTGCTGCTCCTGCTGTTTCAGCAGGGCTTCGGCTTCTTCAACCTGTCGGCGAAGTTTTTCGGAGCGGGTACCGAACAACATTCGACGCAGTTTTTCTATCTGTGCCCGCAGATGCTCTATCTCGCGCTCTTCGTTCTCTATTTTCTCTTCTGCGCGGGCCAGTGCAGAACGCAGGAACGACTCAGTCTCTGCAACGAGACTGAGCTGACTGTCTTTCTGGCGAAGCGCGTCTTCCAGCGCAGCGATACGGGCGAGATAGTCGTGATTCATAACCGCTTTTATAATGCGGTTATGATTTTTTTACAACATTGTCAGTGAGTTAAGGCGGGATATTTTTGGCTGGCGCCAGTCCAGCTTATCAAGGAGCATGGCAAGTTGTGAGCGGGTGATCGCGATTTTGCCGTCGCGTACAGCAGGCCAGACGAACTGTCCCTCTTCCAGGCGTTTGATAAACAGGCACAGACCATCAGCATCAGCCCAAAGTATTTTCACGGTATCGCCACGGCGTCCCCGGAAGATAAACAGATGGCCGGAGAAGGGATCCTCATCCAGAACGTGGTGTATCTGTTCGCCCAGCCCGTTGAAGGATTTACGCATATCCGTGGCCCCGGCGACCAGCCAGATGCGGGTGCCTGACGGGAGGGATATCATTGTGTCCTCCCGGTCAGTTCGCGGATCAGCACAGTCAGCAACTCTGACGACGGGTTCTCCAGCGTCATTTTGCCGTGGCGGAACTCAACATGACAGGAAGTGGCGCTGGCGTGAGCGGAGGAGAACGTACACAGAGTGTCATTCTCTGCGGCGGGCAACGGGTCGTTGATAACGTCGACGGACAACAGAGTCGGAGAAGCCGGAAGAGATTGAGGTACCACCGGCCCCACGATAGTTGCAGGCATTCGACGAGAGATTCGCCCCTCTCTCTGCCAGAGGCGTAGCCACTTAAAAATGAGATTATTATCAACGCCATGTTCCCGCGCCAGTTGTGCGACGTTGGCATCTGGTCGTGAAGCCAGTTCGACCATCCGAAGTTTGAAGTCACTGGAATAGACGGTACGCGATTCAGTTCGCCAGTTGGCAGCATTTTCCATAAACAGAGCTCCTTCTAAATTAGACGGAGCTCTAAGCTAGCGATCCCGGGACTGGAATCACAGGCGGCAGTGACTTGACGCTTAC
>NZ_JAOWGW010000055.1:0-229555 GCF_030332945.1 Citrobacter sp. Cpo037
AATCGGCCCAGATCCGCGAAATTTTAATCAGCGAGTCAGCTTGGGAAGAAATGACCTGCTTATTCGCACCTTCCTTAGCTAACCTTTTACCCCAACTCTCCTGAGTATTTGATTCACTAATTAATCTTCGCGAATATGACTATTCGTCACAGGGTTAAATTAAACATTTCAATTAATGAAAAATACCTGCAAATCCTTTTATTGACCCTGGCCAATTCTTATTGGGACCTAAGAAAAATCTGGGTGAATATTACTTAAATCCTTCCATAAAGGTACGTAACAGACTGGTTTATGGCGCATTACCCCTGAAAACACCAGGGTGATGAATTGTTTCATTCACGTTAATTTTAATTCGCATGCTCATTAATTATTCGGGGGACTTCAGCCTCTGAACTGACCCCGTTCGCGGACCGCGGTGCTCCCTATCACACGTAAAAACGCAAACGAAAACTGACAGCACGCCCCGCTTCTGACAAAATAGTGGCATCCCCTTCGGTTTAACGTAACAGACGGAATTCTCTCTCTGATGGCAGCAAAGATTATTGACGGTAAAACGATTGCGCAGCAGGTGCGCTCTGAGGTTGCTCAAAAAGTTCAGGCGCGTTTAGCGGCTGGATTACGCGCCCCAGGCCTGGCTGTTGTGCTGGTAGGTAGCAACCCGGCTTCGCAGATTTATGTTGCGAGTAAACGCAAAGCCTGTGACGAAGTGGGGTTTGTCTCCCGCTCCTATGACCTGCCTGAAACCACCAGCGAGGCGGAGCTTCTTGAGCTGATCGATACGCTCAATGCAGATACCACCATCGACGGTATCCTGGTACAGCTGCCGTTGCCGGCGGGTATCGACAACGTGAAAGTGCTGGAACGTATTGCACCAGATAAAGACGTTGACGGTTTCCACCCGTATAACGTCGGTCGTCTGTGCCAGCGCGCGCCGCGCCTGCGCCCATGTACTCCGCGCGGTATTGTTACCCTGCTTGAGCGTTACAACATCGATACCTACGGTCTGAATGCCGTGGTCATTGGCGCCTCGAATATTGTCGGTCGCCCAATGAGTATGGAGCTACTGCTGGCTGGCTGCACCACCACCGTCACCCACCGATTCACCAAAGATCTGCGCCGCCACGTAGAAAATGCTGACCTGCTGATTGTTGCCGTCGGTAAACCGGGCTTTATTCCTGGTGAGTGGATCAAAGAAGGTGCGATTGTGATTGATGTCGGCATCAACCGTCTGGAGAATGGTAAGGTTGTTGGCGATGTGGTCTTTGACGATGCGGCCGCACGAGCGTCATATATCACGCCGGTCCCCGGCGGCGTAGGCCCAATGACGGTCGCCACACTTATCGAAAACACGCTGCAGGCGTGTGTTGAATATCATGATGTAAAGGACGTTTAAGATGGCCACATTTTCACTGGGTAAACACCCACACGTTGAACTCTGCGATTTGCTGAAGCTGGAAGGCTGGAGCGAAAGCGGCGCCCAGGCAAAAATTGCTATTGGCGAAGGGTTAGTGAAGGTCGATGGCGTTGTTGAAACGCGTAAACGCTGCAAAATCGTTGCCGGACAGACAGTCAGCTTTGAAGGCCACAGCATTAACGTCGTGGCGTGACCCTAAGTGCCGGATGAGGTTAACACCGTATCCGGCCACTTCCCCCTCTCGTTTTCAGATAATGACTTCATCCCCGCTTCACAGTGAACTGTTAGCATGTTGTTTTTCAACACGAAGCGATCATCATGCCCACTATCGTTACTCACGCGGCCGTTCCGCTCTGTTTAGGCTTAGGTCTCGGACTTAAAGTCATCCCCCCACGATTACTGTTTGCTGGCGTCGTTCTGGCCATGCTGCCAGATGCCGACGTGTTGTCATTTAAGTTCGGCGTCGCCTACGGCAATGTGTTTGGCCACCGGGGATTTACCCACTCACTGCTGTTCGCCTTCGTGGTACCGCTGCTCTGAGTCTTGATTGGCCGACGATGGTTTAAGGCGGGATTGATTCGCTGCTGGCTATTCCTGACGGTTTCACTGCTGTCGCACAGTCTGCTGGATTCTGTCACCACCGGCGGTAAAGGCGTCGGCTGGCTGTGGCCGTGGTCGGATGAGCGCTTCTTCGCGCCATGGCAGGTGATTAAAGTCGCCCCGTTTGCGTTATCACGCTACGCCACGCCGTACGGGCACCAGGTGATCATGTCGGAGTTAATGTGGGTATGGCTGCCGGGAATCGTAATGATGGGTGTGCTGTGGTGGTATCGGAAACATTAATCTGCCGGATGCGACGCGATGCGTCTTATCCGGCCTACACGGCCCGGTAAGCGTAAGCGCCACCGGGCATTACAGAGTTACTTACGACGCCAGGTGGTACCCTGCGGGCCGTCTTCCAGCACGATGCCCATCTCGTTGAGACGGTCACGCGCGGCGTCAGCTGCCGCCCAGTCTTTCGCCTTACGTGCATCCAAACGCTGTTGGATTAGCGCTTCAATTTCAGCAACTTCACCGTCATCCGCCTGCGCACCGCTTTGCAGGAATGCCTCTGGATCCTGTTCCAGCAGGCCCAGTACGCTGGAAAGCTTACGCAGATGCGCAGCCATGCCGTTAGCCGCCGCCATATCTTCACCCTTCAGACGGTTAACCTCACGCGCCATATCAAACAGCACGGAGTAGGCTTCCGGGGTGTTGAAGTCATCGTCCATCGCTTCAATAAAGCGCGCTTCAAAGGCTTCGCCACCGGCTGGCGCAACGGATTTGTCGGTGCCACGCAGCGCGGTATACAGACGCTCCAGCGCAGAACGCGCCTGCTTGAGGTTCTCTTCGCTGTAGTTTAACTGACTACGGTAATGACCGGACATCAGGAAGTAACGGATGGTTTCGGCATCGTAGTATTTCAGCACATCGCGAACGGTAAAGAAGTTGCCCAGCGATTTGGACATTTTCTCGCGGTCAACCATCACCATCCCTGAGTGCATCCAGTAATTAACGTACTCACCGTCATGTGCACAGGTGGACTGAGCGATTTCGTTTTCATGGTGCGGGAACATCAGGTCCGAACCGCCGCCGTGAATATCGAAATGGTTGCCCAACTGTTTGCAGTTCATCGCCGAACATTCGATGTGCCAGCCCGGACGGCCCGCTCCCCACGGAGACGGCCAGCTCGGCTCGCCTTCTTTGGACATTTTCCACAGCACGAAGTCCATCGGGTTGCGCTTCACATCAACCACGTCAACGCGTGCGCCTGCCTGCAGCTGATCCAGATCCTGGCGCGACAGCTGGCCGTAGTTCGGGTCAGTCGGCACGTCGAACATCACGTCGCCGTTATCAGCAACGTAAGCGTGACCTTTGGCAATCAGCTGTTCAGTGATTTCGATAATTTCAGCAATATGGTGCGTAGCACGCGGCTCCAGATCCGGGCGCAGAATATTCAGCGCATCGAAATCGCTGTGCATTTCCGCGATCATTCTGTCGACCAACGCCACAAAGCTTTCGCCGTTTTCATTCGCGCGCTTGATGATTTTGTCATCGATATCGGTAATGTTGCGCACATACTTCAGCTTATAGCCGAGGAAGCGCAGATAACGCGCAACGACGTCGAAAGAAACGAAGGTACGTCCGTGGCCAATATGACAGAGATCGTAAACGGTAATACCACACACGTACATGCCGACTTCCCCGGCATGAATAGGTTTGAATTCCTCTTTTTGGCGCGTCAGTGTATTAAAGATTTTTAACATCGAAGATTCCGTGTAGACGTGTGTGGATAGTAAAGTCTGTATAATACCCATAATTTAGACCGGAAGCAGCACACTTTGCGAGGTGATCGCAGCTTGCGGTTATGCTATAACACACCCCTAACTCTGACCCTTGACGGGGTCGAAGCACCAATCTATCGGAACAGGATGCAAAAATGGTTACTTTCCACACTAATCACGGCGATATCGTAATCAAAACGTTTGATGATAAAGCGCCTGAAACAGTTAAAAACTTCCTGGACTACTGCCGCGAAGGTTTTTACAACAACACCATTTTCCACCGTGTTATTAACGGTTTCATGATCCAGGGCGGCGGTTTCGAGCCAGGCATGAAGCAAAAAGCCACGAAAGAAGCGATCAAAAACGAAGCGAACAACGGTCTGAAAAACACCCGTGGTACGCTGGCGATGGCGCGTACTCAGGCTCCGCACTCCGCAACCGCACAGTTCTTCATCAACGTTGCAGACAACAACTTCCTGAACTTCTCCGGCGAAAGCATGCAGGGTTGGGGTTACTGCGTGTTCGCTGAAGTTGTTGAAGGCATGGACGTGGTTGATAAAATCAAAGGCGTTTCCACTGGTCGCAGCGGTATGCATCAGGATGTGCCAAAAGAAGACGTTATCATCGAAAACGTGACCGTCAGCGAGTAATCGTGGCGACACTGTTTATTGCAGATCTTCACCTCTGCACAGAAGAACCGGCGATCACCGCCGGTTTTCTGCGTTTTTTAGCCGGTGATGCGCGAAAGGCCGATGCGCTATACATTCTTGGCGACCTGTTTGAAGCCTGGATTGGCGACGACGATCCTAATCCGCTGCATCGTGAAATGGCCGCGGCGATAAAATCACTGACTGATTCCGGTGTTCCCTGCTTTTTTATTCACGGCAACCGTGATTTTCTGCTCGGTAAACGTTTTGCCCGTGCGAGCGGCATGACCTTGCTTCCCGAAGAAAAAGTGCTCGACCTGTATGGCCGCAAGGTGCTGATCATGCATGGCGACACCTTATGCACCGACGACGCAGGCTATCAGGCATTTCGCGCCAAAGTGCATCAACCCTGGTTACAGAAGCTGTTCCTCGCTCTGCCGCTGTTCGTTCGCCAGCGAATCGCTGCGAAAATGCGTGCCAACAGCAAAGCAGCCAACGACACCAAATCGCTGGAAATCATGGATGTGAATCAGCAGGCCGTGATTAGCGAGATGGAAAAACATCAGGTTCAGTGGTTAATTCACGGCCATACCCACCGCCCTGCCGTCCACGAGCTTACGGCCAATGAGCAACCCGCTTTCCGCGTGGTTTTAGGCGCATGGCACACCGAAGGTTCGATGATCAAAGTCACCCCTGACGACGTTGAACTGATCGCATTTCCGTTTTAATTCTGCAGATACCCAGTTCCTCTTTACACAAAACTATTCGAGTTGCATCGAGGCGGCAAATCTGTGAGTCCCCTGAAGCTTACAAAAGTAAGTGACTGGGGTGAGCAGATGTAGCCAACAAAGAGGCCGCTTGAAGAGTCAAGTGCAAAGCGCGCAATCGTTTTCCTTGGCGGTGAATTATGCTATTCTCTGTGGCCTCAAAAGTCGAGTGTAGTGCACCACAGGAGTTTTCAGACGCATGTCTTCCCGCAATAATCCGGCGCGTGTCGCCATCGTGATGGGGTCCAAAAGCGACTGGGCTACCATGCAGTTCGCCGCCGAAATCTTCGAAATCCTGGACGTTCCGCATCATGTTGAAGTCGTCTCCGCCCACCGCACCCCAGACAAACTGTTTAGCTTCGCCGAAAGCGCTGAAGAGAACGGTTATCAGGTGATTATTGCCGGGGCCGGTGGCGCAGCGCATTTGCCTGGCATGATTGCGGCGAAAACGCTGGTGCCTGTCCTCGGTGTTCCGGTGCAAAGCGCAGCGCTGAGCGGCGTAGATAGCCTCTACTCTATCGTTCAAATGCCGCGCGGTATTCCGGTCGGCACGCTGGCGATCGGCAAAGCGGGTGCGGCAAATGCGGCCCTGCTGGCAGCACAAATTCTGGCAACACACGACAAAGCCTTACACCAGCGTCTGAACGACTGGCGCAAAGCGCAAACCGATGAGGTGCTGGAGAACCCGGACCCGCGAGGTGTAGCATGAAGCAGGTCTGCGTACTTGGCAACGGACAGCTAGGGCGCATGCTGCGCCAGGCCGGTGAGCCACTGGGCATAGCGGTCTGGCCCGTCGGGCTGGACGCTGAACCGGCTGCGGTCCCTTTTCAGCAAAGCGTGATCACCGCTGAGATTGAGCGCTGGCCGGAAACGGCACTCACCCGCGAACTGGCACGCCACCCGGCGTTTGTTAACCGCGACGTCTTCCCGATTATTGCCGACCGTCTGACGCAAAAGCAGCTTTTTGACAAACTCGGTCTGGCGACCGCGCCGTGGCAACTGCTGGCAGATAAAAGCGAATGGTCTGCTGTATTCGACAAACTTGGCGAGCTGGCGATCGTGAAACGTCGCGTCGGCGGCTACGACGGACGTGGACAGTGGCGCTTGCGCGCAAATGAAACCGAGCAACTGCCGGACGACTGCTACGGCGAGTGCATCGTCGAGCGGGGAATCAACTTCTCCGGTGAAGTCTCACTGGTTGGCGCTCGTGCGCACGACGGCAGCACCGTTTTCTATCCGCTGACCCATAACCTGCATCAGGATGGCATTCTGCGCACCAGCGTGGTATTCCCGCAGGCTAACGCCAGACAGCAGGAACAGGCTGAAGCAATGCTCTCTGCCATCATGCAGGAGCTGGGCTATGTCGGCGTGATGGCGATGGAGTGTTTCATCACCCCGGAAGGTCTGCTGATTAACGAACTGGCTCCGCGCGTGCACAACAGTGGCCACTGGACGCAAAACGGTGCCAGCATCAGCCAGTTTGAGCTGCACCTGCGCGCCATTACCAACCTGCCGTTACCGACGCCGGTGGTGAACCATCCTTCGGTGATGGTAAACCTGATTGGTAGCGACCTGAACTACGACTGGCTGAAGCTGCCGCTGGTGCATCTGCACTGGTATGACAAAGAGGTGCGTGAAGGGCGTAAGGTGGGTCACCTGAACCTGAGCGACAGCGATACCGCGCGCCTTAGCGCAACGCTGGAAGCGCTTATCCCTCTGCTGCCGCCGGAATATGCCAGCGGTATTATCTGGGCGCAGTCAAAGCTGAAATAAGAAAATAGGGGGCGTGCATATAAACGCCCCCTTTTTTTACAGACGGATACAGGTTCCGGCTTTGCCTGCCAGCGTATCTTCAATGCGTGACAGCGCGCCAATCCATGCCGGTTTTCCACGTCGCTTCACATATCCGCTTACGGCAGTAACCTTTGGGCCCATCGAACCATCAGCTTTAGCAAACGGCGCCAGTTCATCAGGAGAGGCCTGACGGATCGCGCGTTGCTCCGGCGTCCCCCAGTTTTCATAGACCGCATCGGCATCGGTCAGAATGACCAGACCATCGGCATCGATCTGTTCAGCCAGCAGCGCCGCCGACAGGTCCTTATCAATGACCGCTTCAGACCCTAATCCTTCGCCAGTCACGGGCACGCCACCGCCCCCGCTACAAATCACCACATGCCCTTCTTTGAGTAAGAGCTTAATAGCATCGCTTTCTATGATCTGGCGAGGTTCTGGCGAAGCGACAACGCGCCGCAGGTATTTGCCGTCACGCTTCATATGCCAGCCGTAAGTCGCTTCCAGTTGCGTTTGTTCTTCGGGCGAATACACCGGGCCGATAAATTTTTCCGGTGCCATAAATGCAGGATCGTCCTCGGATACCACAATCCGCGTTAACACCGTGGTCACCGGCGGCATTTCCGGTTCTGCGGTCAGGCTCTGCGCCAACATATAACCGATCATGCCCTGCGTCTCGGCCACCAGCACATCTAATGGATAAGGCTCGACCTCCTTCCAGGCAAGGTTCTGTAACGACAGCAGGCCAACCTGCGGTCCGTTACCATGTACGATTGCCAGGCGATACGAACGCGCCAGACGCGCCAGGGCGGGTACGGCGCTGGCAATATTACGATATTGATTTTCTGCCGTTAGCGCCTCGCCGCGCTGCAATAATGCGTTGCCACCAAGAGCAACAACCAGCGTTTTCATTCCCTATCCTTCTATGATTTGTTGTCCAAGCCAGAACCCCAACAAGGTGTCTGCGCCGGAGGTATGCCCAAGCGCAAGCAGCGAATTTATCGCCGCATCCAGCCTTTCCTGGCGATGCAGAGCATGGGTGAAGTGGAGTAAAGGTGAAGCGAAGTACCCTAGCGCCGCGTAGCGCAAGTAGCTCACGCTAACCACGGTCGTCGCTTGTTCAAGGTTGCCGGAATAATCAAAGAAACGGTGACCGGAGTCCTTATTCAGCGCACCAAAATACCAGGCGGCCAACAGCATGCCAGTCAACGTGTCATCATGGCTGGGCGTTAAACCTGGTCCCTTGCCCAACCACTGCCGCCAGTCTGTCGACAAACCGGCAAGTGCCGAGAAGAAGCAGTGGCGGAACTGACGCAGCTCGGGGCACAAAGGCAGGCTTGTGGCCAGCATTAACGGTCCGAATAATCCCGTTTCCTCGCCGCGCTCCATCCAGCCAGGAGCAAGGCGCGCGGCATGAGGGCGATAGGTTATTTGCAATGAACAGCAGCGCTGAGGTTGACGTAAAAGATACTGTCCCAACACAATCCCCTCGGGGACAGCCAGAGGGGTTTCACTACCACTTAACGACGTACGCAGCGCGTCAAAGTCATGTGCGCGGATCACCCATCCTCCTGGGCTAAAGCCGCTTCCCTGGCGGTGCAGCGTTAACAGTGCGCCCCCTTCGGCTACAAGGTTAATCGAGCGTCGCCAGACACCAGACAATTGCCATGACTGGCGAAAATCCGCAGACTGCTGGCTGCCCATCAGAGGATGGATGATCATCATGCGCACCTCAGTTAGCTAATGCCCATGCTTTCAGCCAGCGCTTCCAGTGCCAGCTCAAAGCAAGCGAGCGGCGCACGGACTGTACCTGCACCGATCTGGCCAATACCGGCCTCTTTATGGGCAATACCAGTATTGATCAGCGGCGTGATCCCCGTTTCGACCACGCGACGGATATCGAGTCCCAGACAGGCCCCCTGGAAATCCCAGCCGGGAATCTGTAGCTGCATATTGCGCTCCAGATAGATTTCCGCCATCTCTTCGGAGACGGATTTTGCGGCTTCCATTCCTCCGGCACCGACAAAACGCGTTACGCCAGGCGCGGCAATCATCGCCGCACCGCCAATACCAAAGGTTTCAGTAATGGCGCTATCACCCATATCCGGGTTAGCCTGTTCCTGCGAAAAACCGGTAAAGAACAGTCCCTGCGGCGTGTTAACAGGTGCGGTAAACCAGCGATCGCCAAGTCCGCTCACGCGAATACCGAACATGTCGCCATTACGGGTCATTGCCGTCACAATACTGCCAGAACGCACCTGCGCCCCGGCGTCCATTGCCGCTTTGCAGTAAGCCATCGCCAGGTTGAGGAAGAACTGGTCGGTTACACTCAGGAAATCCATCACCTCAGCAATCTGCTGCTTATCATGTTCCAGACGGGCAATTTGTGGTGCCAGCGTACGCATCAACAGAGCTGAAGAGGCAATATTGCGCTGATGGAACTCATCGCCCATCGTAATGCCCTGTGCCATCATGGCGGTCAGGTCAATACCCTGTTCCAGTGTGCCCAGCGCTGCGCTTAAGACCGGCATCAGAACATCACGCATCCAACGTAAACGCTGCTGGACATCCTCACCGTACGCGCCAAAGCGCATCACTTTGCCGATGCCTTCGTTGAGATTGCAGTAAGCCCTGTTCCCTTCGGTGATATTTTCCACCACCAGCATCGGCATGCTGGCAGAGGTAATTCCACCCATTGGCCCCACGGCATTAACATGATGGCAAGGTACAAAGTTGACTTTCCCCTGCTCCAGTAATGCCAGCGCACTTATCTCATCATCAGCCCACCCTTCAAACAGGCATGCACCAATGCAGGCCCCTTTCATCGGGCCGGTCATCTCTTGCCAACGCATTGGCGGTCCTGCATGAAGCAGTGTTTTCCCCTCATTGAGTTCGCTGATTAACGAGGACGCGGGTTGCACATCCAGCCAGTGTGGACGCGCACGACGAATTTGTTCGATTACTGCAGCATTGGCTTGCGCCACTGATGTAAACATTGGAACCCCTTATTGCAAACGTTCTAATAAACGAGCCAGTTTTTTATTACCGCCAGCGACAGGCGCCCACTGGTAATGCACCACAGGTTTTTCTGCCGCCTGTAAATCCAGTGCAAAACTGCGTAACCCGGCATTAATGACCGCCACTTTTTCCAGTAGCGCAGGTGCGGATTGATGAGATAACGGTTGAACCGTTCGAATCAGTTCAGCGGCAAGTAGTGTTGCCTCAGGCAGTGAATTCACCACGGCGATACCGGCATCTTCCAGCGTGGCAATTTGCAGTGAACGGCACTGCGGATCGCGCTCGGTGCCGGTGACCGTCGCAATGGCAAACAGCGGTTGATCGCTATCTCGAGCAGCACACGCTTTCTGCCAGGCCTGAGCCAGTGATGCAGCCGGGTCGGCTGTCGCACCGTAGCCAATCACAACATCCACCAGCAGCACCCTAACCTGCGGCTGCGAACCCAGATCCGTAATAAGCTGATTACGTAATGCGGGATCGATCATCGGATGCGGACGCCCGACGGTGTAAAAATCATCACCCAGATCGATAATCTGATGCCCGGCGGCATCCAGCATCATCCCGTGGTGGTGTTCTGCATCCGCCGGGACATTCAGGTGACCGGCCAGCAGCCCCGCCGCTTCAGCAGCCAGCGTACCTCCGGTATACAGCCCCCTGATTACGCCATCTCCTGTAGCGAAAAGCGCACTGCGTCGCGCAGTCACTCGCGCCAGTAAACAGGCAAGACGGGCTGCATCATCCAGCATCGCTGCAAACCAGACGTTCTCGTCTCTGGCAACCGCAGAGACATAACCTAAAAACAGGGCGACAACAGGTTTGCCCGTGGCTTTCATCGCCGTAACCATACGCTGGCGAACAGCCTCCGCTGGTGGTTTAGAGACAAATGCCAACACCTGGCTTTTATCATCTGCACCGAGCATTTCCAGTGCGGTAAGTGCGCTAATTCCGCCCACCTCGGCACTTAGGTCTCGTCCCCCCAGACCAATGGCGTGAGTAATACCTTCACCAGCCAGTTCTATCTGTGAACAGAGCTCCTGAATCCCTGTACCGGATGCACCTATCACACCGATGTTGCCTTCCGGCATCACGTTGGCAAAAGCCAGCGGCGTACCGGCGATCATGGCGGTTCCGCAGTCCGGTCCCATCACCAGCAGACCTTTATCTTGTGCGCGGCGCTTGAGATTGATTTCATCTTCCAGCGTGACGTTGTCGGAGAACATCATGACGTTCAGGTTACGATCCAGCGCCTGGTTCGCCAGTTCTGCCGCATATTCGCCCGCAACAGAAATTAACGTCATATTCGCCTCAGGCAGTTTCTGACACGCGCTTTCCCAGCGTCTGACCTGCAGGAGCGCTTGACTCCCCCCGGTGGCCTGCGCCAACTGCTGCAACGACTCATCCAGTTGCTGCAAAATAGCCTGCGTAATACTTTCATCAGCCGTTTCAGTACGAATAGCCACGCAAATATCATTCGGCGTTGCCTGATTAAAATCGTCATGCCAAAACCCGGTCGTTTCCAGCAACGATTTATTCGCCGGCGTACCCATCATGACCGATACATCGTCTACATTTTCGGACTCACTCAGCTTGCGTGAAATAATCATTAAACTGACAGAGTCCTGAAAACACCCTTCTTTAATAAAGGCGTGAATCATAACAACCCCTTAATAATTGCACCCATGGCAATTGCACGAGTAGTGTTAATGTGGAACTCAAGGTATATATCCGGCATCACAAATAGAGTGACTGATATCACATACAATTTATTAGCAAAAGAATTTTAACAACCACCAGAGGATTACATGTTATTTTCTAACGGCATTATTTATTTAAAAAGAAATGGCAAATCAGCGCTGATTATCAAATAAATTCTAACTATATTTTTTTGTGTGTCTGGATCACATAATCTGTTTATATTCCCGGTATGTTAACGACAGTCATGCTTCACACCGTCGTTAAAAAGGAAGACAGATGAAAATCAGTCGGGAAACACTCCACCAGCTTATCGAGAATAAGCTTTGCAAGGCCGGACTAAAACGTGAGCACGCAGCAACGGTTGCCGAGGTATTGGTTTATGCCGATGCCAGAGGCATTCACTCTCATGGTGCCGTACGCGTTGAATACTATGCCGAGCGCATTTCAAAAGGCGGCACCAACCGCGAACCCACATTTCGTTTTGAAGATACCGGTCCCTGTACAGCGATTTTACACGCCGATAATGCCGCCGGGCAAGTCGCAGCAAAGATGGGCATGGAGCATGCAATTGAAATTGCTAAAAAAAATGGTGTCGCCGTTGTCGGAATTAGCCGAATGGGACACAGCGGAGCCATTTCTTACTTTGTGCAGCAAGCTGCCCGGGCAGGCCTGATTGGCCTCTCCATTTGCCAGTCCGACCCGATGGTTGTACCTTTCGGCGGCGCGGATATTTACTACGGAACCAACCCATTAGCCTTCGCGGCACCTGGAGAAGGTGACGATGTCATAACCTTTGATATGGCCACAACGGTGCAAGCCTGGGGTAAAGTTCTCGATGCCCGCTCGCGTAACGAACCGATTCCCGATACCTGGGCTGTCGATAAAAATGGTGCACCTACCACCGACCCTTTTGCAGTCAATGCGTTATTACCCGCAGCTGGGCCAAAAGGCTATGGTCTGATGATGATGATCGATGTGCTATCTGGCATTCTGCTGGGATTACCATTTGGTCGTCAGGTCAGTTCCATGTATGAAGATTTGCATGCGGGGCGTAATTTAGGCCAACTGCATATAGTGATTAATCCCGATTTTTTCTCCTCCAGCCAATTATTCCGTCAGCATCTCAGCCAAACCATGCAAGAGTTAAATGCCGTTACGCCTGCACCTGGTTTTAAACAAGTTTATTACCCTGGACAAGATCAAGATATTAATCAACGTAATGCCGCGGCCCATGGCGTCGACATTGTTGACGATATTTATCAATACCTGATTTCCGATGCTCTCTATATCAAGTCATACGAAACAAAGAATCCCTTTGCACAATAATTATTGAAACAGGAATTTCATATGATCAACCATTTTCGTCACGCAATAGAAGAAACCCTTCCCTGGCTCTCTTCCTTTGGCGCAGATCCTACTGGTGGGATGACGCGCTTGCTGTATTCGCCAGAATGGCTTGAAACACAACAGCAATTCAAAAAGCGTATGGATGCCAGTGGCCTGGAAACGCGCTTCGATGAAGTGGGCAATTTGTACGGTCGCCTGCGCGGAAGCGCATCACCGGAACAGGTAATTTTGAGCGGATCGCATATTGATACCGTCGTCAACGGCGGCAATCTTGACGGCCAGTTTGGCGCACTGGCTGCGTGGCTAGCGATTGACTGGCTTAAGACCACCTACGGCGCGCCGCTGAAAACGGTCGAAGTAGTTTCTATGGCAGAAGAAGAAGGCAGTCGATTCCCGTATGTATTCTGGGGCAGTAAGAACATCTTTGGGCTGGCAAATCCCGATGACGTTCGCAACATCCAGGATGCCAAAGGCACACGTTTTGTTGATGCGATGAACGCCTGCGGCTTTACCCTTCCTGCCAAGCCGCTTCACGCTCGCAGTGACATCAACGCCTTTGTTGAATTACACATCGAGCAAGGGTGCGTGCTTGAAAGCAATGGTCAGTCCATCGGCGTCGTCAGCGCGATTGTCGGGCAGCGCCGCTATACGGTAACGCTGAACGGCGAATCCAACCATGCGGGGACAACGCCGCTGAGCTACCGTCGCGACACCGTTTACGCCTTCAGCCGTATCTGTAGCCAGTCGATTGAGAAAGCCAAAAAACATGGCGATCCTCTGGTACTAACCTTTGGCAAAGTTGAGCCGCAGCCAAACACCGTCAACGTGGTGCCAGGAAAAACGACTTTCACGATCGATTGCCGTCATACCGACGCCGAAGTGCTGCGTGATTTTACTCAGCAACTGGAAAATGACATGCGTGCCATCTGTGATGAAATGGACATTGGCATTGATATCGATTTGTGGATGGACGAAACGCCGGTCCCGATGGACACAAAACTGGTCGCCACCCTCACCGAACTGTGTGAAAAGGAACAGCTGAACTACCGGGTGATGCACAGTGGTGCGGGCCACGATGCGCAGATTTTCGCTCCCCGTGTGCCGACCTGCATGATTTTCATGCCCAGCATTAACGGTATCAGCCACAACCCCGCTGAACGCACAAATATTAACGACCTTGCCGAAGGGGTCAAAACTCTGGCATTAATGCTTCATCAACTTGCCTGGCAGAAATAAGGAGTCAACAATGGGATATCTGAATAACGTCACGGGTTACCGCGATGATTTACTGGCTAACCGCGCAATTGTAAAACACGGTAACTTCGCCCTCTTAACCCCCGATGGACTGGTTAAAAATATCATTCCGGGTTTTGAAAACTGTGACGTCACCATCCTGTCAACGCCAAAACTGGGCGCATCGTTTGTTGATTATCTGGTGACGCTGCACCAGAACGGTGGCAACCAGAGTGGTTTCGGCGGTGAAGGCATTGAAACGTTCGTTTATGTTATTTCCGGAAAAATTGAGGCAAAAGCAGAGGGTAAAACGTTCGCTTTGACTCAGGGTGGATACCTTTATTGCCCGCCTGGCGAGCTGCTCACCTTTAGCAATGCCCAGACAGAAGACAGCCAGCTGTTTTTATACAAACGTCGTTATACGCCAGTAGCAGGTCATTCGCCGTGGCTGGTTTCCGGTAACGCCAACCAGTTAGAACGTATTCATTATGAAGGCATGGATGACGTGATCCTGCTGGATTTCCTGCCTAAAGAATTGGGCTTCGATATGAATATGCACATTCTGTCGTTCGAGCCGGGCGCCAGCCACGGTTATATAGAAACGCACGTACAGGAACACGGTGCCTATATTCTCTCAGGCCAGGGGGTTTATAACCTCGATAATCAGTGGATACCTGTGAAAAAAGGCGACTACATCTTTATGGGCGCTTATTCCCTGCAGGCCGGATACGGCGTGGGTCGTGGTGAAGCATTCAGCTATATCTATTCCAAAGATTGCAACCGGGATGTTGAGATCTAACGGCGTACAGCCCGCCTGATAATTTTTTATTTAGCTATGTTGGGTTTTGCCACGGTTAATACCGTGGCTTTTTTTATGCTTAACGCTGATTCACAACCTGGCCCAGTTTCATCGCGCATGCAATATTACGCGTGCAGTGATAGAGATTGGTTTCGCCGCTCGCCAGTACTTCTGCTAACGGTGCGAGGCGCGGCAAAATACTGAATACCGCATCAATACCGTGATCGTGAACCACCTCCACGCCTTCCCCCAGCACCCCTGCAATGCCAATTACGGGAACATGATGCTGCATGGCCACCGACGCTACACCAATGGGCGCTTTACCGCCGACCGTTTGTGAATCAATACGCCCTTCGCCGGTGATAACCAGCGCCGCGTCTTTGATGGATTGCTCCAGCTGTACTGCCTGCAACACAATCTCAATACCTGGCTTCATGCTGGCCTGCAGGAAGATAACCGCTGCAATCCCCATTCCTCCGGCCGCCCCACCGCCCGCAACCTGAGCAACATTCTCACCGGTCAGTGTTTGCAGCACACGGGCATAGTTGAGTAACCCTTCTTCCAGTATCTCAACCATCTCAGGCGTTGCCCCTTTCTGCGGGCCGAATACCCTTGCGGCGCCGCGCGGGCCAACCAACGGGTTATCCACGTCACAGGCAACGTCAATGCGACATGCTTTCAGTCGCGGATCGCACTGTTGCAGGTCGATGCTCGCCAGACGAGACAAGCTACCGCCTCCTGCATTTAATGACACACCCTGCGCATCAAGAAAACGCACGCCAAGCGCCTGAACCATCCCCATACCGCCATCAACCGTGGCACTCCCGCCAATACCAAGAATAATATGACGAATACCTGCATCCAGCGCATGCCGAATCAGCTCACCGGTACCGTAACTTGAGGCCAGGAGAGGATTACGCGCCTGCGGTTCGACCAACATCAGCCCACTCGCCGCCGCCATTTCAATAATTGCGGTCTTTCCGTCACCGGTCAGGCCATAAAACCCCATGACCTTTTCCCCCATCGGCCCGCAGACTTCCACAGAGATAACTTTTCCCCCTGTTGCCGCCACCATTGCATCCACGGTTCCCTCTCCACCGTCAGCAACCGGCAAACAAATATATTCTGCATCAGGGAATATGGCTGAAAATCCGGCTTTAATTGCCTGGCAGCATTGGTCGGCGCTTAAGCTCTCTTTAAATGAATCTGGCGCAATTACAATTTTCATCATCAATCCTTTTCATCATGTTATTTAATGCGTTCCCATGGAATGAGATTTTCCATAAGCACTGCCAGTAAAA
Source organism: Citrobacter sp. Cpo037 (assembly GCF_030332945.1). Lineage (NCBI taxonomy): Bacteria > Pseudomonadati > Pseudomonadota > Gammaproteobacteria > Enterobacterales > Enterobacteriaceae > Citrobacter > Citrobacter sp. Cpo037. The sequence continues at coordinate 16,337 of NZ_JAOWGW010000055.1, forward strand.
TCCCCACCAGCAAGCCATTGCTCAGTAATGGCCGAATAGTCAGCGGAAGATCTTGTAAATAAACCGGAGGCAGCCCCATCAAAAAAATGCCGACAAACAGCGGGAGCGCCAGTCGATAAATATTTCGCGCGGTAAATGTGATTTGCTGGCTAAATACCAGACCGGAATAAAGCAACGGAAGATAAGAAACCAGCATCACAGCGCTGCTGATCGCCAGCGGAATCGCGCAAAATAAGCGGGTTAGCGGCGTCACTATCGCCACGAATAAACATAATACGCTGCCGCAAATAAATGATTTTCGCGAGCTGTCGCCAGTCTGTGTTAACAGGCCGATAGAAGAGACAAAAGGTGAAAATGGAATCACGGCAAAAGGTACTGTCACCAGCGTTATAAAGCCGGAAATGATAAAACTGCGACGATAACGCGAGCTGCTGGAGCCTTGCTGCGCATAAAAAACATCGGTGCCACGCACCGCTCCATAGGTATTACTGATATTCACCAGACCGGTGATAACCGCAGTCAGAATAATGCCCGGTAACAGTCTGCCATGGCTGCCTAACGGGAACCACTGCCAGATTAATTCGCTGGACGGCAGGGATGTCGATGGAAAGCACAATCGCCAAAGCCCCCACCCTACGACTGCGCCCACCAACAGGGCATAGCGTGAGATCCGCTGCGGTAAAAAGATGATCATCGCAAGGATGAAGCACATCACGGCAACTGCCAGGCTAAAGGGAGCCAGTTGAATTTTGACGCTGGTATCAGCAATGCCAAAGGGTAAACCCAGCATGCCCTTAAAAAAGATGGTGGTCAGCTGCGCGCCGAGCAGCAGCATAAAAAAAACCATAACCGTTGGGGTAAAAAGCCGTGCTAATCGATGCCCTAAGCCACTAAAGCCGATAATCATCGTCAGAACAGCGGAAATCAAAATCCCAACGGACAGACTGGTGGCGATATCATTGAGCGGTGTTCCTCGTGACGCCTCAGCCAGAGTAATCGTCAGAATGGTTCCCCACCATAAACCGGTTGGCCCTTCCATAATGGCACGGCGATGGCCACAAATTACCTGAGCAAGACAGGCCAGCGACGTCGTTAAAAAAGCGTACTGCGTAAGCATTAGCAGATGGTTCGCGGGGAGATGAAAAGCAGAAACCAGCGTTGGCGGGACCACAACCGTATTACAAAAAATAAAGAAAAACCACTGAAAGCCGGATAACAAACTTTCACGGTTAATAACAGGAAGCATATTCATACCTTAAAATAGAGAATGCCCGCCAGCATGACGGGCATTAATTCACATCACATTATTGTTGATGTTTAAGGATAAATTGACCTTTTGGCGATACCGGGAAACCCTGCTCGATGTCATAAATAACATCACCACGCAGAATGGTTTTCGTAATGCGCGCGCCAATTGTACGGCCAACATACGGGCTGACTTTATGGCGATATTCCAGATCTTCATTTTTCAGAATGTATTTGCTGTCCGGCTGAATAAAGACGAAGTCAGCATCTTTACCGGGTGCGATACGCCCTTTCTGCTTCAGACCAAAAATATCTGCAGCATTGGTTGCCATCAATTTTGCAAACAGCGGCAGTGACATACCGCGTTTTTGCACTGCTTCATCAAACATAACGTCCATGCAGCTTTGCAGTCCGGCAATACCGCCCCACGCCTGCATGATATTTCCGGCCTTCATTTCTGGAGGACATGGAGAGTGGTCGGATACCAGGCAGTCAATCTCACCGTTAAACAATTTTTCCCACATACCCTGCTGGTTCTGCTGATCGCGGATCGGCGGAGAGCATTTTGCCAGGGTACCAATCTCTTCAAACTGATCGGTATCCAGCACGAAATAATGTGGACAAGATTCGCAGGTCACATCCTGACCTCCCTGACGAGCGCGGGTCACTTCTTCCACACCTTCTGGGCTGCTGATATGGCAGACGTGCAAGCGACAACCGGCGACTTTTGCCAGATACAATACGCGACGAATAGCTTCCACCTCGGTAAATACCGGACGTGAGGCCACATAATCATGCGCCGTCACACGGCCTTCGCGTTTAGCTTCCTCGCCAAGCTCATCGCAGATGAGCGCGTTTTCGCAATGCACCAGTACCGTTTGGCCCATTTCTGCCAACTTCTGCGCGCCTTTGTAGAACTGCCAGTCGTTAACATCACGGAAATCATTATCGATACCGCGGTCACCGCAGGTGGCAACAAAGCATTTGAAGCCGACAACACCGACCTCATCCAGCTCGTGCAGGCGATCGAGGTTATAAGAGACCAGACCGCCAAGCTGTGCAGCATCGATAGTCAACTTGCCTTTAGCCGCATCAAATTTCAGTTCGATGGTTTCACGATCCACCGTCGCTGGCAGCTGGTTGAGAGGCATTTCGATCATCGTGGTGATACCGCCTTTTGCCGCGGCGCGCGTTCCGGTCTCATAGCCTTCCCAATGCGTACGGCCCGGCTCAGAGATATGGGTATGCGCATCAACCATGCCAGGTGAAACCACCAGACCCGTCGCATCCATGACCTGTTTTGCCTCACCCAGGTTCTCGCCAATGGCGGCGATTTTTCCTGCCTGGACGGCAATATCAACAATACGAGCTTCATTTTCTAAAATAACAGTACCGTTCTTAATAATTAAATCAAAAGACATAACGAACTCCTTGTATGGATATAGATAGTTTTTATAAATAACGCACTTTTAATAAAATGCGCGTACTGATTTCATCACATCTGACCTGTAACTTTTTGTACGCCGGCTGACTGCACACCCGTTCTTTTTTTCAGTAAGGCATATGCCACGAAAGCGACAATAACCCCAACAAACCACGACACTCGCGATAAAGGCTCAAGGAATGGAATAAACTTGCCACCCAGTGAAAGAATTACGGCAACTAACGTTACGGAGAATGCAGTCAGGTTAAACCCATTATCATAATATTGGTAATCACCGCTCGCGGTATATAATTCATCAAGATTGATTTGGCCACGCATAACCACAAAGTAGTGAGCTAACATAACTCCAATAACAGGGCCAAGCATCCCACCAATGATATCCAGAAACAGATAAATACTGTTCTGATTTTCCATTAACTTCCACGGGCAAATCAGCAAACTAATAATACTTGCGATCAATACACCGTTTTTATACGTTAATTTAGTCGGTGCAATAGCGGCAATCTGATAACCGGCCGGGATAATATTACCCGTAGCGTTTGTTGAGATAGTTGTCATCAGAATAACCAGTACCGCAAAGAACGAGGCAAACAGACTGTCCCAACGCTGAACGATATCCAGCACATTCCACGTATCCATTCCGTAATGAATACTGGCACCGGCGATAATGCACACGCTGGCAATGGCAAATAGCACGTATGCGACAATAAGCCCCAGCGTCTGACCCAATGCCTGTTCACGGAATGAGTGGGCATTTTGCGTGAAGTCGGATGCGCTCACCGCCGGTGCGGCCCATACCGCGACAACCGCGTTGATAACAACCAGGAACAGGAATCCGCTGTTACCCGCTTTTTGCACACCGCCAGGAATGTAGTCCAAAATCGGTCCAATTCCTACCAGGGATATTGCCCAAATAGCCATCCCACCGAATACGATATAAATACAGGGGTTGAGGATAGCAGTAAATTTATTTAATACCTTACCACCGCCAAAACCAATACCGACGTTGATGAGCCAAAAAATAAGAAATGTAATTAATCCCGGCAGAGATAGCCCTAATAACGTAAAGTCACCGCCCAGCGTTAAAAAACCTGGCCATATCTTGCCAATGAGAATAAGAAATGCCAGCGATCCGGCATAACATTGCAGACCGAACCACATAATTGCTGCAATCCCCCCTCTCAATAGTCCCGGAAAGAGTGCTCCACGTACGCCATACGAGCCACGCAGAATCATTGCAAAAGGTACACCGTATTTACTTCCAGCGGCACCATTCATTACCATGACTAACGCAATAAACAATGCACTGATAATAATAGCCAGCATGATGCTAAATGTGGAAAGTCCAAGTATAAAGAACCCTCCGACCATAACGTAATTAGGTACGTTATGCACAGAACCCATCCATAATGTAAAATAATTGAATGTTTTCCAGTTTCGTTGTTCGGCCGTTTTTGGTAATAAGTCGTCACTATAACCACGTTGTTGGTATAGATCTCTTTGATGTTCCATAAATCCCTCTTGTCACGTATCGGATAACGTTGTAATGGGTTTAGCTATGCGGAACAAAAACAATAAAGAAAATAATGCAAATAATTTTTATAATATTTTATGCAGCAGTAATAATATGTGTTGCTTTCTTTTTATATAACGTAACACCAGCAAAAATCAGCGTTCCAGTTACCACCAGACAAGCTGAGATGACAAAGCTTATTTCTTTTGACCCAGTTAAATCAGAAATAAATCCGGTTAATGTTGGCGCAATAACTGCTGAACTCATGCCAAAGAAGTTAAACAGGCTGAATGCTCTGCCCAGCGTTTTTGACGACGCCTGTTCAGAGACAAAGGAGATCAGAATCGGATCCACCGCCATTTTGCCGAGTAAACCGTACAGAGTCAGGCTGACCATCAGCATCGTGGTATTTGGTGATAACACTGTAAATACCAGCATGGCTGCGGCCATAATTTCCAGACCAAGAATGACTTTGACTTTGCTGTTGCGAAACTTATCGGACAGATGGCTAAAGAACAATGCGCCAGGGACACCCACTACGGCAACCAGCGCCGAAGCCACTCCAATTGCACCGCCGTCAAATCCCCTCTCAGTCTGCAGATAAGACGGAAGCCAGGTCACAATCAGGTAATAACCATAACAGGTACAGAAGTAGAGGAAGTAGACGCTGCACAACAGACCCGAAAACAACGGCGGATTCTTCTCTTCTGTCGTCGTAGCCGTCTGTGCTTTCTGGTCTGACGCAGGTGTTTCGCTTTTTGCCTTGCCACGGATTACCAATGTAAATACACACAGCATCACAACCAGCACAGCGGCAACAAGGAACAGAACGTTTTGCCAGGCCATACTCATGTTTTTTACCAGCACGCTGGAACCAATCAAACCAATCCCCATCCCAATTGCTGAACCGCTATTAATAATAGCGTTTGCCAGTGCTCGACGAGCCTGCGGGACATTTGCCGAAGAGAGTGAATACGCTGAACTAAAGAAAGAGGCACAGCCCGCTCCCGCCATTAGCGAACCAGCATAGATCATCACCAGTCCCGTGGCTTTTGCAATACTGAGCGTACCAATAATAAAAAGCGTAAACCCACACATCAGCATAATTTTCTGGCCAAGTTTATCGACCAAAATTCCGCAGGGAATTTGCATACTGCAATAGGCGAAGAAATAAAAACTGGCAATGGCGCCAATTTCAGCATTGCTGACATTCCCCAACGATGCCTGAATCTCAGGGTAAATAGGAGTCAATACGGTGCGATAAATCCATATCGCCACCCAACCCAGACTCATTACAACGACGATCTTCTTCCAGTATTCAATACCGGATTTGTTCTTTTCACTCATGACATGCACCTTTCCAAAGTGTGTCTGATTAAAATGTATCGCTGCAAAGAGTGCAGCGATACCTACGATCATGACAATTTATGATTTGCCATTAATTCCAGTGCCTGAATCATTGCCGAGTGATCCAACTGGCTACCGCCATTCGCGGCACAGGTATTAAATAATTCCTGACAAGTTACCGTATTAGGCAAATTCAATGAGAGCGCCTTTGCACTTTGTAATGCAAGATTGAGATCTTTTTGATGCAATGCAATTTTGAAACCGGGATCAAAGGTGCGTTTGATCATGCGTTCACCATGAACTTCCAGAATACGAGAAGAGGCAAACCCGCCCATAAGGGCCTGGCGCACGCGAACCGGATCTGCCCCCGCTTTTGAGGCAAATACCAGCGCTTCAGAAACAGCTTCAATATTTAAGGCAACGATAATTTGGTTAGCCACTTTGCAGGTTTGGCCATCACCATTACCACCTACCAGAGTGATATTCTTACCCAGAATATCAAACAGCGGTTTGACCCGTTCAAATACCTCTGGCTCACCACCAACCATAATAGACAAGGTACCTTCGCGAGCGCCAATTTCCCCACCAGAGACTGGCGCATCCAGATAGTCACCGCCCAGCTCATTAACCTGCTTAGCAAAACGTTTGGTTTCGATAGGAGAAATAGAACTCATATCGACAATTGTTTTTCCCTGCAATGAGGTTTTAGCGCAGCCGTGCTCGCCAAAAAGCACTTCTTCAACCTGCGGCGTATCCGGAACCATTATGAAGATAATATCTGCAAAATCAGTTACCTGACGTGCGGTTTCAACATTTACTGCGCCTAATGACAGCAGTTCTTCCGCTACCGGACCAATGGTCGTCACATGCAGCTGATGTCCGGCGCGAGCCAGATTAATCGCCATTGGCGATCCCATAATACCCAGGCCAATAAATCCCAGTTTCATTTTTAACCTCTTATATATCTGCCGGTTTTCCCGAATTCAGGCAACACGCCCCCCTTCCAACAAAGTGGAAAAAATAGCGATGCCTGAAATCCTTACAAATTATCGATATTGATTAATCCACGTTAATCCCGCTTCGGTGGTGGTTAACGGTTTATATTCACAACCAACCCAGCCGTCATAACCTGATTTATCGATAAACTTAAAAATAAAGTCATAATTAATTTCCCCGGTCCCTGGTTCTCCGCGACGAGGATTATCTGCAATTTGCAAATGACCTATTTTATTTGCCCATGTGGTCATGGTTTGGGTTAACTCTCCCTCCATGCGCTGCATGTGATAAATGTCATACTGAATCTTGATATTATTGCAGCCGACGCTGTCAATTAGCGCCAGAGCCTGATGAGTTCCGGTGAGATGAAAACCCGGTATATCAAAATGGTTGATCGGCTCAATCAGCAATAAAATATCTTCTTTTGCTAACATATTTGCCGCATAGCGCAGGTTTTCCACCAGCGTCTGTTGGATCTGTTCGGCAGAAAACCCCGTAGGCGTTTTACCCACCAGGCAATTGATCTTCTTATTGCCAAGCCCCTTCGCATAACGAATAGCCGCTGCCACACCGTCACGAAACTCTTCTTCGCGGCCCGGAATACAGGCGATACCACGTTCACCCGCAGCCCAGTCTCCGGCAGGAAGATTATGCAGAGTATGTTCCAGTTGGTTGTTTTGCAGCTTTTCTTTTAATACATCAATGTCGTAATCGTAGGGAAACATAAACTCTACGCCACGAAAGCCCGATTGTGCCGCTTTATCAAAGCGCTCAAGGAAACTGTATTCCAGAAACAGCATGGAAAGATTGGCTGAGAAACGTAACATTTGTCACTCCCTCTATTCGTATTTCATAAAACAGGTTTCGGTTGGCGCATCGGTAGCACCGTCTGCAATCTCTTCAAACTCGGTAACATTATCCAGTTCGCTGCCCATGGAGATATTCGTCACACGTTCAAGGATCACTTCGACAACAACCGGAACGCGATACTGCGCCATCAGAGCTTTGGCTTGTTCAAACGCCGGAGCAAGCTCTTCAGGTTTAAATACGCGAATGGCTTTACAGCCTAACCCCTCAGCCACTTTGACGTGATCGACGCCGTAGCCGTTTACTTCGCTGGAGTTGATGTTTTCGAACGCCAGTTGCACGCAGTAATCCATATCAAACGCGCGCTGCGACTGGCGAATCAACCCCAGGTAGGCGTTGTTAACCAGTACATGGATGTAAGGAATGTTGAATTGCGCACCCACTGCCAGTTCTTCAATCAGGAATTGGAAGTCAAAATCCCCTGAAATCCCGACGACATTGCGCGAAGGATCAGCCACACAAACCCCTAATGCCGCCGGTAGCGTCCAGCCTAGAGGGCCAGCCTGACCGCAGTTGATCCAGTGACGGTCTTTAAATACATGCAGCATTTGCGCAGCGGCAATTTGCGATAACCCGATGGTGGTGACGTAGCAAACATCACGACCAAAGGCTTTATTCATCTCTTCATACACACGCTGCGGTTTAACCGGAACATTGTCGAAGTGGGTTTTACGCAGTAGCGTCCGCTTACGCTGCTGGCATTCATCAACCCAGCTATTCCGGCAAGGCAAACGTCCGGCTTTCTGCATCTCCTGAGCAACGTCAATCAGCAAAGTCAGCGCGGCTTTGGCGTCGGAAACGATACCTAAATCCGGGCAAAGAACGCGGCCAATTTGCGTCGGCTCAATATCGATATGAATGATTTTTCGCCCTTCAGTATATTTCGTGACGGAGCCGGTGTGTCGGTTAGCAAAGCGGTTACCAATACCGAACACCATATCGGAAGCCAGCAACGTGGCGTTTCCGTAACGATGCGCCGTTTGTAATCCCACCATTCCGGCCATTAACTCATGATCGTCCGGGATACATCCCCAGCCCATCAGCGTAGGAATTACCGGTACGTGGGTTAGTTCAGCAAAGCGTTGCAGCAGTTCGCAAGCATCCGCATTAATCACCCCACCTCCAGCTACGATGACCGGACGCTCAGACTGAATCAGCATTTCCAGCGCTTTCTCAATCTGTTTGCGGCTGGCAGCAGGTTTGTACACCGGTAGAGGCTCATACATTTCTGGATCGAATTCGATTTCTTCAACCTGAATATCAAAAGGTAAATCGATCAACACCGGACCAGGACGACCAGAGCGCATAACATGGAATGCCTGCTGTAAAACCCGAGGAAGCAGCGCCGCTTCACGCACCGTTACCGCCATTTTGCTAACCGGTTTGGCAATAGACTCAATATCAACAGCCTGGAAATCTTCCTTATGCAAGCGGGCGCGAGGGGCCTGGCCTGTGATGCATAAAATAGGAATAGAATCGGCAGAAGCGGAATACAGCGCGGTGATCATGTCAGTACCTGCCGGGCCGGAAGTGCCAAGGCAGACACCAATATTTCCTGCCGTTGCACGCGTATAGCCTTCCGCCATATGGGAAGCACCTTCAACATGACGAGCCAGAATGTGACGGATACCTCCGTGCTTACGCATCGCGGAGTAGAACGGGTTAATTGCCGCTCCTGGAACCCCAAATGCGGTGGTGATGCCTTCTTTTTCCAGCACATACATTGCCGCGTCAACGGCTCTCATTTTTGCCATTTTCTTTCTACCTCTATTTATTGGAAAAATTTTCCAACTTTGAAAAAATCCAAAAAAGTCCCGCTCCTCTGAGCGGGCTGCGACTTACGCTACGGGTGCTTTTAAACCAAGCGCCGTACTGATATCTCGTGCAGTATCCCGTACCAGCTCCCCCTGACTGATAAAACGATCTTCCGTCAGTCTGGATGCGGGCCCCGAAATAGAGATGGCAGCGACGACACTGCCTGCATCGTCATAGATAGCAGAAGCGATGCAATTCAATCCAATAACATGCTCTTCGTGATCGACGATATAGCCATTCTCACGCGCCAATTCCAGATTGCGCAGCAGAGTCGGAAAGTCTACCAACGTGGTCGGCGTAAATTGCTGCAAACCCGTTTTCACGACGATGTCCATTAGCTCTTCTTCCATCAACGGATAAAGCAGTGCTTTTCCCGCACCAGAAGCATGTAGCGGCATACGACTGCCCAAAGGTGCGCACATTCTGACCATCGATTTGCACTCCTTCTGACCAATCAACACCGCTTCGGTGCCATTGCGAATCGCGACATTAACCGTTTCGCCCGACAGCAGCATTAATCGGTGCATAAACGGTCCGGCTACTGACAGAACATCGCGATTATGAATATACGCGGAGCCTACGTTGAATACGCCTAACCCGATGTGCCACCAGCCTAATTGGCTGTCCTGATAAACAAAATCAGCAGCCTGTAAAACCTTTAACAGGCGAAAAGTCGTGGAGAGCGGTAAATCCAGACTGCCGGAAATATCGCTCACTGACGAACTGCCTCCACTTCTTTCGAGATACTGCAAAATTGCAATGCCTCTCTCAAGCGCCTGAGCGCCCTTTTGCGCGACCGGCTCCGCCTGTCCTGGCCTGCCACGCCGTCTTACTTCCGTCACCACTGCATTTACTCCGGCCCAAAATATGAGCATAAACAATGAACAATATGCTCATATTAAGCAAGAAGGCCGATAGCGTCACGCAAAACAGAGTTCATGTGCCGGGATACTTTCAACATCGCAATTATCGCTACCACCGCGATCAACAGTCAGAAAATTAGTCACGGTTTGCCAGGCAAACAACGGGTGATGCCAGACGTTTCGGTGGTAATTCACACCCTGTTGACCATTGGTGATAAAAGCTTTTAAGGTGGAAAGATCGGGTTTGTCCTCGCCGAGCGCGACAATCACCACAAACGCTTCGCCATTCATAGGCGTAAATGCCTGGGTGCCTAGCGGGTGGCGCTCCAGTTCATGCACAACAATCGGCATAGCCGCCGGTTGCGCGCGGTTAATACTGATGAGCGTACGATCCTGTTCAAGGACTTCCACATTAGCCAGGTCGTGATAACGCTCAACGAGCCCATCATTGATATGAAAAAAATCACGTTTATCAGTTTCTATGACATCGCCATAGGCGCTGAACGTGTGCTGGTTTAACGGTAATACCTCAAGTTTCATCATCATTTCCTTGTAACTGAATTCCGCTGAACCGCAGTCAGAACACGTGGCGGTTTCAATACCATGCAATCTAAAACCTTCGTGATTTAACATCAACACAAAAATTGGAAAATTTTTCCAAAACTAGATTTAGACCACAATTTAAACAAGGCCATTATGCAAAAATACTTATAAATCAGAGAACAAGAAATCAGGCTTGTAGAAGATCATTAAGGGAGTAGCTGACGATGTTTGACCCGGAAACACTGCGTACCTTTATCGGCGTCGCCGAAACGGGAAGTTTCTCCAGGGCGGCGGATCGCTTGTGTAAAACCACGGCCACCATCAGCTACCGCATTAAACTTCTGGAAGAAAATACCGGCGTCGCGTTGTTCTTTCGTACTACCCGAAGCGTGACGTTAACCGCCGCCGGTTCTCATCTCCTTTCTCAGGCAAAAGACTGGCTCGCCTGGCTGGACAGCATGCCCAGCGAGTTGCAACAGGTGAACGACGGCGTAGAGCGCCAGGTGAATATTGTGGTCAACAACCTGCTGTACAGCCCTGAAGCCGTCGCTCGCCTGTTATCCTGGCTTAACGCACGCTACCCCTTTACTCAGTTTCACTTTTCCCGGCAGATTTATATGGGCGTGTGGGATTCTCTGCTATACGAAGGATTTTCACTGGCTATCGGCGTCACCGGCACTGAACCAATGGCAAACACCTTTACCCTCGATCCTTTGGGTTCTGTTCAGTGGCGATTTGTCATGTCGGCAGATCATCCGCTGGCAAACATCAGCGGTCCATTAACGGAAGCGCAACTGCGCCGTTTTCCGGCAATTAACATTGAGGATAGCGCGCGGACCCTGACCAAACGGGTCGCATGGCGTCTTCCAGGTCAAAAAGAGATAATCGTCCCCGACATGGAAACCAAGCTTGCGGCGCATCTTGCAGGGGTGGGTATCGGCTTCGTTCCGCAGCCGCTCTGCCAGCCGCTGCTGGATAGCGGGCAACTGGTTAGTAGCATCATCCCGACCATGCGTCCCCCCTCTCCCTTAAGCCTCGCATGGCATAAGTTTGGCGCAGGTAAAGCAGTTGACGATATTGTGACGCTGTTTACCCAGCGAAAACCGGAAATTGCCGGATTTTTGGCAATTTTCAACAATGCACGCGATTGAAAATCAAGTCATCCTCTCATTTGGCGCGTAAAATAGTACGCAGGATGATTTGAGGTTTCGTTTTTTACTATGCAAGACACACAAACAACACAAGACTACCGCGCAATTTTGCTCGCCGGTACGCCTTTAATCGATGTACGCGCCCCCGTGGAATTTCAGCAGGGCGCAATGCCGGGCGCAATCAACCTTCCCTTAATGAACGATGACGAACGTGCCGCCGTTGGGACCTGTTATAAACGTCAGGGACCCGAAGCCGCCCTCGCGCTCGGCCATCAACTGGTCTCGGGTGAAACCCGCCAACAGCGTATGCATGCCTGGCTGGATGCCTGTCGTCAAAATCCTGCGGGCTATCTATGCTGCGCGCGTGGCGGTCAGCGTTCGCATATTGTGCAGCAGTGGCTGCACGATTCCGGCATTGACTATCCGCTGATTAAAGGCGGTTACAAAGCCCTGCGCCAGGCAGTGATACAGCTGACTGAAGAATTAGTGCAAAAGCCGATCGTCTTAATTGGCGGCTGTACCGGGAACGGCAAAACCCAACTGGTGCAACAGCAGCCAAACGGTGTGGATCTCGAAGGTCTGGCGCACCATCGCGGCTCCTCGTTTGGTCGCACCGTTGAACCTCAATTGAGTCAGGCGAGTTTTGAAAACCTGCTGGCGGTTGAAATGCTCAAAACCGATAGCCGTCAGGATTTACGTCTGTGGGTACTGGAAGATGAAGGCCGCATGATCGGGGCTAATCATCTGCCCGAATGCCTGCGCGAGCGCATGACCCAGGCATCAATTGCGGTGGTGAATGATCCTCTTGAGCGTCGTCTGGAGCGACTGCGCGAAGAGTATTTCGTGAAGATGCACCACGATTTTACCCACGCTTATGGCGAGAGCCAGGGCTGGCAGGAGTACAGCGAGTACCTGCACCACGGCCTGTTTGCTATCCGCCGCCGTCTGGGTTTACAACGTTTTGCCGAGCTGACCACCCTGCTCGACGAGGCCCTGCGCGAACAGCAGGTAACGGGCAGCACCGACGCCCATATGGGCTGGCTGGTACCGTTGCTCAACGAATATTACGACCCGATGTATCGTTATCAGCTGGAAAAGAAAGCCGCGAAAATCGTCTTTCGCGGCACATGGCAGGACGTTGCCGACTGGCTTAACGCACAGTGATCAGTGTCTGTCGCGCTTATCTGCGCGTTTTGCCAGCCAGTCACCCAGCACCTGAACGACCTGCACCAGAATAATCAGCGCCACCACGGTGACGATCATGACCTGGGTTTCGTAGCGGTAATAACCAAAGCGAATCGCCAGGTCGCCGACTCCACCGCCGCCAACGATCCCGGCCATCGCGGAGTAACCGATCAGACTCACCAGCGTTATCGTCAACCCACGCAGCAGACCCGCGCTCGCTTCAGGTAACAGAACGGTGCAGATGATGCGCATCGGGCTGGCACCAAACGCTTCCGCCGCTTCAATAATCCCTTTATCGACTTCACGTAGCGCGCTATCAACCAGACGGGCATAGAAGGCGATTGCCGCTACTGAGAGCGGGACCGACGCCGCAATCGGGCCAATGGTATTCCCGAGCAAAAACTGGGTTAGCGGCAACAGCAGAACCAGCAGGATCACAAACGGCACCGAACGAATGATATTCACCAGCACGGAGCTGAGCAGATACACAAAACGGTTTTGCCAGAATAAATGCCGATCGGTGACGAAAATAAGAAAACCGAGCGGCAGTCCGCCAATAATTGCCAGCGCCGTAGAGATGCTCAGCATCTGGAAAGTTTCATTAAACGCCAGCGTCAAATCCGGCAATAAATCATCCACGAATCACCTCCACCTGTGCAGTACGTTGACGAATATGTTCCACGGCGACATCCACCGCAGAAGGGTTATGCGGCGCGGTCAGTTGCACCACCAGAATCCCCAGCGCACGTTCACCGATATACTCAATTTTGCCGTGCAGAATGTTCACCGCCACGCCAAATTTAACCGCCACTTCTGACAACACCGGCTGTTCCGCCGAATCGCCGATGAACAGAATTTTTAGCAACTGGCCAGGCAGATGCTGGCGCAGACGCTCGGGCAGCGTCAAATTGAGGGTATGTGACACCAGCTGCTGTGTGAACGCATGCTGCGGGTGAGCAAAAACGTCAAACACCTCACCGGATTCCACCACCTTGCCGCCGGACATCACCGCCACGCGATCACAAATCGATTTGATCACGTTCATCTCGTGAGTGATCAGCACGATTGTGATCCCCAACTGTTGGTTGATCTGCTTAAGCAACGCCAGAATCGTGGCTGAGGTTTCGAGGTCCAGCGCCGAGGTAGGTTCATCACACAGCAGCACATCCGGGTGATTAGCAATCGCGCGGGCAATACCCACACGCTGCTTTTGCCCACCGCTGAGCTGAACCGGAAAGCGGTTCGCCTTGTCTGACAGCCCCACCAGCGCCAGGATTTCGCTCACGCGCGGGCCAATTTTACTGCGCTCCCATCCGGCAGCCTTCAGACTAAAGGCGACGTTTTGCGCCACGGTACGGGTATGCATCAGGTTAAAATGTTGAAAAATCATACCGATACGCTGACGGGCTTTACGTAGATGCCCCCCTTCCAGCGCGGAAATTTCTACGCCGTTCACCTTCACGCTTCCCTGGCTCGGACGCGTTAAGGCGTTCAGGGTGCGCAGCAGCGTACTTTTCCCCGCGCCGCTGGTCCCGACAATGCCAAATATCTCACCTGCGCCAATGCGCAAGCTAACGTCATCAACCGCCCGGGTTGATGGTCCACGGCCTGCGCTAAAATCCACGCAAACTTTCTCAATCTCAATCATAGCCACCTCAGAAATGCGAAAAGGGCAGTCGTCGCTGCCCCTGTTAACCCTTGTGCGCAGCGATTATTGGGCTGTCGACATCCATTCCGGTTTCTGGAAGGCGCTGTAGATATTTTGCGGATCGTCGATCACCGCGCGATACGCCGGAGATTTCACCGCCTCAACAATATCTTTTGCGAACGGTTTATCCGCATCTTCACTGCGTACCGCGATGATATTTTTCAGATTTTCGTCCAGATGTTCCTGCTTGATGGCGCTGGCGAGATCCATTTTTGCCGCCACGGCAAAGTTACCGTTGACCAGCGCACCGGTCACACCGTCCAGCGTACGCGGCAGCTGTGCCGCTTCCAGCGGTTTAAACACCAGCCCTTTGGGATTGCTGGCGATATCGCGCTCGGAGGCTTTAGTTGGATCAATATTGTCTTTGATGGTGATAAGGCCAATAGACTGCAGGAAACGCAGACCGCGAGCCAGGTTGGTGGGATCGTTGGAAAGCGTGATCACATCCCCTTTTTTCAACTCATCCAGGCTTTTGATTTTATGTGAGTAAAACCCCATCCCGGCCGTCGGGACCACAATCAGCTTGCTCAGCTTCAGGCCTTTATCGGCGGTGAATTTGTCAAAATAGAGCGAATGCTGGAACAGGTTAGCATCAATGCTACCGTTGGAGAGCGCCATGTTTGGCTGCACGTAATCGCTGAATTCGCGCACCACTACCTTATAGCCTTTCTCTTTCAGCGTGGGGGCAATGGCCTGTTTCACCATATCACCGTATGGCCCAGGCGCGAGGCCAAACACGATTGTGTGCGGGTCACTGTTCGCATGAGCAAACTGTAATCCACAGGCCAGTAACAGCGCCCCGGTCGCGACGCGTAAACTCTGACGCAATCCCATATTCTCTCCATTTTAACGTTGTGGTGTCATGTCTCACGCCGTTCTTGCGGCGTTGTTCTTGTTGGCCCGTTAACAGGCTGATTGTTAACATGACACAGATCACAACCTGCTGTCCTTGAAATTATTTCATGATGTTGCAGAGTATGTTTTTAAATGAAAGAAGGTATGAAAAAGCCGGATGTCGGCACAAGTGCCTTATCCGGCCTACAACAGCTTTCTTAGGCCCGATAAGCGCAAGCGTATCGGGCGGCAGGCGTTCGATTAGAAGTCGTAACGCAGACGAACCAGGTTCATGTCACCCAGATTGTCGGTGCTGGAGGTAAAGACGTGTTCGTAGTCAACACGGAAACCGTAATCCAGCTGGAAGCTGATCCCCACGCCGTTGTCGGTACGCAGGTAGTTACGGCCATTCACGTACTCAATACGGTCGCCCATAAAGTAAGGCTGAACGGATTTCAGCGCATACTGACCAACCGGGAAGGTGTATCCCGCGAAGTATTCCAGACCCCAGGCATCACCGGCAAAGTAGTCGTTAACAGAGACTTTTTTGGTGGTCATGAAGTTTTGATACCAACCGCCGCCCAGCGAGAAGGTCCAGTTGTCCGGTTTCCAGCTCAGCGCAGTACCGACGATGTTTTGATCGTAGGTTTTGCTGGTGTTACCACGCATTTCCGCGCGGGTGTAGTTCCACGCCGTACCCCAGGTCAGGTCATCGGTAATGTGATAATCCACACCCAGCGAGCCGCCGCCTTTACGCTTGTAGCGCAGACCGTTGTTCGGGTTGTAATCATCACTGAACAGATAAGAGGCGTAGAGATCCACATCACCAACGGTATTCTTATACTTCAGTGATTTACGCGTACGATAGGAACCATCATAGTCGCCATTAATACCGTTACCTGGCGCCTGACCGATCATGTCATAGTCCCAGATATCCGTTTTCGCACCGACTACATCATAGTAAATGCTGTTCTGTTGACCGAAGGTCAGCGTACCCCAGGTTGCACTCTTCAGACCGGTGTACAACATACGGCGCGTGGTATCGTTGGCACCGTCAGCGTAGTGGTTATCCCAGTTGAACATCGCCGGGAAGTTAACGCCCAGCTCGTAATAGCTCACCCAACTGATATCATCAAACAGATAGTAGTCAGCGGCGAAGCGGAAACGTGTACCGCCATCGAAGCCATTACGTTTGTAGCCATTCTTACCATCGTCACCGGCCATATTCTGGAACTGCGGACGAATACTGCCGCCGACGGTGAAGTTAAGACGGCTCAGCGGGTTGCCCGCCTGCGGATCTTGTTTCAGGACCGTGATTTCCGCCTGTGAAGCGAAAGTCGTTAATGCCACTGCTGCGCCGATCGATACCGCCAGCGCTGTTTTTTTTATAGTCATTATTTATACCTTGATAGATAGCCTGCCAATTATTCAGCACACAAATATTAACGTTTATTAATACTCTCGTGTTGTTGGGTTTTTATTGTTCTGTGCTGTTAAATATCAAGGAGTTATCATTTTGTGCTACATAGAAAAAAAGACGCACCGATTTAAAAACCGGTGCGTAATCATCACGAATATGAATTAACTACTGAACTGACGGAATAGCGCTTTACCTTTTAGCAGACGTGAACCGAGCCATCCGCCGCATAAAGAGAGCAGCAATGCTCCACTAAATGGTAATACTACCCACAGTCGCCAGTCTGGTTCCCACGGGAAATCAAACACTCTGGTTTGCAGTACCGCCAGCGCCGTTTCTGCGCCGATGGCTGCCACCAGTCCGGCAACCATCCCGAGCATGGCGAACTCGCACCACAGCGTGGTACGCAGCAGCTTCTTACCCGCGCCCAGCGTGCGCCAGACCACCAACTCCTGATGACGCTGACGCATCCCGACCTGGACCTGCGCCAATAGCAGCAGCATGCCACAGGCGGTGACCAGTACCACCATCACCTCCAGTGCGCGGCTCACCTGATCCAGCACCTGGCTCACCTGTTTGAGGATGGCGCCAATATCCAGCAGGCTGATGGTCGGGAATTCGCGGTTAAGCTGCGTTAGCATGCCGTTGCTGTTCTCCCAGCGAAAGCTGGTTAACCAGCTTTGCGGCTGAGCATCCAGCGCGCCGGAGGGGAAGATAAAGAAGAAGTTGGGCCGCAGGCTTTCCCAGTCCACTTTGCGCAGACTGCTGACCGTGGCGCTGAAATCCTGGGTGTCGCCCATAAAGGTCACTCGATCGCCGAGTTTGACGTTCAGCCGTTTCGCTAACCCCTCTTCCATCGACACTTCGCCTGCTTTTGGCGGCCAGCTTCCGGCGGTTATCGGGTTATGATCCGGTCGGGTATCCTGCCAGGTAAGATTAAGCTCGCGGTTCAGCGCCTCATCCTGATTGCCTTCGGTCGGCTTCTCATTGATCGCCGTCAGACGCGCCCGCACAATCGGATAGAACGATTCCGGGATCACCTGATGCTCGGACAGGAAAGCCTTCAGCGGAACCACCTGCTCGGTGGCAATGTTGATCAGAAAATAGTTCGGACTTTCCGGCGGCATTTGCTGCTGCCAGCGGTCGAGCAGATCGCCGCGCAGCACCAGTAACAACGCCAGCAGCATAAAGGAAAGCGAAAATGCCGATAGCTGGCTGAGCGTTGACCACGGCTGGCGTAACAGTCGACTGACCGCCAAACGCAGCGGCAGTGAGGAGAGCGTCAGACCACGCAGAACGTTGAGCAGCATCCAGCCGAGCACCCCGCACAACAGCGCCAGTACCACCGCACCAGCCAGTACCGCCCACAGCAGCGGACTTCCGCCCATCAGTCCAGCAAGCAGTGCAATCACGACTATCACGACCACCGGCAAATAAAACTTCAGCGGCCAGACGTTTGCCACCACGTCACGGCGTAGCACCCGCAGCGGCTGCGTCGCCAGCAGTAGACGGTACGGGCGTAACCCCACCAAGAGCGAAATCACCGTCATGGTGCCTAGTGCCCATAGCCACGGCCAGGGGCTGGCAGGCGGTAGTTCTCCGGGCAGAACCGGCTTGAGCAGCAGCACCAGCACGCGCTCAAATAACAGCCCGAATAGTCCGCCGGTCACGCCAGACAGCGCCAGCACCATCAACCATTGACCAACAATCAGCCTGCGCAACTGCGCTCTGCCCGCGCCGAGGGTTTTCAGAATAGCCACCAGATCGTAACGGCTGCGGCAATAATGGCTCATCGCCACGGCAACCGCGGCGACTGCCAGCAACAGCGTTAACAGCGCCGAAAGCAGCAAGAACTGTTGCGAACGCTCAAGTGATTTCCCCAGCGCCCCTTCATCCTGCTCCAGCCCATACCAGCGCTGTTCAGGCTTTAACTGTGGCAGCAGCCACTTTTCATAGGCTTCCAGTTGCGACGGCGTCCCGCCAAATTTATAGCGCCAGGTCACGCGACTTCCCGGCTGGACCGCCGCCGTTTTTTCGACATCCGCCATGTTCATCATCAGACGCGGTGCTATCTGGAACGGATTAAAACCAGAGTCCGGCTCCTGCACCACCTCCCCGGCAATACGCAGCGTGGCATCGCCAACGTCGATGGAATCACCGACTTTTAAGTTGAGTAGCGCCATCAGACGTGGGGCCAGCAGCACCGAGCCCGGCTGCGGTTTCAGTCCCGGCGGGTTAGTTTGCAGCGTGCCGTACATCGGATACACATCATCCACCGCTTTAACGTTCGCCAGTTGCGGCGTATCGCGGGCAAAAGTCATGGTAGCAAAGGTCAGCTGTTCTCCCACCTTCAGGCCACGCTGTCGCGCCTCGTCAATCCACGCTTTCGGCACGGTACGCGAACTTTGTAGCGACCGATCGCCCGCCATAAACTCACGGCTTTGTTGGCTCAGCCCTTTTTCCATACGATCGCTGATATTGCCCAGCGCCAGCACACAAGCTACCGCCAGGCTCAGCGCCAGCCAGACAATCAGTAATGAAGGCGAGCGCCATTCGCGCCAGAACCAGCGTGCAATCATGCCTCCTCCTGCAACTGTCCGTTCACCAGGCGTAAACGCCGATCGCAACGCGCCGCCAGCTGCGGGTCATGGGTCACCAGAATCAGGGTGGTACCGTGTTCCCGGTTCAGAGAAAACAGCAGGTTGGCGATTTTGTCTCCGGTCTGGCGGTCCAGATTGCCCGTTGGTTCATCGGCAAACAGCACGTCAGGGCGACCGTTAAAGGCCCGCGCCAACGCCACGCGCTGCTGCTCCCCGCCGGAAAGCTGGGCCGGAAGATGATCAAGACGTTTTCCCAACCCCAGTTGCTCCAGCAGCGTTTTTGCCCCGTCACGACTTTTTCCGCTGTTTTCGCCGCGCAACAACGCGGGTAGTTCGACGTTTTCCAGCGCGTTGAGGGTCGGAATTAACATGAACGACTGGAAGACAAAACCCACGTGCCGCGCCCGCAGCTGCGCCCGGGCTTCTTCGTCCATGGTGTGCAGCGCCTGCCCCACCAGACTGACTTCACCGCTGGTGCCATCGTCCAGCCCGGCAAGGATCGCCAGCAGCGTGGATTTCCCCGATCCCGACTCGCCAATCAACGCAATGGTCTCGGCGCGTTTGACAACCAGTTCAACTCCGGTAAGGATGGATAGCTCATGATCACCCTGACCGACGGATTTCTTAAGATGATGAACTTCAACAATGTTTTCCGCTGGCATTGGCCTTTCCTGTTCCTGGTCCTGTTAACTTTCCGCGCCGCCGCTGCGGACACGTTATTAATTCTGGGTGACAGCCTGAGCGCCGGATACCGTATGTCCGCCAGCGCCGCGTGGCCTGCGCTACTTAATGATAAATGGCAAACCAAAACGCCGGTGGTGAATGCCAGCATTAGCGGCGACACCTCGCAGCAAGGTCTGGCCCGTCTGCCTGCATTGCTCAAGCAGCACCAGCCGCGCTGGGTGCTGGTCGAACTTGGCGGCAACGACGGCCTGCGCGGCTTTGCGCCTGCGCAAACCGAACAAACCCTGCGAACAATTTTGCAGGACGTGAAAGCGGCAAATGCCGAACCACTGCTGATGCAAATTCGTCTGCCGGCAAACTACGGTCGCCGTTATAATGAAACCTTTAGCGCGATTTATCCAAAGCTCGCCAAAGAGTTTGATGTTCCTCTGCTGCCATTTTTCATGGAAGAGGTTTATCTGAAACCCCAGTGGATGCAGGATGATGGTATTCATCCTAACCGTGATGCCCAGCCGTTTATCGCCGACTGGATGGCGCAACATCTCACACCTTTTCTATCCTAAATAATTCGAGTTGTATGAAGGCGGCAAGTGAGAGAGTTCCCAGGAGCATAGATAACTATGTGACTGGGGGGAGCGAGCGTAGCCAACGCACAGACAACTTGAAGTATGACGGATATAGTAAATCACGACTCATAAAACAACGGAGATCCTGACAGGTAAAGTTATGCAAAAATCGGTCTTAATAACAGGATGTTCCAGCGGAATCGGCCTGGAAAGTGCGCTTGAGCTAAAGCGCCAGGGTTTTCAAATTCTGGCAGGCTGTCGCAAACCTGACGATGTCGCGCGTATGAACAGCATGGGATTCACTGGCGTGTTGCTGGATCTGGATTCACCCGAAAGCGTGGATCGTGCCGCCGATGAAGTGATCGCCCTGACCGATAATCGTTTATATGGGATCTTTAACAACGCCGGATACGGTGTCTATGGTCCACTGCCCACCATCAGCCGTGAACAGATGGAACAGCAGTTTTCCGCCAACTTTTTTGGCGCACATCAGCTTACCATGCGCCTGTTACCTGCCATGTTACCCCACGGCGAAGGGCGCATTGTGATGACCTCATCGGTGATGGGATTGATCTCAACGCCGGGACGCGGCGCCTATGCTGCCAGCAAATATGCACTGGAAGCCTGGTCCGACGCACTGCGTATGGAACTGCGCCATAGCGGGATTAAGGTCAGTCTGATTGAACCCGGCCCCATCCGTACCCGCTTTACCGAAAACGTCAACCAGACCCAGAGAGATGCTCCCGTTGAAAATCCCGGCATTGCCGCGCGTTTTACGCTGGGACCAGAAGCGGTTGTCGCCAAAGTGCGTCATGCGTTTGAGAGCGATAAACCAAAGCTACGTTATCCGGTTACGCTGGTGACCTGGGCAGTGATGCTGCTTAAACGCCTGTTACCAGGCCGCATAATGGACAAAATTTTACAGGGTTGAGTTGAAGCTCGCGCGTCAGCCCCCATGTAACAAGAAATCGACAAAAGAGAGTAACTCCATGTCCACACAGAATATTGTTAACATTAACGAATCGAACCTACAGCAGACCCTCGAACAGTCGATGACCACGCCGGTCCTGTTCTATTTTTGGTCTGAGCGCAGCCAGCATTGTCTGCAATTAACGCCGGTACTGGAGAGCCTTGCCGCCCAGTATAACGGTCAGTTTATTCTCGCTAAGCTGGACTGCGATGCCGAGCAGATGATCGCCTCCCAGTTTGGTCTGCGCGCGATCCCTACGGTTTATCTGTTCCAGAACGGCCAGCCGGTAGATGGATTCCAGGGCCCGCAGCCGGAAGAGGTTATTCGCGCGCTGCTGGAGAAAGTGCTGCCGAGCGAAGAAGAGCTGAAAGCACGCCAGGCTATCGAATTCATCGAAGCCGGTAATCACGCGGATGCACTGCCGTTGCTGAAAGAAGCCTGGCAGATCTCCAACCAGAGCAGCGAAATTGGTCTGCTGCTGGCGGAAACACAAATCGCCCTGAACCGTTCTGATGAAGCCGAAGCGGTACTGAAAACCATTCCGTTGCAGGATCAGGACACCCGCTATCAGGGGCTGATCGCGCAGATTGAACTGCTGAAACAGGCAGCTGATACGCCGGAAATCCAACAGTTGCAGCAGCAGGTCGCCAACAATCCGCAGGATGCGGCACTGGCAACGCAGTTGGCTATTCAGTTACACCAGGTCGGACGTAACGAAGAATCACTGGAATTACTGTTCAGCCACCTGAAGAAAGATCTTACGGCTGCCGATGGTCAGGCACGTAAGACCTTCCAGGAGATCCTTGCCGCACTGGGTACGGGCGATGCGCTGGCCTCGAAGTACCGCCGCCAGCTGTACGCGCTGCTGTACTAATCCATTTGATTTTGCCCGATAGCGCCTGCGCGCTTATCGGGCCTGTAAATTCGACAAATACCGATCCCTCCGGCATCACATCACGTCTTCTTCAAATGCGTTACCACTAATTGGTGGCGCGAATTATAGAATTTTCGATAGGTTAAATAGCAGGCGATAATGGTCGACAGGCTGGCGGTTGATAGCAGCATAAACGTCACCATAATCTGATACTTAATCGCTTTTACCGGGTCAATACCTGCAAAGATCAATCCTGACATCATCCCCGGTAAACTCACCAGCCCCACGGTCTTCGCTGAATCAATCGTCGGGATAAGCGAGGCGCGAATGCTGTCGCGAATAAGCGGTGCAGAAGCCACCTTCGGCGTTGCGCCGAGGCTGAGTTTTTCCTGAATTTGCTGCTGCTCGCTGTTAAACCGCTGCCCCAAATTGTTGTAACACAGCCCCACGGCCACCATCGCATTACCTGCAATCATGCCGGAGATCGGGATGACCTGCATCGGCGTGAACTCGATAGAGCCTGAAAGAACCAGCACCGAAAGCGTTAGCCCCGCACCCACCGTAATAGCAATAAACGACGAGAGAAAAGCTTTATCAATATATTTACTGCGTTTTTGCGCGTTATAGGCCGCGTTAAAGCAGATAAACAGCACCATCAATAAGGTCAGAATGCTATGATTGACGCCGAAAATATATTTCAGCACGTAGCCCACGATAATAAGCTGAACCACTGCCCGGCAAACGCTCCAGAGAATATCTTTTTCCAGCGCCAGCTTTTCTTTATTGCTGATCAGTATCGCGACCACCACCAGCATCATCGCTAACGCCAGGGATTCATTGGTAATATTATGCTCGTTCATTGCTTACTTCCTGCATTTCACCGGCGTGCGATTGAAGGGTTATGACGTTATCCGCATGTTCAATTTCATCTTTGTCATGCGTCACCCACAGCACAGCAATATTCTTATCGCGAACATAGTGGTGAATTAATTCGTTTACATTACGCTTGTTGGCTTCATCCAGCGCGCTGGTGATTTCATCAAGCAGCAGAATTTTCGGCAGAAACTGCAAATTACGAATTAACGAGACGCGCTGCTTTTCGCCGCCGGATAGCTCATTGATATTTTTTTTGAGGATCGTCTCGGGTAACTCAAAGCGGGCCAGATCGGCCAGAAACACATCTGGATCCGGACTTTTGTTGCGGATTTGCCAGGGGAAAATGAGATTGTCGTAAACGGTGTCACCAAACAAAGCGGGCGTTTGCGCGCAATAAGAGACCTGCTGACGATACGTTTCCGGCTTGAGGGTATTTATCTCTTTGCCCTCAAAGAGAATCTCACCACCAGTCGGACTTATTAACGACGCCACAATCTTGAGTAACGTACTTTTACCACAGCCGGACTGGCCGGTAATCAGCTTAAATTCTCCGGCGCGGAGATCAAAACAGATGTTATTAAGAACCTGCGTCGCCCCTGCCTGCCACGCGACATTTTTTAACTGAAGCAGAATGCTGCTTTCTTCCATTACCAATCCCTTTTTACATCTTTCGTGCAGACAGTGTATACCCAAAATAATTCGAGTTGCATGACGGCGGCAAGTGAGTGACAAATTCGTCAGGAACGAATTTGAACAGCCAAAGGCTGGCCTTCGGTGAGGGACATGGATGTCCCTCAATAACCTCCGGGAGCATAGTTAACTATGTGACTGGGGTGAGCGACAAATCTGCCGGGAGCAAATTTGAGCGCTGCTTACAGCGACCCCGCAGGGGCGAGGCCCAGGGATGGGCCGAGTAACGCAGCTAACGCACATGCAACTTGAAGTATGACGGGTATATCCCTGTAATTTATTATAGGGGAGCTCACCTTGATAAATCGGGTATAATTTGACTAATGAGGCAGTAAAGGACAGCACAACAGGAGGTTTCATCAATGCTCATTTTTATTCCTATTCTTATTTTTGTCGCGCTGGTGATCGTCGGCGCAGGCGTCAAAATCGTCCCGCAGGGATATCAGTGGACGGTAGAGCGTTTTGGCCGTTACACCAAAACCCTGCAACCGGGTTTAAGCCTTGTTGTACCGTTCATGGACCGCATTGGTCGTAAGATCAATATGATGGAACAGGTGCTTGATATCCCCTCTCAGGAAGTCATCTCCAAAGATAACGCCAACGTCTCGATTGATGCTGTGTGCTTTATTCAGGTGATCGATGCGCCGAAAGCCGCGTATGAAGTCAGCAACCTGGAACTGGCGATCATCAACCTGACCATGACCAACATTCGTACTGTTCTCGGCTCGATGGAGCTCGATGAAATGCTCTCCCAGCGCGACAACATCAACACGCGCCTGCTGCATATCGTTGATGAGGCCACCAATCCCTGGGGAATAAAAATCACCCGTATTGAGATCCGCGACGTGCGTCCTCCTGCAGAACTTATCGACGCCATGAACGCGCAAATGAAAGCCGAACGTACCAAGCGCGCCTACATTCTTGAAGCCGAAGGGATCCGTCAGGCAGAAATCGTTAAGGCCGAAGGTGAGAAGCAATCGAAAATCCTCATTGCGGAAGGTGAACGTCAGTCCGCATTTTTACAGGCTGAAGCGCGTGAACGTTCCGCAGAAGCAGAAGCCCGCGCCACGCAGATGGTGTCTGAGGCCATTGCCGCCGGGGATATTCAGGCCGTGAACTACTTCGTGGCGCAGAAATACACCGAAGCGCTGCAGCATATCGGTTCGTCGAATAACAGCAAAGTGGTGATGATGCCGCTGGATGCCAGTAGCCTGATGGGCTCCATTGCCGGGATCGCCGAACTGGTTAAGGACAGCGCCAGCGAGCGGAAAAAATCATGATAGCGATGATTCTGGTGCACCCGCACATCTTCTGGCTCAGCCTCGGCGGTTTGCTACTCGCCGCCGAGATGCTGGGCGGCAACGGCTATCTGCTGTGGAGCGGCGTGGCTGCGGTGATTACCGGTCTTGTCGTCTGGCTCGTTCCGCTAGACTGGGCGTGGCAGGGGGCAATGTTCGCTGTCCTCACTCTGCTGGCGGCCTGGCTGTGGTGGAAGTGGCTGGCAAGGCGCGTTCAGGAGCAAAAGCCAGCCGACAGCCATCTTAACCAGCGCGGACAACAGCTGGTTGGCCGTCGATTTATTCTGGAAACCACCCTGGTCAATGGTCGCGGACATATGCGCGTCGGCGACAGTTCCTGGCCCGTTAGCGCCCGTGACGATTTGAGCGCCGGAACGCAGGTTGAAGTCATTGCCGTTGAGGGAATCACCCTGATTATAAAAGCGGTATCACACTAAAGAGACAGGAAATAAGACTATGGTCAGGAAGACACCCCTTGCCTTTGCCCTTTGCATATTGCTGACCGCCGCCCCGCAGGCATTCGCTTCGTTCGATATGGAAGACTGCAAATGGAGCGACGACAGCTGTCTACTAAAGGGAACGCCGACCTTTAACCCTGAAAACGACAGCCGTGACAACCTGCTGCGGCTGCTGAGCCAGGAAAAATCATTTGCTCTGCCGGTGCAATCAATGCCCGCAGACATCACCCGCTCCCGTGATTTCTATTTTGCCTATCACCCGCAGTGGGATGAGGCTGCCCCGCAGCCAGCCGCTGCTCCGGCATCCGCCGCAGACAGCCCTCTCTCCCAACAGATGGCCGAGCTGAACATTAGCGCCGACGAAATAAACATCAACGACGCTGAGCTTGAGAACCGCCATGTTTCGAATAACACCGAGAGCGTCAGCGCGTTTTTTGCCGCGCTGTTGGCCGATTCCACGTTAACGGCGGAACAGCGTCAGGCCTTAGCCCAGGCGCGTACAGGACTGCTTTCCGGAGCAACCCGCGAGCAAATTGAGTCTTCTCTTGCTACCTTCCCGGCAGATTCTCCTGCTCTGCCCTATAAAAGCTATCTGGCAGCAGCTGCCAGTTTCTATGCCGGTGATTATGCCAGTGCCGAACGGGATTTCGCTCAGCTTGCCAAAAGCGATCGTCCGTGGCTGGCAGAGACCGCGCAATACATGCTGATGCGCACGGCGTTGAACAAGAGCAGTCAGAACAGCGTGGGCGAGTACGGCGATTTTGATATTGCGAAAATTAACCGCGAGGACGCTACTCAGGCTCAGACGCTGGCGCAGGCCTATTTGCAGCGTTTTCCTCAAGGACTCTACGCTGACTCTTCACGCGGTATGTTGCGTCGCATCAACTGGTATTTACAGGCGTGGCCGCAGTTAGCCGGGTTGTATGAACAGACGCTTCAGCAGTCGGTTGACGCACAGCAACTGCGCGAAAATGTCATCGAATACGATAATGTCTATGGCATGGCGTTCTACGACCAGTCCGTCGTTGAAGCCTTCCCCAACGCGCCGCGAGTCAGCTATATCGAACTGCTACGCGCGCTGCGCCTGGATAACAATAACAAACCCACGCTGACGCAGGCACAGCTCGACGCCAGCAAACCGGTGTTTGAACAGAGCCAAAAACTGCCGCTATGGCGCGATCTGCAACTCAATCTGTGGCTGGCAACGGGCAACTACGCGGCAATTATTCAGGCAGTTACGCCAGCGCAGAAACTTGCCGCTCACGATACCCTCGCCTTCAGCGAACAGGTGCTGTACGGCGAAGCGTTGATGGGCCAGAAGAAATGGGCCGAGGCGCGCGATTTCTGGCAGCAGTTGTTAAAACTCAGCCAGGATAACGAACAGCAGCAATATGTGCAGGCTAAGCTTGCCGCCACGCTGGTATATAGCGGCGACGTGGCTGCGGTTTTCGCACCGAATAGCGCGGTGACCAACCTGCGCTTTCGTTCGCAGGTACTGAAAACACAGGCCACACCAGAACTGCTGCGCCAGCAGGCCGTTCATGGCCCGAATAACGAAGAGCGTACCATTGCGTTGCATACGCTGCTGGTGCGAGATCTTACAGAGAATCGTTTTGGCGATTGGCTGAATGACAGAAAACTGGCCAGCGCGATTACGCCTCCGGTCATTGGCGAAGCGTTTGCTGACGTTAACCTGAGCATATTCGACTGGAATGGCGACACGGCGCAGGCGGGCTATACGTGCCGCAGCCTCAATGAAACGGTAACGGTATTGAGCAAAAAAGCGGATGATGCTCACGCGCTGAACTGCCTGGGCGAATTCTTCCGCACCACGCAAACACATGTTGATCTGTGGAAAAACAGCGCTGGCAACGACGTGCTTGAATCAGCTATCTCGCGCAAGAAACCTTTCGGCCAGTTCGACAGGCAAAGCTACTATCAGCAGGTAATCACCTCACCCACCGCGGAAGTCGAAGATAAGAGCTTCGCGTTGTATCGCGCCATCATGTGCTATGCGCCATCAGGCGCTAACGAATGCGGCGGTGAAGACGTGGATAAACTGCAGCGTAAGGGCTGGTTCACCCAACTGAAAACGCAGTATCCGGGAAGCCCGTGGGCGCAAAAACTCAAATATTACTGGTAACCGCACTGCTGATAGGTCAGGCGCGGCGGATATCGTCGCCGCCCGTGAACATTCGGCCTTCTGGCTGTGGTCTGGGGTGAAGGCCAGTGACGAGCTGAAAGACGCGCAAACGGTTTATCTGCACCAGGGCGAGGTACTGGTTCGTTCCGGTAACGTGGTGTTCCAGCGCCTCGGACTGCCGGTCAGTCATCTGTCTTTTCCCTCAATCTGGCTGACCGTACGCTTTACCACCCTCGACGTACCGGAAGAGATCCCAGCGCGTATCATACGGTTGATGCAGCGCTGGCAGACCGCCGGGAATCACGTCATCGGCCTGCAGGTTGATTTTGACGCAGCGACCCATCAACTGACCGACTACGCCCGCTTTCTGCAGCAACTGCGCCAACAGCTCCCGGCCGAGTTTGCGCTAGGTGTAACCGGACTACTGGATTGGGCAAAAACGGGCGACGTCGCTACGCTGAACGCGTTGGCGGTCGATGAACTGGTGGTGCAAAGCTATCAGGGGCGTCGCACGGTGACGAATTATCAGGCGTATCTGCCCGCGCTGAGCCGCCTGCGCATTCCATTTAAGCTGGGGCTGGTGCAAAACGGTAACCGGGATCCACTGGCTGAAGCGCAGCTTGAGAAATCCCCGTGGTACCGCGGCACGGTGGTGTTTATGCTTAATCCCTCTCGCCGTTAAGCCTTCGCTTTGTGATGGCAGCAGCCGGAGAGATTATCCATAATCGGACATTCAGCGCTGTCATCACCCGGGCAACTGTCCGCCAGCGCCAGCAAATGCAAACGCATGGCCTGCAGCTCACTGATATGCCGCTCAATATCCGCCACCTTTTCCAGGGTGCGCTTTTTCACATCCGCGCTATGACGCGCCGGATCGTTAAACAGGTTTACCAGCTCGCCGCACTCTTCCAGGTTAAACCCAACCTGGCGCGCCTGGCGCAGCAGAGTCAGTTCATTCAGATGCTGTTGGTTGTAAGTGCGATAGCCATTGTCACTACGCAGCGGCGGCGTCACCAGTCCTTTCTCTTCATAAAAGCGAATGGCTTTGCTGGTTAAACCGGTTTTTTTCGCAACATCACTAATATTCACATTTCCCCCGCGGTGCTTGTTGGTGCTGAGCCACATTATAGCCCAGATTGCCGTAATCGTTTACCCGAGAACCCGGCACATTTCCCACCAACACCGCAATGCACAAGTCCTTTTAATTCACATTGTTATATCCGGTTCAGATCACATTTCTGCATTTATTGACCGCACAAAATTGACTCAAATCAAAAGGTGTATTGGTTCTGCACCTTTCGTCTTGAACAAAAGGAAACAATTTTATATATAAATGCAAATGATAATGATGATCATTTACATTCAACAAAGGTTCTCTTATGTTGCCACGGATTAACCAAAGGCCATTTATTCTTTCAGCCCTGACATTATGCATGTCCGGCGCTGCTTCTGCAGCTACCTCTACAACACACGCTTCAACGCCCGACGATGATACGGTGATCGTCACGGCTAACCGCTCTGAAAGTAGTCTCTGGGATAGCCCGGCAACTATTCAGGTTATCGATCGCCAGACGCTGCAAAACTCCACCAGCGTTTCTATTGCTGATGATTTACAAGATATTCCCGGCGTCGAAGTCACCGATAACGCCCTCGCTGGCCGGAAACAAATTCGTATCCGTGGCGAAGCCTCTTCGCGGGTGCTGATTTTGATCGACGGCCAGGTCGTCAGCTACCAGCGCGCCGGACAAAACTACGGAGCCGGTTTGCTGATTGACGAATCCGCACTGGAACGAATTGAAGTGGTCAAAGGCCCCTACTCTGTCCTCTATGGTTCTCAGGCGATTGGCGGCGTCGTAAACTTTATTACCAAAAAAGGCGGCGATAAGCCTCTCGGCGGCAGCATTAAGGCCGTTTATAACTCCGCAACGGCAGGATGGGAAGAATCAGCGGCAGCCTGGGGCAGCATCGGAAACTTTGACTACCGCATCAATGGCAGCTACTCCGACCAGGGGGACCGCGATACGCCTGACGGAAGATTGCCTGACACCAACTTCCGTAATAACGGCCAGGGCGTGTGGCTGGGCTACAACTTCGATCGCCATAAAATCGGACTCTCCCTCGATCGTTACAAGTTGTCCACCCAAACCTGGTTTGACGACCCTGAAGGCCAGTTCGACGACTTTAGCGTCAAAATACCTAAGCTGGAACGCGAGAAAATCGGTCTTTTCTACGACTATGCGGCTGACGGGGATTACCTGAAGAAAATCCATGTTGACGCATACAGCCAGACAATAGAGCGCAAATTTGAAAACCGGGTCAAAACCACCCAGGTAATCCCCAGCCCGGCGATTAAAGCGCTGACGATAAACAATCAAACCAATACCAACGACAAACAGTATACCCAGGGGGTAACGCTGCAGGGCAATTTCTCCCTTCCCGTGAACAACGAGCTGGTGATTGGCACTCAATATCAGCATGACAAAATCAAACAGGACACGGACGGCAGTACACGCCAGACCGCGGCTACCGGCTTCTTCGATACGCAAACCCGCACCCTGTCATACAACGAAGCGGAGCAAAGCAATACCTCATTATTCGCGCAAAACGACTGGCGCTTTGCCGATGACTGGACCTGGACCATAGGCGCACGCCAGTACTGGCTGTCTTCGAAACTCAATCGCAACGATACGCAAACCCTGCAAAGCAGCGGCAGTACCTGGCAATCCACCGGAGGAAATTCAGTACACGATGATGAACTAGTGACCTCAACCAGCCTGCGCTATTCCGGTTTTAAAGATCTTGAACTCCGGGCAGCGTATGCCCAAGGCTATGTTTTCCCCACGCTGACTCAGCTGTTTATGCAGACGTCCGCAGGCGGAAGCGTGACCTACGGCAACCCAAACCTGAAGGCGGAACACTCGAATAACTATGAGCTGGGCGCACGGTATAAAGGGAATATGTGGCTGATTGACGGCGCCATTTATTACTCCGAAGCCAAAGACTATATCGCCAGCCTGGCCTGTTCAGGCCAACCCGTTTGCAGCGGTAATACCACCTCTTCACGGGGTGGCTATTACTACTACGAAAACATCGATCGGGCCAAAACCTGGGGCATGGAACTCACCGCAGAATACAACGGCTGGGCGGTTTCACCTTACCTGAGCGGTAATCTCATTCGCCGTCAGTACGAAGGCAATACCCTAAAAACCTGGGATACCGGCGAGCCCACGCTGACCGGGCGCGTCGGCCTGAAACATACCTGGTTGATGAATGTCGCTAACGTGACGTCTGATGCCTTTATCCGCGCGGCGTCCAGCGCTAAAGATAATACCGGCACCACGGAAATCAACTACCCTGGCTGGGCCACACTTAACCTCGCATTCAACACCGAGTTCGGTCCGCAGGACCAGTATCAGGTCAACCTCGCGCTCAACAACCTGACCGATAAGCGTTACAGAACCGCACATGAATCTATTCCAGATGCTGGTTTCAATGCCGCCGTTGGCTTTGCGTGGAATTTCTGACGATGAAAAAACTCATGATTGGCTTACTGAGCCTCGCCTGCGTTTTCAGTGCCCAGTCCGCCGACCGCCTGGTGGTGGCGGGCGGCTCGCTTAGCGAACTGGTATACGCCATGGGCGTCGGCAACCGGGTGGTAGGCGTTGATGAAACCACCTCATATCCGCCCGAAACTGCCGCACTCCCGCATATCGGCTACTGGAAGCAGTTAAGCAGCGAGGGCATTTTGTCGCTCCATCCGGACAGCTTTATCACCTGGCAGGATGCAGGTCCCCAAATCGTGTTGGATCAGTTGCGGGCGCAAAAGGTTAACGTCGTGACGTTGCCGCGCGTACCGGCCACCGTAGAACAGATGTACGCCAACATTCGAGAACTGGCTACAACACTGCACATTCCTGACCAAGGTGAGGCGTTAGTCAATCGCCTGCAGCAACGTCTGGAGCGTATTAAGCACAGCGTGGCGGCGAAAAACGCGCCGGTCAAAGCAATGTTCATTCTCTCTGCTGGCGGCAGCGCACCTCAGATCGCCGGAAAAGGCAGCGTTGCCGATGCCATTATGGCCCTCGCAGGCGCACAAAATGTCGCCACCCATGCGCAGTATAAAAGCTACAGCGCGGAGTCACTGATCGCCGCCAACCCGGAGGTGATCGTGGTGACGTCGCAAATGGTCGATGGCGGTCTGGCTCGCCTGAGCGCGATTGCCGGTATTACCCACACTGCGGCCTGGAAAAATCAGCGCATTGTGGCAGTAGACCAGGCGCTGATTCTGGGGATGGGACCTCGCGTCACCGATGCGGTTGAAGCCCTGCACCAGCAATTCTGGCCTCACTAACTGGATTTATTAAGAAGAATGAAAACTGAACACTCGCTGGATCTCACCGCGCATTTTGCGCTCGAGGGAAGTCAGCCATTTAAGGATCGCCGCGCCACGATGCCCTGGCGTGGGGCGATCCCGGTTGCCAAAGAGCTTTTGTCACAAACCTGGCAGGAGGTCATCAGCCAGCCAACCCCGCCACGTAAACGGCTGGTGTACTTGCATATCCCTTTTTGTGCAACACATTGTACTTTCTGCGGTTTTTATCAAAACCGGTTTGAAGAAGACAACTGCGCCCGCTACACCAACGCGCTGTTGCGCGAAATAGAGATGGAAGCTGATAGCGCATTACACCAGTCAGCCCCCATTCACGCCGTCTATTTTGGCGGCGGTACGCCTTCTGCGTTGTCTGCACAGGACCTGGCCAGAATCATCACCGCGCTGCGTGACAAGCTACCGCTGGCGCCGGACTGCGAAATCACCATTGAGGGGCGAGTGCTCAATTTTGACGATGCGCGAATCGATGCCTGCCTTGACGCTGGTGCCAATCGATTTTCGATCGGTATTCAGTCTTTTAACAGCCGGATCCGCAAGAAAATGGCGCGTACTTCGGACGGCCCGACCGCAACGGCCTTTATGCAGGGACTGGTAAAACGGGATCGTGCCGCCGTGGTGTGCGATCTGCTATTTGGTCTGCCAGGACAAGACGCAAAACTGTGGGGCGAGGATCTGGCGATTGCCCGCGACATTGGCCTCGACGGCGTAGATCTTTATGCGCTGAATCTGATCCCTAATACACCGCTTGGCAAAGCAGTTGAAACCGGGCGCACAACCGTTCCCTCTCCCGCCGAACGCCGCGATCTCTATCTTCAGGGCTGCGATTTCATGGACAGCGCGGGCTGGCGCTGCATCAGCAACAGCCACTGGGCGCGTACCACACGGGAACGCAATCTGTACAACCTGCTGATTAAACAGGGTGCAGACTGTCTGGCATTCGGCTCTGGCGCAGGAGGGTCAGTCAATGGCTATTCCTGGATGGTCGAGCGCAACCTGAATACATGGCATGAATCTATCGCCGCCGGAAAAAAACCGCTAATGATGATGATGCGCACCGCCGAGCGTGGTTTCCAGTGGCGACACACTCTCCAGGCTGGTATTGAGACGGCCCGCGTTCCGCTGGATGAGCTGACGCCTCATGCACAAAAACTGGCCCCGCTACTGACCCAATGGCATCACGCAGGACTGACGCGAGATGCCAGCACCTGTGTACGCCTGACCAATGAAGGGCGTTTTTGGGCGAGCAATATTTTGCAGTCTCTTGATGAACTGATTCAGGAACTTAACGCGCCGCGCATTGCGGTAGAGCAACCATAAAAGGAGTGAATAATGAGCCATGTCTCTTTACAGGATTTTTTGAAAACTGAGCCGGACGGTACGCTGGAAGCTATCGCAGCCCAGTACAACACTACATTGCTGGAGGTGGTGAAAAACCTCCCTTCCCCAACGCTGGTTTCCGGCAGTCAATTTGATACCGTCTGGGAAACCGTCTGCGAATGGGGCAAAGTCACCACCCTGGTCCATACTGCTGATGTCATTCTGGAATTCACCGGTGAATTACCTTCCGGATTCCACCGCCACGGTTACTTCAACCTGCGCGGCAAAAAAGGCATGACTGGTCATATCAAGGCAGAAAACTGCACGCATATTGCCCTGATTGAACGCAAATTTATGGGAATGGACACTGCGTCCATTCTCTTCTTCAACCAGGCGGGTAGCGCTATGTTCAAAATTTTCCTCGGTCGCGATGAACATCGACAGCTACTGGCCGAACAGGTCAGCGCCTTTCACGCGTTGTCTTCATCTTTAAAGGAACATGCCTGATGGCTCCATGGCTTATTTTTGGTGCAGGTGGAAGCGGCGTCGGCGCGAAAACGCTGGAGCTCGCACTGGCGGAGCATCGTCCGGTGATTACTGTCGTTCGCAATCCCCAGGTTGCTGCCGGGCTGCAGGAAAAAGGTGTGCAGGTCTTTATTGGCGACGCCTGCGACAGCCGGGTCACCGCCTGCGCCTGTCGCGCAGCGGGTCAGCATGCCACGGTGATCTCCTCCATGGGCGGTGCCCAGGATTATCTGGCGCACAGAACCGTCATTGATGAAGCAGAAAAAGCTGAGATCAAACGCATGATTCTGGTTACCTCTCTGGGCTGTGGCGACAGTTGGCCCTTTTTGTCCCCACGCGCCAGGGCCGCATTTGGCCAGGCCGTACGGGAAAAATCGTTGGCTGAAAGCTGGCTACAAACCAGTCAACTGGACTACGCCATTCTCCGCCCCGGCGGTTTGCTGAACGGTGAAGCCACAGGCATGGCGCAACGAATACAGGCCGAGGAGTGTCATGGCTTTGTGATGCGCGCAGATGTTGCCAGGCACATTCACGAACTGGCCACGGCACCGGCACTCAAAAACCAGATTTACAGTTTGGTTGAGCCGGGACTGAAACCCGCGTAAACCCCTCGCGGCGCGGAAACTTCGCGCCGCAAAGACGTTATGGAGCGTTGCGTGCTTAAGGACTCGCTTTCTTCCGTCAGCATTCTGACGGGCCTTTCTCTCTTGCTGGTCGCTCTGATGCTGTTCGGTGCCAGCCAGGGGGCGTTGAACATTAGCTTCAGCGCCCTGTTCAACGACGAATACCGAGATATCTGGTTGAACATTCGCCTGCCCCGCGTGCTGCTGGCCGTTTTGGTCGGTGCTGCGCTGGCTACGGCAGGGGTCATTATGCAGGGACTTTTTCGCAATCCGATGGCCGATCCCGGCCTGCTTGGCGTCAGCAGCGGCTCCGCGCTGATGGTTGGCATCGCGATAGTTATCCCATTTTCATTCCCCGTAGTGCTGGTGTTGTATGAGCAGATGATTTTTGCCGTCGCGGGCAGCATGGTGGTCTGCACGATTATTTTCCTGATAAGTCAGCGTCATAACCACGGCGGAATGATGCAACTACTGTTAGCAGGTATCGCTATCAATGCTCTGTGCGGTTCGGCTATTGGTGTGCTGAGCTATGTGGGCGACGAACAGCAGCTACGTCAACTTACGCTGTGGATGATGGGGAATCTCGGCCAGGCCCAGTGGCCAACGCTGCTGGTTGCCAGCACGTTTGTTCTTCCAGCCATTGCTGTCACCGTCTGTATGGCGGGAACGCTTAATTTGCTGCAGTTGGGTGATGAAGAGGCGCATTACCTCGGCGTAAACGTCAAACGTAAGCGCCAGCAATTACTGTTGCTCAGCTCGCTCCTGGTTGGCGCTGCCGTTTCCGTCAGCGGCGTGATTGGCTTTATTGGCCTTGTGATCCCGCATCTGATCAGAATGACTACCGGCGCCGATCATCGCTGGTTGATTCCCTGCTCTACGCTGGCCGGCGCCTGTTTACTGCTGATTGCCGACACGCTGGCTCGCACACTTGTTCAGCCTGCCGAAATGCCCGTTGGTCTGTTAACCAGCCTGATCGGTGGACCGTATTTCCTGTGGTTAATACTGCGTAGCCGGAGGATGTCATGATCGTCGCTGAAAATCTGGTCTACCACATTCAGGGCAGACGACTGACCGATGACGTTTCCCTGACGCTACCTGATGGAGAAATCATCGCGATTCTTGGCCCGAATGGTGCCGGAAAATCGACGCTGCTTCGCCAGCTTACGGGCTATCTGCAGCCCCACAGCGGGCGTTGTAGCTTGTTTGGCAAGCCGCTGAACGAGTGGTCAATCACCGAGCTGGCAAAAACCCGTGCCGTGATGCGCCAGAACAGTCATATGGCCTTCCCGTTTAGCGTGCAGGAGGTCATCCGCATGGGCAGGCATCCGTATCGTACGCGCAACACGGGCGATGAAACGGAGCACATCATGACGTTGTGTGACTGCCAGGCGCTGGCCGCGCGCGATTACCGGCACCTGTCGGGAGGAGAACAACAGCGGGTACAGCTGGCGCGTCTGCTGGTTCAACTTTGGGAGCCCGAACCCAGGCCAAAATGGTTGTTTCTCGATGAACCCACCTCCGCCCTGGATATTCACCACCAACAGCATCTTTTTCGTCTGCTGCGTCGTCTGGTAGGTAAACGACAGTTCAGCGTCTGCTGCGTCCTGCACGATCTCAACCTTGCGGCGCGCTATGCTGACCGCGTTGTATTGATGGAACGCGGCAGGATAGTTGATAACGGTCGTCCGCAGGATGTTCTGCAGCAATCGTCACTAAATGCACTGTACGGCGCCGATCTCACGGTGATGAATGAACCGGAGCATCGAACGCCGCTTATTGTTCTCAATCAATAATTGACCGGGAGCGTCCTGTTCTGACGTTCCCGTTTTTCTTCCTTTTCGCCCTTTTTGCACCTTTTCAAAAAACTCCCTTGACCTTCCCCTAGATGGAAGGTTTAACCTTTATCACAGTCAGTTAATCCTGCAATAAAGGAGTTGGTTATGTCTCAAACAATCGATCTAACCCTGGACGGCTTGTCCTGTGGTCACTGTGTAAAACGCGTTAAAGAGAGTCTGGAGCAACGCCCGGACGTTGAGCAAGCGGATGTCACTGTGACTGAAGCGCACATCACCGGGAGCGCCAGTGCTGAAGCGCTGATTGAAACCATCAAACAAGCCGGTTACGGCGCGGAGTTAAGCCACCCAAAGGCTAAACCGCTGACGGAGTCATCAATCCCGTCGGAAGCACTGGCAGCGGTCCCTTCCGAGCTTCCGGCAGCTACGGCTGATGATGACAGCCAACAGTTGCTGTTAAACGGCATGAGCTGCGCCAGCTGTGTTATCCGCGTACAAGATGCTCTGCAAAGCGTACCGGGTGTCACGCAGGCACGGGTAAACCTAGCGGAACGTACTGCGCTGGTAATGGGCAGTGCGTCCGCCGACCAGTTAGTGAAAGCGGTGGAAAAAGCGGGCTACGGCGCAGAAGCCATTGAAGATGATGTTAAGCGCCGCGAGCGTCAGCAAGAAACCGCCGTGGCAACCATGAAACGTTTTCGCTGGCAGGCGGCCGTCGCGCTGCTGTTGGGTATCCCTGTCATGGTATGGGGAATGATTGGCGAAAACATGATGGTCACTGCCGACAACCGTAGCCTGTGGCTGACGATTGGTCTGGCAACGCTTGCCGTGATGGTTTTCGCGGGCGGTCATTTTTACCGCAACGCGTGGAAAAGCCTGATGAACGGCACCGCGACCATGGATACGCTGGTGGCGCTGGGTACGGGGGTGGCATGGCTTTATTCCATGAGTGTCAACCTCTGGCCGCAATGGTTCCCGATGGAAGCACGACACCTCTATTATGAAGCCAGTGCGATGATTATCGGTCTGATTAACCTCGGGCACATGCTGGAAGCACGGGCTCGTCAGCGCTCGTCCAAAGCACTGGAAAAATTACTCGATCTGACACCGCCGACCGCGCGTGTTGTTACTGACGAAGGTGA
This sequence comes from Citrobacter sp. Cpo037, assembly GCF_030332945.1. Taxonomy (NCBI): domain Bacteria; kingdom Pseudomonadati; phylum Pseudomonadota; class Gammaproteobacteria; order Enterobacterales; family Enterobacteriaceae; genus Citrobacter; species Citrobacter sp. Cpo037. Next base: position 54,214 of record NZ_JAOWGW010000055.1, read on the forward strand.
AAAGAACGTGCCGCTGGCAGACGTTCAGCCGGGAATGTTACTGCGCCTGACCACCGGTGACCGCGTTCCGGTAGATGGCGAAATCACTCAGGGCGAAGCCTGGCTGGATGAAGCCATGCTGACCGGAGAGCCTATTCCGCAACAAAAAGGCGAAGGTGATAGCGTCCACGCCGGTACGGTCGTACAAGACGGCAGCGTGCTGTTTCGCGCCAGCGCCGTTGACAGCCACACCACGCTGTCACGTATTATTCGTATGGTGCGCCAGGCGCAAAGCAGTAAACCGGAGATTGGCAAACTGGCTGACCGTATCTCCTCAGTGTTCGTTCCGGTCGTCGTAGTCATTGCGCTGGTAAGTGCAGCAATCTGGTATTTCTTCGGGCCGGCACCACAAATGGTTTATACGCTGGTGATTGCCACTACCGTACTGATTATTGCCTGCCCTTGTGCGCTGGGCCTGGCAACACCAATGTCGATTATTTCCGGTGTGGGTCGTGCCGCTGAGTTTGGGGTTCTGGTACGTGATGCCGATGCGCTGCAGCGCGCCAGTACGCTTGATACCGTCGTATTTGATAAAACCGGGACATTGACTGAAGGTAAACCGCAGGTTGTCGCCATCAAAACGTTTGGCAACACCGATGAAGCACTGGCAATTCGTCTGGCAGCAGCCCTTGAACAGGGGTCCAGCCACCCGCTGGCCAGAGCGATACTGGACAAAGCCGGTGATGTTACGCTGCCACAGGTCAATGGTTTCCGTACGCTGCGCGGTTTAGGCGTCAGTGGTGAAACGGAAGGTCATACGCTGCTGCTGGGCAACCAGGCGCTGCTTAATGAACAGCAGGTAGATACCACTGAAATGGAAGCTGAAATCACTGCTCAGGCATCCCAGGGTTCAACCCCGGTCCTGTTGGCGATTGATGGTAAAGCGGCGGCGCTGTTAGCGGTGCGTGATCCACTGCGTAGCGACAGCGTGGCAGCACTTCAGCGTCTGCACCGCAACGGGTATCGTCTGGTGATGCTTACCGGTGACAACCCGACCACGGCTAACGCTATTGCCAAAGAAGCCGGTATTGATGAGGTGATTGCCGGTGTTCTGCCGGACGGTAAAGCCGAGGCGATTAAACGTCTGCAAAGCCAGGGGCGTCAGGTTGCCATGGTGGGTGACGGTATCAACGATGCACCTGCGCTGGCTCAGGCCGATGTAGGGATTGCCATGGGTGGCGGCAGCGATGTGGCGATTGAAACCGCCGCGATTACGCTGATGCGTCATAGCTTGATGGGCGTTGCGGATGCACTGTCTATCTCCCGGGCAACGTTGCGTAATATGAAGCAGAACCTGGTCGGCGCGTTTATTTATAACAGCATCGGTATTCCCGTTGCCGCGGGGATCCTGTGGCCGTTCACCGGAACACTGCTGAATCCGGTCGTTGCCGGGGCGGCGATGGCGCTCTCCTCCATTACTGTGGTGAGCAACGCTAACCGACTGCTGCGCTTCAAACCGAAAGAGTAACCCTCTACCGCATGGCGCTCACGCTTATCCGGCCTACAAAGTGCAGGTAACATTGTGGGCCGGATAAGACGATTTCGCGTCGCCATCCGGCGATTCTCGCATTGCACCTTCCTGGACCACGCGCTAGCATGAAAGTCTACATAGGGAGGTCGTATGGATCTGTTATACCGGGTAAAAACATTTTTCACCGCGCTACGCGGCAACCACTATACCTGGCCTGCCATCGACATTTCATTGCCCGGCAACCGCCATTTTCATCTGATTGGCAGTATTCACATGGGCAGTCGCGATATGGCACCTCTGCCTGCCAAATTACTCAAAAAACTCAACCATTCCGATGCGCTGATTGTCGAAGCGGATGTTTCCGGTGACGACGCGCCGTTTGCTAACCTTCCTACATTTGCCGCACTCGAAGAACGAATCAGCCCGGAGCAGTTAGAAAACCTGCGAAAAGTCACCAACGAACTGGGCATTTCCCCATCGCTGTTATCTACTCAGCCGTTGTGGCAAATCGCCATGGTATTACAGGCGACACAGGCACAGCAGTTGGGTCTACGGGCAGAATACGGGATTGATTACCAATTGCTGAAAGCGGCAAAACAAGCGCATAAACCCGTTATCGAGCTGGAAGGCGCATCCAGTCAAATCGAGCTGTTATGTCAGTTGCCTGATAACGGACTGGCCCTGTTGGACGATACTCTGACGCACTGGCATACCAATGCCAGATTGTTGCAACAAATGATGGGCTGGTGGCTTAAAACACCGCCACGCAATAGCGAACTGACGCTTCCCAACACCTTTAGCCAGTCGTTGTATGACGTATTGATGCATCAACGTAACACAGCCTGGCGCGATCGGCTCAGAGCGATGCCTGCTGGTCATTACGTCGTGGCCGTTGGCGCGTTGCATCTGTACGGAGAAGGAAATTTGCCGGAGATGTTACGGTAAAAAAATGGCCAATATTTCTATTGGCCCGTCAAAGAGGAATTTCATCATTATTATGATCCCAATGCTTAAAGCATCGGTGTAGTTCGATTGTCGCTCAAAGTCATCATCCTGCCAATACTATTGCGCAAGATGGTACTATTTTTTAGACAGACATCAGGCGTATGCTTGAGTCGTATTTTGTCTGGTCCAGGAAAATTGCTATGACACCCGCCGTTAAATTACTCGAAAAAAACAAAATTTCTTTCCAGATCCATACCTACGATCACGATCCGTCCGAGACGAACTTTGGTGATGAAGTGGTGCGCAAGTTAGGTTTGAATGCGGACCAGGTCTACAAAACGCTGCTGGTTGCCGTGAATGGCGATATGAAGCATCTGGCAGTTGCGGTCACGCCTGTAGCCGGTCAACTGGATCTCAAAAAGGTCGCTAAGGCGCTGGGGGCTAAAAAGGTTGATATGGCCGATCCAATGGTTGCGCAACGAACCACCGGTTATCTGGTGGGGGGGATTAGCCCATTAGGACAGAAAAAGAGATTGCCAACGCTCATTGATGCCCCTGCCCAGACGTTTGACACCATTTATGTTTCCGGCGGCAAACGCGGGTTGGATATCGAACTGGCAGCGGGCGATCTGGCGAAAATTCTGGATGCGAAATTCGCCGACATCGCACGCCGTGATTAAGCGATTTTAGAATGATTGCCTGATGGCGCGCAGCTTTAAGGCCTACAAATCACACTGACTTGTAGGCCGGATAAGGTGCAAGCACCGCCATCCGGCGCTCCGCCCTGTTACTGCCAGGTAACTTCACCCTTCGGCTCATACATACTGGCATCCAGCGGTGAGTTCTTCTGCACGTACTCTTTCAGCACTTCAGCATCAATAAACCCGGTATTCACATAGCCTGGTTTGTTATCAATTCGCGGATAGCCATCGCCGCCGGTCGCATTGAAGCTCAGGGTCGCCATGCGATAGGTTTTGGCTGAGTCAACGGGTTCGCCTTTGATTTTCAAATCGTTAAGCTTGCCATCTTTCGCCACAAAGCTGACATTAGCAAACTGCGGATAGGCCCCGGAGTCCGGCTTCATTTGTGCTACAGCGGTCAGATAGTCAATCACTTCTTTCCCACTCATGTCTGCATACACCACGATGTTTCCGAACGGCTGTACTTTCAGCACGCTCTTATAAGTGATATCGCCACCTTCGATGGAATCACGGATGCCGCCGCCGCTCATCACGCCAAAATCAGCGCTGGTTCGCGCCATTTGCGCAGCCAGCAGTAAATGTCCCATGTTGGTCTGCACGAAACGGACTTTGCTTCGGTCGCCTTCGAGGCGCGCATTGACGCTACCGATTTTCACGTCGAGCTGCGCTTTACCTTTATTCTGGAACGGCGTCAGCAGCGAAAGCATTTGCTGATTTTCAGCTATTTCCGGGGTGTAGAGTACGCGCTCACTTTTACCGTTGTCCCAGGTCACTTTTTTCTTCAGGTTGACGGGGATGAGCTGGTAGTTAACCATTTTCATTTCGCCGTTACGGAACTCAAAGTCAGCCCGGCCCACATATTTCCCCCACTCGTGCGCCTGCACAATCCAGATCCCATTTTGCTTGTCTGGCGCACACGGCGTACCCGGTACGTAATCAACCTGCTTCTTGTTCTCTGAAGCCATACACACCGGATCCTGCGAGTGACCACCGACAATCATCGCCAACGATCCCGCCGGCAGGCTACGCGCCATTTCGACATCGCCAGGGGCGTTCGAGCCGTGGTTGCCGTTGTCATAATGTCCCATATGGGTGGTTGCGATAATGATGTCTGGCTTTTCACCCATATTCAGTTCCTGAATAACCAGTTTGGCTTCATCAGCAGGTTTACGGAACTCAATATCGGTAAAGAACTCGGGGTTGCCTATTTTCGCCGTATCGTCAGTAGTCAAACCGAGTACGGCAATTTTTAAATCCTGGCGCTTAAAGATAGCCCACGGCTTAAACAAACGCTCGCCGGTGCTTTTCTGATAGATATTGGCCGAGAGAAACGGGAATTTGGACCATTTTTCCTGCTGGCGCAGTACGGTCATGGGATTATCAAACTCGTGGTTTCCGACCGCCATCGCATCATAGCCAATCAGGTTCATCCCGCGAAAATCAGGTTCCGCATCCTGCAGATCGGACTCCGGTACGCCGGTATTAATGTCGCCACCGGAAAGCAACAGTACGCTGCCCCCTTCCTCAGCTACCTCTTTACGAATACCGTCCACCAGCGTTTTTTGTGCCGCCAGTCCGTATTCTCCGTATTCGCTGCGCCAGAAGTGACCGTGATGATCGTTGGTATGCAAAATGGTAATTTTGTAGGTTTTATCTTTTTCGTACGCTTGTGCAGGCTGACCTGCCAGCGTAAATGCGGCTAATAACGCCAGCGCCACGCCCCGTTTTAAAAACTTCATATTTCTCTCCCTGAGCCAAAATCAACGACTGAAATTACAATGATATGAAATAATAGTCGAAAATGTTTTCAGAAATGAGACTTCCTTCAAACACCTTCCGCAGGTATGTTAGTCAGGTAATAATAACAAAATAGATTACCCTCATAATCGCAACCCAAACAGAAGTGACTTTCTATGGCAATAAGTGAACCAACCCAGCCTGTGGCTGGCGCGTCAGCGTCGGTTGCTAAAGCACGCACCTCATTTGGCATTTTAGGAGCGATCAGCCTCTCCCATTTGCTAAACGATATGATTCAGTCGCTGATTCTGGCGATTTATCCGCTATTGCAGTCAGAGTTCTCGCTAACGTTCATGCAGATCGGGATGATCACCCTAACCTTCCAGCTTGCTTCTTCGCTGCTGCAACCGGTGGTGGGTTACTGGACGGACAAATACCCGATGCCGTGGTCGCTGCCCATTGGGATGTGCTTCACGCTGAGCGGACTTGTTTTGCTAGCCATGGCCGGCAGCTTCCATATGGTGCTGCTCGCCGCGGCGCTGGTTGGCACCGGCTCTTCGGTATTTCATCCGGAATCGTCCCGCGTGGCACGCATGGCCTCCGGCGGTCGTCACGGCCTGGCACAGTCAATTTTCCAGGTTGGCGGCAACTTCGGCAGCTCTCTGGGACCTTTGCTGGCAGCTGTCATCATCGCGCCATATGGTAAGGGTAATGTAGCCTGGTTTGTTCTGGCTGCGTTATTAGCGATTGTCGTCCTGGCACAAATCAGCCGTTGGTACGCTGCGCAGCATCGGATGAGTAAAGGAAAACCGAAAGTCGCCATCGTAAATCCGTTACCGCGCAATAAAGTGGTGCTGGCGGTAAGCATCCTGCTGGTGCTGATTTTCTCCAAATACTTCTATATGGCGAGCATCAGCAGCTATTACACCTTTTATCTGATGCAAAAATTCGGATTATCGGTACAAAACGCCCAGTTTCACCTGTTTGCCTTCCTGTTTGCCGTCGCGGCCGGGACGGTGATTGGCGGACCATTGGGCGATAAAATTGGCAGAAAATATGTTATTTGGGGGTCTATCCTCGGCGTTGCGCCATTTACCCTCGTTTTACCCTACGCAACGCTGGAATGGACCGGGATTTTAACCGTGATCATTGGTTTTATCCTCGCATCGGCGTTTTCTGCTATTTTGGTCTACGCACAGGAACTGCTTCCTGGGCGTATCGGCATGGTTTCTGGGCTATTTTTCGGTTTTGCCTTTGGCATGGGCGGCTTGGGAGCCGCGGTGCTAGGGCTGATAGCCGACCATACCAGCATCGATTTGGTCTACAAAATATGTGCTTTCCTGCCACTTCTGGGGATACTGACCATATTCTTACCTGATAACCGACACAAAGCCTGATTTTCTGACGGCCAAAAGTAAATTTTGGCCGTCATTACTTGCAGTAGCCATCAGCCTTTACCTCTCACATATCACCGTACTTTTCCGATCCGTGCTTTTTTGCGCGTAAAATCCCGTTTTCTTCAAAATTCAATAATTATTCATAAACATAAACATTAAAATTGTCATAAACTATTACTCGTAGTTTGGGTTTTTAGGATCATCACAGCAACCAAAGGAGACGGAATGCATCACGCCACCCCGCTTATCACCACCATTGTCGGCGGCCTTGTGCTCGCTTTTATATTAGGCATGATTGCCAATAAACTGCGTATTTCTCCTCTGGTGGGATATCTGTTAGCGGGCGTTCTGGCCGGTCCATTTACACCTGGTTTTGTTGCTGATACTAAGCTCGCGCCTGAGCTGGCCGAGCTTGGCGTTATTCTGCTGATGTTTGGCGTGGGGCTACACTTTTCGTTGAAGGATTTGATGGCGGTAAAGTCTATCGCCATTCCCGGCGCGATTGCCCAGATAGCAGTGGCAACGCTGCTGGGTATGGCGCTTTCAGCCGTATTAGGCTGGTCGCTGATGGTGGGGATCGTGTTTGGTCTGTGTCTTTCAACCGCCAGTACCGTGGTGCTATTGCGTGCACTTGAAGAACGACAGCTCATTGACAGCCAGCGCGGGCAAATTGCCATTGGCTGGCTGATTGTCGAAGATCTGATGATGGTGCTGACGCTGGTTCTCCTGCCAGCCGTCGCCGGGATGCTGGAAAAAGAAGACGTCGGTTTCGCCTCGCTGGCCGTCGATATGGGCATTACCATCGGCAAGGTGGTGGCGTTTATCGCGATTATGATGCTGGTGGGTCGTCGCCTGGTACCGTGGATTATGGCCCGCAGCGCCGCAACCGGTTCACGCGAACTGTTTACCCTCTCAGTCCTCGCCCTCGCCTTAGGCATTGCCTTTGGCGCAGTAGAGCTGTTCGATGTCTCCTTTGCGCTGGGCGCGTTCTTCGCCGGTATGGTGCTGAATGAATCTGAACTAAGCCACCGTGCGGCGCATGATACTCTGCCGCTGCGCGATGCGTTCGCCGTGCTGTTCTTCGTCTCCGTCGGGATGCTGTTCGATCCGTTAGTTCTGATCCAGCAGCCGTTGGCGGTACTGGGCACGCTGGCGATTATCATCTTTGGTAAATCCCTTGCCGCCTATTTCCTGGTGCGCCTGTTTGGTCACTCCCAACGCACGGCGCTCACTATTGCCACCAGCCTGGCGCAGATTGGTGAATTTGCCTTTATTCTGGCGGGTCTGGGAATGGCGTTAAACCTGCTGCCGCAGGCCGGACAGAATCTGGTACTGGCGGGGGCAATCCTGTCCATCATGCTCAACCCGGTGCTGTTCGCGGTGTTAGAAAAATATCTCGCCAAAACAGAAACGCTGGAAGAGCAGACGCTGGAAGAGGCTATCGAAGAAGAGAAGCAAATTCCGGTGGATATCTGCAATCACGCCCTGCTGGTTGGCTTTGGTCGCGTCGGTAGCCTGCTGGGTGAGAAATTGATGGCTGCGGGGATCCCGCTGGTGGTGATCGAAACCTCACGTACCCGGGTGGATGAACTGCGCGAGCGTGGGATCCGCGCGGTACTGGGAAATGCCGCCAACGAAGAGATTATGAATCTGGCGCATCTGGATTGCGCGCGCTGGCTGCTGCTGACCATTCCCAATGGTTATGAAGCAGGTGAAATTGTCGCTTCCGCACGTGAGAAATGCCCGTCGATTGAGATTATCGCCCGCGCGCATTATGACGATGAGGTGGAATATATTACCGAACGCGGCGCCAACCAGGTCGTCATGGGTGAGCGTGAAATCGCCCGTACCATGCTGGAGCTGATTGAAACGCCGCCTGCAGGTGAAGTTGCTACGGCCAGTTAGTGTCCGTGCCGGATAGCGTTATCGCTTATCCGGCCTATGCAAGATTTAACGGTCCCAGTACGACTCTTCCAGACTGTCTTCACGTTCCGGCAAACCGCGCGTCAGGCGCGGTGAATGCTGGTTCAGCACCTGATAACTCACGCGATTAGCATATTTACACACCTGGGCTAACGACGAATAGGTCAGCCAGGTGAACTTGTGCTTGCTGGAGTTAGGCACGTTGCTGCGGTGATAGCTGTTGGCGGTAATATCATGCAGCAATGCCGCCAGCGCGCCATCACCTGCGCCGTTGGTGTTCATTATCTTTTCAGGTCCGCCCATATACGGTGCGATGTGCGAATACACACGCAGCGGATTGGTACAGTCTTTATGGCGCATGGCGCGGCTGAATTCGTACTGGTTAAATTCGGCAATAGCACCGGGCAGCAGCGGATGCTGGGTTTTACGTTTGACTTCTTCTTCCGTAAAGCCCGCCATATACAGACCCGCCGGACCCGCCGTGCACAGCACCAGATCCACCCAATCCAGCGCCTTGTCAGATGCCAGCAGCGGATCGTTCTCGCCAGTCAGCGCTTCAGCCTCTTCTTCATTCATCGCCAGAATAGAGACATGCTCTTTCAGGAATGCCTGCCACCACTGCGGGTTATCGGCAATGACGAATTTGGTGCCCAGGGTCAGAACCACCGGCACATTGTGTTTTTTGGCATATTCAATCGCCTTCATGGTCGCTTCCGGCATCGGCTCACCCGGCTCGCAGCGCACCAGATAAGACGTCAGCACCAGCGCGGATGCTCCGGCAATCACCGATTCAGGGATGCTATCCGCCCGTAGCTTATTCATATGCCCAGGGCTGATTGCGAAGGTACGCTCACCTGACTCGCCAATCAGCGTAAAGCAGCGGCCAATCGGTCCGTTAACGCCTTGCAGGTAATTCAGGTCGGTACGGCTGGAGGTATTGCATAAATAGCGGTACGCATAGCTGCCAATCTCGATATTGCTGCACATCACGCCCAGCAGCACCGAGCGATCATCCGCCAGCACAGAGTAGTTGTGCATCGTGTTACCGATAGTACCGCCCGCAAACTGATGGGTGATCAAATTTTCACGCACCAGTTCCTGGTAGAGCGCTTCTGCGACATCATCGGCAATCACCAGAGAATGCCCGGCGCTTAATCCATAACGTTTTACAAAGTCATCATCCACTTTGGCTTCAATATCCACCAGCGTCTGGTCGATGCCCACCACCCAGGCTGCGCTGGTTTCATTTTCTGGCTGAGTTTGTTGCAGCAACGGATCGCGCGCGCTGACGGGAAAATAGTGTTTGGATTTGCGTTTACCGGGAAATTTCATGGTCGATTTTACGGGTGGTTAACTGAGCGATGCATGGTAGCACATTCCCTGCCACGCATGCGATGCGGCGCTAAGTTTCAATATCAGACGGTGAGATCGCAGTTTAAACGGGATTAATTTCTACAATAACTCACCTTCACAAGGAGCGTTTTATGAAGCCGGAAAACAAGATCCCCGTACTCGACAGAATTTCGGATGAAATGAAAAGCGTGGTGAATTTTCATCGCGACGATCTGTCGCCGTGGCCCGCTGCAGATGACTTCGTGGCCCAGCGCCAGCACTACATTCATGAACGGCAGCTGTGGAATGCCGATGCCCCAGAGATGAATACCCGCGAATGCGTTATTTCTACCGCATGCGGCCCCGTGGCCACACGTATTTACTCACCGCAGCCCCATAGCCTGGCAACGTTGTATTATCTGCACGGCGGCGGTTTTATTCTCGGTAATCTGGATACCCACGACCGTATTATGCGCTTGCTGGCGCGCTATACGCAGTGCACGGTAATTGGTATCGACTATTCGCTTGCGCCAGAAGCCCGTTTCCCGCAAGCCATCGAAGAGATTGCCGCCGTCTGCCAGTATTTTCATCAGCACGCTGGCGACTATTCTCTTAATGTGAATCATATCGGTTTTGCGGGCGATTCCGCCGGAGCCATGCTGGCGCTTGCCAGCGCGCTGTGGCTACGGGATAAACGCATTGTCTGCGGCAAGGTGGCTGGGGTGCTGTTGTGGTATGGGCTTTACGGCCTGCAGGATTCACTGAGCCGACGGCTGATGGGCGGAGAGTGGGATGGGTTAACCCGCGAGGACTTGCAGATGTACGAAAACGCGTACCTGCGTAGCGCTGACGATCGCGAGTCACCGTATTATTGCCTGTTTAATAACGATCTGACGCGGGACGTGCCGCCGTGTTTTATCGCCGGCGCTGAGTTTGATCCGCTGATTGACGATAGCCGCTTACTATTCCAGACGTTGCAGGCGCATCAGCAGCCCTGCCAGTACAAAATGTACCCCGGCACGCTACACGCCTTCCTGCACTATTCGCGAATGATGAAAACCGCCGACGATGCGTTGCGGGAAGGCGCTCGTTACTTCAGAGCCCAGCTTTAACGGTAAGCGTCGGTCAGTTTAACCATCATTTCGATATGTTCCGGTGCGGCATTAAGCGCCGGAATATACTCATATTGCTTACCGCCAGCCTCAAGGAAAATTTCCCGGTTTTGTACCGCTATCTCTTCCAGCGTTTCGAGGCAATCTGCCGAGAAGCCCGGACACATAACCTGGATATGTTGTGTCCCTTTCTCCGCCAGCATTTTTAACGTTTCGTCGGTATATGGCGTCAGCCATGGTTCGCGACCAAAGCGAGACTGGAAGGTCATCATTACTTTTTCTGGCGGCAGGCCAAGCGCTGAAACCAACTCTCGGGTGGTATCACGACAGCGCTGCGGGTAGTCATCTCCTTCATCGGCGTACCGCTGCGGAATGCCGTGGTAGGAGAGCAGCAGCAAATCAGGTTCACCGTGTTGAGCAAATGAATCCCGGGCACTCTTCGCCAGCGCATCGATGTAGCTGCTGTCATCGGCGTAATCACGAATAAATGAAACGCCAGGAATACCGCGTTTACGCGCTAAGATACGCGCCAGTTCGTCCCAGACGGCCGCCACCGTCGAACAGGAATATTGCGGGTACAGCGGTAACACCACCATGTGTTCAACCCCGCTTGCCAACAGTTCATCGACCGCGCTTTCAAGCGACGGCGAACCGTAGCTCATTCCCAGCGCGACAGGGATATTTGGTAGGCGTTCTGCCAGGGCCCGCTGTTGTGCCTTGCTATAAACCATCAGCGGGGAACCGTCTTCCATCCAGATTGACTGGTACAGCTTGGCTACGCGTGGCGCACGCAACGGTAAAATCACCCCACGCAGCAGCGGCCACCACAGTGCAGGTGACGTATCAACTACGCGTGGATCGCTTAAAAACTGGCGCAGGTAGCGCTTAACGGCTTCGGGGGTTGGGGCATCGGGAGTGCCGAGGTTTGCCAGCAGGATACCGGTTTTCGTCTGACGCATTACCGCCTCTTATCGATTCAAATTGTTGATAATTGTAGCGGAAAAGCGATAAAGAAGAACTAATTGCTGTGAGAGGTAAGACGAGAATTTGCCTGATGGCGCTACGCTTATCAGGCCTACGCGATAATGGCAGGCCTGATAAGAGGTTTATTACGCGAAAAATTAGCCGAGGATTTTTTCCAGCGCTGCGCGCACGTCAGCAACGGCCTGAGTGCCATCAACTTTCGCGTATTTGGTGTTACCCGCCTGCGCTTCTTTAGAGTAGTAGCCGATCAGCGGAGCTGTCATCTGATGGTATTCCACCAGGCGCTTACGTACAGTTTCTTCCTGATCGTCTTTACGGGTGGTCAGCTCTTCGCCGGTCACGTCGTCTTTACCTTCAACCTTAGGCGGGTTGAATTTGATGTGGTAAACACGGCCAGAAGCAGCGTGTACGCGACGACCTACAATACGGTCAACGATCAGTTCGTCAGGAACATCGAACTCCAGAACGTAGTCCACGTTGATGCCCGCTTCTTTCATGGCGTCTGCCTGCGGAATAGTACGCGGGAAGCCATCCAGCAGGAAACCATTACGGCAGTCTTCCTGAGCAATACGCTCTTTTACCAGCGCGATCACCAGCTCATCAGTCACCAGCTTACCGGCGTCCATGATGTCTTTCGCTTGTTTGCCCAGCTCGGAGCCAGATTTCACGGCAGCACGCAGCATATCACCGGTGGAGATTTGCGGAATACCATACTTCTCCATGATGAACTGAGCCTGAGTTCCTTTACCCGCGCCCGGAGCGCCAAGCAGAATGATACGCATTACGAAAATCCCCTTAAAGGTTGTCGATATTTTTTAAAAAGCGCTAAACGATACCACCATCACGCAATTGGCTCAAGAAAGACGCCCGACGCTGAAACGGTTAACGGTGGGAAAATTAAAAATAAGGCGAGAAAATGCCGGATGGCGGTGGAAACACCGTATCCGGCATACTATTACGAGATGCTGTAGGCCGGATAAGCGTTAGCGCCATCCGGCATTACATTACGGGTATCAGGACACCAGCAACTGGTTCATACGACGGATGAACTGGTTAGGGTCTTCCAGCGTGCCGCGCTCAGCAAACAGCGCCTGATCCAGCAGCAGTTCGACCCACTCTTTAAACTGCGCTTCATCCTGGGTATCCGCAGTGCGTTTTACCAGCACGTGGTCCGGGTTGAGTTCAAAGATATATTTCACTTCCGGTACGGCCTGGCCCGCAGCGGCAAACAGTTTCGCCATCTGGGTGCTCATTTCATCCGCATCGGTGGTGACGATGGCTGGCGTGTCGGTCAGACGGTGAGTCAGACGCACTTCTTTCACGCGGTCGCCCAGCAGGGTTTTCACGCGCTCAACGAACGGCGTCAGCGCTTTTTCCGCTTCTTTTGCCGATTCATCAACTTCATCCGCCAGCTTGTCGATGGACTCGTCAGCTTTAGCAACAGACTGGAATGCCTTACCGTCGAACTCGGTCAGGTAGTTCATCATCCACTCATCGATGCGGTCAGAAAGCAGCAGGACTTCAATGCCTTTCTTACGCAGCAGTTCCAGGTGCGGGCTGCTCTTCGCTGCCGCATAGCTGTCTGCGGTGATGTAGTAGATTTTCTCCTGCCCTTCTTTCATACGCGACACGTAGTCTTCCAGCGACACGGTCTGTGCGGAGGAGTCAGTGTGCGTAGACGCGAAGCGCATCAGCTTAGCGATCGTTTCCTGGTTGGCGTGATCTTCCGCCGGGCCTTCTTTCAGTACCAGGCCGAACTGTTTCCAGAAGGTCTGGTATTTTTCCGCGTCGTCTTTCGCCAGTTTTTCCAGCATCTGCAGTACGCGTTTGGTCAGCGCGCTGCGCAGGTTACGGGTGACTGTGCTGTCCTGCAGGATCTCACGGGAAACGTTCAGCGGCAGATCGTTGGAATCTATCAGACCGCGCACAAAGCGCAGGTAGTTCGGCATGAACTGCTCGGCGTCGTCCATGATGAACACACGCTGGACGTACAGTTTCAGGCCATGCTTGTGATCGCGGTTCCACATATCCCACGGAGCCTGGGACGGGATGTACAGCAGGCTGGTGTACTCCTGCTTACCTTCCACACGGTTGTGGCTCCAGGTCAGCGGGTCAGTGAAGTCGTGGGCGATGTGCTTGTAGAATTCGTTGTACTCGTCGTCTTTGATTTCCGACTTGTTACGGGTCCACAGCGCCTGCGCCTTGTTGATCTTTTCCCAGGAAACCACGGTCTCGCCGTCTTTCTCTTCGGATTTTTCGATCTCTACCGGCAACGCGATATGGTCGGAATATTTGCTGATGATGGAACGTACGCGCCAGTCATCAAGGAACTCATCTTCGCCTTCACGCAGATGCAGGGTGATTTCGGTGCCGCGATCGTCTTTGGTGATGTCGGCAACGGTGTACTCACCTTCGCCCGCAGATTCCCAGAACACGCCGTTTTCCGGCTTATCGCCCGCAGCACGGGTACGCACGGTGACTTTGTCCGCCACGATGAACGCAGAGTAGAAGCCCACCCCGAACTGGCCGATCAACTGGCTGTCTTTCGCCTGATCGGAACCCATGGATTCGAGGAAAGATTTAGTACCGGATTTCGCAATGGTCCCCAGATGATCGATAACGTCATCACGGTTCATCCCCACGCCGTTATCGGCAATGGTCAACGTACGCTTATCTTTATCGAAGGAAACACGTACACGCAGCTCACCGTCGCCTTCATACAGGTCCGGGTTAGACAGGGCGCGGAAACGCAGCTTGTCTGCCGCATCCGAGGCGTTAGAGATAAGCTCACGCAGGAAGATTTCTTTATTGGAATACAGAGAATGGATCATCAGGTGCAGAAGCTGTTTGACTTCTGACTGAAAACCACGAGTTTCTTGTCCTTTCATGTAGATCTACCTCAACAAAGCCATTTTCAATGGTAAAAACACGTTGAGGGTGAAATGGGGACAAGCGGGAAGGATTTCAAGCGGAAGCCGCCGTCGCGGCCTCCGTTTGTTCAGAATTTAATCTTGTGTCGTCCTGCCAGAGAGTGCGACAGCGTAGTGCCATCGACCATTTCCAGCTCGCCGCCTACCGGAACGCCATGGGCGATACGGCTGGCTTCAACGCCATATTGCATGCAAAGCTCAGCAATATAGTTGGCGGTCGCCTCTCCTTCGACCGTGGGATTGGTCGCCAGGATCAGTTCGTTGATTTGCTCAGACTCCAGTCGCTGTTCGAGACGATCCAGCCCGATATCATCAGGGCCAATACCGTCCAGCGGCGACAGGTGTCCCATCAGCACGAAGTAACGTCCGGAAAACTGCCCGGTTTGCTCAATGGCGTAGATGTCCGCCGGACTCTCCACCACACAAATCTGACCGTTTTCCTGGCGACGCGGGTTCGAGCAAATGTTGCAGACGTCTTGCTCTGTGAAGGTGCGGCAATCGGCACAGTGGCCGATTTCCGACATCGCCTTCGTTAACGCCTGTGCCAGACGCATCCCGCCGCTGCGATCGCGCTGAAGTAGCGTGAACGCCATGCGCTGCGCCGACTTCGGGCCAACGCCGGGCAGACAGCGCAGTGCTTCCATAAGCTGTGTTAACAGCGAGCTGGTTTGCATCAGAACGGCATCTTAAAGCCAGGCGGCAGCTGCATTCCGGAGGAAACAGAGGCCATCTTCTCTTTCTGCGTCTCTTCAATGCGACGCGCCGCGTCGTTGAATGCCGCAGCAACCAGATCTTCCAGCATCTCTTTGTCGTCTTCCAGCAGGCTTGGATCGATCTCCACGCGACGGCAGTTGTGCGCGCCGTTAATGGTCACTTTTACCAGACCCGCGCCAGATTCGCCGGTCACTTCCAGCTTGGCGACTTCTTCCTGCATCTGCTGCATTTTTTCTTGCATCTGCTGGGCCTGTTTCATCAGGTTACCCAGACCGCCTTTACCAAACATAGGCTTCTCTCTCAATCACGTTAAGGGATGACGACCGTCAAACCATTAGGCTGACGATCAAATGGGGCGAATACTCTCTTCGTCCAGCTCCGCATCGAAAAAACGACGCAGCGTCTGGATGTTATTATCCGCAATAATCGACTCACGCGCCTGCGCGAGCTTCTCTTCATAAATGGCCTGACGCCACTCCAGCGGCGTACGCACCGCTGGATTATCATCTTCAACGATGGTCAATTCAACCGTTGACCCCGTTAAGGAACTCAGAGCTTCGGCCAGTTTTTGCTGCGCACCGCTGGAATTTAGGTGTCGCTGCGTGGAACGCAGATGCAGGAAAACTACGTTGCCATTCTCTTCTTTCCAGGCATTAAGCGCCACCTGCTCCACCAGTTTAGGCAGCGAGAGCTGACTCACCTGGGCGGCCCACGGGTCGCGTTCAATGGCTTCAGCCGCAAGCTTTGCCGCCAGTTCCGGCGTTTTTTCATGCTCAAGCGCTTTTTTCAGCGCTTTCGGCGTGGCAACGACTTCTTTAACTTCTGCAACAGGATTGGTCGCTTTCCAGCGATACGCTTCTTTCTTCGCCGGTGCTTTTTCCAGCGCAGAGACCGCCGGACGCGCCTGAACACGTTCCGACACCGAAGCCAGTCTTTCCAGCGCAGCATTATTCACCGGCCGCGCGCGGGAAGCGGCTGCCGGTTCACTCTTTTTTGCTTTGGTTGCTCCCTGAGCGCGTTGCAACTGGCTACGCGCCGCCAACACCTGACTGGTGGCATCGGAGAGCGGCACATTCTGTTGCTGTTGTGCAGGTGCAGGCTGCTGCTGCACCTGCGTCGGGGTCATCACCGCAGTGGGTGCGACCGGGGCAAACGACTGTCGTGGAACTTCAGGTTCCGGGAGCGGCATGCGCGGATGAAAAGCCAGCGCACGCAGCAGCGTCATTTCGACGCCCATTCGCCTGTCCGGCGCATATGGCAGTTCCTTGCGCCCGATTAACAACGTTTGGTAGTAAAGCTGCACATCGGTTGGCGGAACAATTCGCGCCAGTTCACGCATACGCTGTTCAATGGCGGCCATATCGCTGCCGAGCGCGGCAGGCGAAAGCTGAACCATGGCAATACGATGCAGCAAAGCCGACATCTCAACCAGCAGCGCTTCCCATTCGATACCGCGCGCGGCGGCGTCGTTTACCAGCGCCATCACGCGTTCGCCGTCCGCAGCTACAACCGCTTCAACGAGCGAGAGCGCCTGGTCGTCGTCCAGCGTGCCGAGCATAGTGCTGACCGCCTCGGTCGAGACCTGGCCATCGCCGCTGGCGATCGCCTGATCGGTCAGGCTCAGCGCATCACGCAGGCTGCCGTCCGCGGCGCGAGCCAGCAGTTGCAGTGCACGTGGTTCATGGGCGATATGCTCTTCTTTGAGGATATGCTCAAGCTGATGACGAATCTGTTCGACATCCAACGCTTTAAGATGGAATTGCAGACAGCGCGACAGGATAGTCACCGGCAGCTTCTGCGGATCGGTAGTCGCCAGCAGGAACTTAACGTGCGCGGGCGGCTCTTCGAGCGTTTTCAGCAAGGCATTAAAACTGTGGCGCGACAGCATGTGCACTTCGTCGATCAAGTAGACCTTAAAGCGACCGCGCGCAGGCGCATACTGGACGTTATCCAGCAGGTCACGGGTGTCTTCGACTTTGGTGCGTGAGGCGGCGTCGATTTCAATCAGATCGACAAAACGCCCCTGCTCGATTTCCCGGCAATTATCGCACACGCCGCACGGCGTAGCGGTGATGCCGGTTTCACAGTTTAATCCCTTCGCCAGCAAGCGGGCGATAGAGGTTTTCCCGACGCCACGGGTGCCGGAAAACAAATAAGCATGATGAATACGCCCTAACGACAAGCCGTTCGCCAGTGCCGTCAGCACATGTTCCTGGCCGACGACGTCAGCAAAGGTTTGTGGGCGCCATTTTCGGGCTAAGACCTGATAACTCATTGGCAGGCTCTGAAAGGCTGGAGGGTGGATTCACAGGGGGATAATGCTAACACAACCTCGCAGCGACGGCGAGGTTGTGTGTCTCGGTATTCGTCTACCGAGATAAGATAGCCCGACTTAGTGGCCCGGGAATGGAACCAGGCTATAACAGGTCAGCCCCTGTTTTTCCAGACGCTGTTCGCCGCCCAGATCAAACAGGTTAATGATAAAAGCAGCATCGGTAACTTCACCACCCAGACGGCGGATCAGCTTCACAGTCGCTTCAATCGTGCCGCCAGTTGCCAGCAGGTCGTCCACAACCAGCACTTTATCGCCAGGTTTGATGGCATCAACGTGGATTTCCAGCTGATCGGTGCCGTATTCCAGCTCATAGGTCTCAGCAATAACTTCACGCGGAAGCTTACGGGGTTTGCGTACCGGAACAAAGCCGACGCCCAGACCCAACGCTACCGGCGCGCCAAACAGGAAGCCACGCGCTTCGGTGCCAACCACTTTAGTGATACCCGCATTTTTGTAGCGTTCAACCAGCAATTCAATGCTGAGGGCGTAGGCTTTCGGGTCTTCCAGTAAACTGGTGACATCACGAAAGAGAATGCCCGGTTTTGGGTAGTCGTGGATGCTTTTGATGCTATTTTTGAGAAACTCAAGCTGCTGTGCTGTCGCGGTCATAAGTTTGTGCCTGATTAATACAGTATTACTTCACGGCGCACTAAACACTTCATCCTCGACGTATCTTGAATGATTTTGTGTCTATATAAGAGCCAAGGTTACACTTGCTTAACCTTTGACCACCTGCGCCTGTGCTCGAAAACGGTCGAATTTACTGGCTGTGAGAGACAATTGCAACAGCGATTATTGCGCTTTACTGCTTTTGTTGTTTTTCATCAATCACCGGGATCCGCCACATAAAAATCAGTAAACAGGCAAGAATAACCAGCAGCAGGCCGCGCACCCACATCATATTGACCAGCCACAGTGAAATACCAAACGTCACCAGGATCAACAAAACAGCGCGCGGTTTTGCTCCCGGCGGCATCGCACGGTGTTTTTGCCAGTGGCGCAAATACCCGCCGAACCACGAACGGTAAAGCAACCAGTCGTGAAAACGCGGCGATGAGCGGGCAAAACACCAGGCTGCCAGCAGTATAAACGGCGTCGTCGGCAACAGAGGCAATACAACGCCCAGCGTACCTAGCACTACCGCTATCCAGCCAATGATGATTAGAATAATGCGTTGCATAATATGAGTACTTAACACAGAGAATCGCTACTTTAGCATAACGGTTCTCATTTTCATCGGAGTGTTGTTGTGAAAACCGCCATGCTGTTACAGACGCTCGAAAACCAGCTTAACCGCCTGCGACAGCGTTGTGCTCCGCTGGCGCATCACACAACGCTTAGCGCCCGCTTTGACAGGCATCTGTTTCACACGCGCAGCACGTTGCTGCAGGCTTGTCTGGATGAGGCTGACGATAATCTTACTGCCCTGCGTCGTGCCGTTGAGCAGCAACAACTCCCGCAAATCACCTGGCTTGCGGAACACCTTGCTTCACAGTTAGAGGCGATTTCACGTGAAACCGCCAGTTGGTCCCTTCGAGAGTGGGACAGCGCTTCTCCAGGTCTGGCGCGCTGGCAGCGCAAGCGGGTCCAACATCAGGAATTTGAACGCCGCTTGGTTGAAATGACGCGTGAACGCAAAGAGCGTCTGGCTCAGGCTATCGGCTTTGAAGAACAGCAAAAACTGCATCGTGAAGTAGAAGCATTCGAGGCGCGACTGGCGCGCTGTCGCCATGCTCTGGCAAGAATAGAAAACGTGCTGTCGCGTTTAACCCGTTAATCCCCGGAGAATTTATGTCATTAGAGAACGCCCCGGACGAGGTCAAACTGGCCGTCGATTTGATTGTTTTACTTGAGGAAAATCAGGTTGCGCCTGAAACCGTACTGAAGGCGCTGGAGATTGTTAAACGGGATTACGAAAAGAAACAGCTCTCTTCTTCAAAAAACGCGCTATAGCTGAAATGCCTGAAAGCGTTGCACTTATCAGGCCTACGAATGAATCGAAGCTCGCAGGCCTGATGAGTTTTTCTATTAACCTACCGAAGGCGTCGGATCATCACCTTTAATGATGTCACGCTTAACCTCGGTCACGGTATCACCTTTCGCGTTATGCAGGTGCACTTCGAGCTGGTTAAAGGCGATATCAATGTCGTTTTCACGGCACAAACGATCGACCGCACGGTTCAGTTCATCAACCGTGTGGCTACGATCGCGCAGTTCACGCACGTATAAACGCAGTTCATGATCCAACGTGCTGGCGCCGAAGGCGGTAAAGAACACTGCAGGCTCTGGATCGTGCATCACTTTCGGGTGTTCCATCGCCGCCTGCAGCAGCACTTTCTTCACTTTATCCAGATCCGAACCGTAGGCCACGCCGATGCGGATCACCAGACGCGTGGTGGTATCGGAAAGCGACCAGTTGATCAAACGCTCCGTCACAAATGCTTTGTTCGGGATGATCACCTCTTTGCGATCGAAGTCGGTAATAGTGGTGGCACGGATACGGATCTTGCTGACCGTTCCTGAGAACGTACCGATAGTCACGGTATCGCCGATGCGGACCGGGCGTTCAAACAGAATAATCAGACCCGAAACAAAGTTACCGAAGATTTCCTGCAAGCCAAAACCAAGACCAACCGACAGGGCTGCTGCCAGCCACTGTAGCTTATCCCATGAAACACCGAGCGATCCGAAGACCGTCATCGCACCGATGGCGATGATCGCGTAGTTAAGGATCGTGGTGATCGCATACGAAGCACCCTGACGCATCTTCAGTCGCGACAGCACCAGCACTTCCAGCAGGCCGGGTAAGTTACGGATCAGCGCCCACGCGACCATTGAGGCAATAATCGCAAACAGCAGACTGCCCATGGTGACGTCTTTCACCACCGCAGCTCCCGCTTCGGTGCCGTTGTAATGCCAGAGCGTAATGCTATCGAGATAACTGAACACGGTGATTAGATCGGACCAAATTGCCCAGAACAGAATACCAAACAGGGCAACCATCACCAGCATTGTTATACGCAGCGTTTGCTGGTTAACCTGCTCAAGCGCAATGGTCGGTTCTTCCTGCGGCTCGGCTCCTTCCGCCCCTTCTTTCACCAGGTTCTGACGACGCGCTAAGGCACGGCGCCAGGCGATACGACGTGCCGCCACACTCAATCCACGCAGTACCGTCTGATACAGCAGGTTCCAAAGGATAACCAGATAGACCGTTTCAATCCAACGGCCGGCCAGGCGCAACGTGGTGTAGAAATACCCTGTCGCCGTCAGCACCATTAATGCAATCGGGATAATTGAGAGGACGGTAATAGTGACCAGACGCAGGCCATGTGACTCTTTGTCACGCCAGCTTTCGCGGCACATTGGCCATACCAGGAAGGCGATCAGCAGCAGGTTGAGGAAAATAACTACCTGACCCAGCACATCATCCATCAAATTAAGCGGCGACAGTTCAGCAATGACCGACCAGAAGTTAAGCGGCAACAGGGCCAGGCTAATACGCACGATCTGGCGGCGCCAGTGGCTGGTCTGCTGCGCTGGCATGCCAAAATGACGTATCGCCACGCCATCTTTTTCCAGCACCTTCCAGCACAGACCAAACACCAGCCAGAAGACTGTCATCTTCTTACTGAACGCCCACAGCAGGTCGCTGATATTCAACTGCATGGTAAGCAGAATCAGGCCCACGGCGAGGATAATCAGGCACGCCGGCAACGCTCTGATCAGATCGATCAGTATCGCTTTTGGGGTATTGAGCTGACTGTCATTACGCAGATTCCCTACTGCGGCGGCTAATTTCGCCTGATACTCTTTCAGCCATTTCAAACGCCAGCGGATTAACCCGGCAATAAGCAGCAGTGGCAGGCCCGCCAGGAACGCAATAAAGACCGCTGGCCAGGCTTTTTCCCAGTTCACTGTGATTTTCATCGACTTAAACTGGTCTTTGAGCGTTTGCGGGAAGGCTTTGATCCAGTCCCAGTCCATCGGACGGTTACTATTAACCCAGAAGATTTGCTGCGTGAGGATCCCTTTCAGGTTCTTCGACACGCTCATTAGCTGCTGTTGATTGATTTGCAGGTTAATCGCCATCATCAACTGGTTGCCCAGCTGCTTGTTCAGCTGATCCAACAGTTCACGGCGCATATCCACAACCTGCAGCAAGGCATCATGGACTTCACCATTCACTTCGTTGCTGTGCCCTTCTTCCAGTTTGGCGACAAACGCATCGTTCTGGAATAGCGCATCACGCTGCTGGTTGATTTCAAACTGCTCCAGACGCAAATCGGCGATCCGGTTGGTCATATCGGCAAGTTCATCCGCCGACGGCAGTGTTTGTTGTTGCTGATACAGAATACGCGACAGCAGCAGGCTGCCTTTCAGGACGGCGATCTGTTCTTTAATATTGCGTTCGGATTGCAGCGCGCGGTCAAGCCAGTTTTTGACTTTGATATTCTGCTGCATCAGGTTGTTGCCGTTTTCGGTCGCGGCAATCAGGCGCTGGCTGAGCTGATGGTTAACATCCAGTTCCTGCTTCACTAACGGATTTGACTGAATACGCTCGGCTTCATCCGGCGTTACCGCTTCCTGAGCCGTCTTTTCGGTTAACGTCAGTCGTTTGCTGTTCACCGCTTCTTGCAGGAGCTGGAGCTGATGTTCAAGCCGGTTACTGTTAGCTGTTACGTAATCACGTTGTTTTTGCAAGGTATCCTGCAAAACAGTATTGCCTTCCAGGCTCTTACGCTGTTGGTCGATCTGCGCATTCAGCAGCGCCTGCTGCGCCTGCAGCAACACCTGCTGGCTGGGGCGTAACGCCGCCTCTCCCACATTGGTGCCATCGAGTCGATTGCGGATTTGCTGCATTTGCTGCGACGCGGTGTACATCGCATTCTGCACACGCTCTGGCTGCGTCTGGAGCGACACCAGTTGGCTGTTGTAAGCGGCAAGATCGTTTTGCGCACTTTGCAGGTCATCCAAAACCTGTGCCACGCGCGACTCAAGCTGTCGCAAGGAGAGTGTACTCAGCGTCTTTCGCGTTTCATCGTCGTTATCGACATCGCTGAGCGAATTTAACGCATCCGTCGCCTGACGCATTTTCTCCGGTGCCTGGGCAACTTTCTGGCGAAGCTGTACGGTCTCATCTTTCACGCGATCGATTTTATCCAACGTGGCGATAGTATCGATGAGATCCTGTTGGACCAGCTTATCCTGCGCGGAGAGATCTTTTTGTTTACTCAGCGCGTCCAGTTGGCTCTGAATATCCGCTTTCGTCGGCAGTTCACCACTCTGTTGCGCCCGCGCAAAAGCAGACGACTGGCAAGATAGCAAGAGAATGAAGAAAAGAATGGTAATAGCAATAAGATGCTGTGAACGTTTATAGAGCTGCAACATAGTCATGAGAATGAACGTTTCTGAACCGGAAAAGTGACCGAAAATAGTCAAGCGGCAAGAATATCACGGCTGTGACCGGCAGAATAGCAGCAGGCAAAACGACCAGGAGAATTCCTGGTACAGGCCCAAAACGTTTAGTGGATTTCCGCCACGCCAAGCCGCAGAGTTGGGCACATAAGGCACATCTCTAGCAGCACAGCCACGTATTCCCGAGCTTCTTTTTTCAGATCAAACGATTCGGGGGCAAATAACCAGTTTTCTATGATTCCGGTAATGTAGCTACGCAACAGGACCGCCACGCGACGGGTGTTCAGGTTTTCCGGCAGCATATTGGCATCCATACAGTGCCGCAATGTTTGTTCGATACGATCGTAATTTTCAATACAAAGATGGCGTTGAGCTAACTGAACAGAGGCCATTTCCCCGACAAATTCGCATTTGTGGAATATAATTTCCAGCAACAAACGTCGGCGTTCTTCTGTCACGGTAGCTTCAAGAACGTAAATTAAAATTTCTCTTAATACTGATAGTGGATCGTCGGGGAATTTTGCCTGATACTCAGTCTCTAACTCATCAATGTTAGGTTTTGCTAGCTCCCAGATTTCACTGAATAAATCCGACTTGTTTTTGAAATGCCAATAAATCGCGCCGCGCGTGACACCAGCGGCTTTTGCGATCTCCGCAAGCGAGGTGGATGATACCCCTTGTTGCGAAAACAAATGCAGAGCAACATCGAGAATATGCTGTCGTGTTTCCTGTGCTTGTTGTTTGGTTTTTCGTGCCATATGTCAGTGAATTTACAGGCGTTAGATTTACATACATTTGTGAATGTATGTACCATAGCACGACGATAATATAAACGCAGCAATGGGTTTATGGGCTTTAAGCCATTGATCAATTTGAAATCGGACACTCGAGGTTTACATATGAACAAAAACAGAGGGTTAACGCCTCTGGCAGTCGTTCTGATGCTCTCAGGCAGCTTAGCGCTAACAGGATGTGACGACAAACAGGCCCAACAAGGGGGCCAGCAGATGCCAGAGGTTGGAGTTGTTACACTCAAAACTGAACCTCTACAGATAACAACCGAGCTTCCGGGTCGCACCAGTGCGTTTCGCATCGCAGAAGTTCGCCCTCAGGTTAGCGGTATTATCCTGAAGCGTAATTTCACCGAAGGTGGTGACATCGAAGCGGGTGTATCTCTCTATCAGATTGATCCTGCGACTTACCAGGCCGCTTACGAAAGCGCAAAAGGCGATCTGGCCAAAGCACAAGCCGCAGCAAATATCGCTCAACTGACGGTTAAACGTTATCAGAAACTGCTGGGTACTAAGTACATCAGTCAACAGGATTACGATAGCGCGCTGGCAGACGCACAGCAGGCAAACGCCGCCGTTGTTGCCGCGAAAGCCGCGGTAGAAACAGCACGCATCAATCTGGCCTATACCAAAGTGACGTCGCCGATCAGCGGCCGCATTGGTAAATCATCCGTTACGGAAGGGGCTCTGGTGCAAAACGGTCAAGCGACCGCACTGGCGACCGTTCAGCAGCTGGATCCGATCTACGTGGACGTGACGCAGTCAAGCAACGACTTCCTGCGCCTGAAACAAGAGCTGGCCAACGGCACGCTGAAGCAAGAGAACGGCAAAGCGAAAGTCGAACTGGTAACCAATGACGGCATTAAATTCCCGCAGTCCGGTACGCTGGAGTTTTCTGATGTGACGGTTGATCAAACCACCGGATCGATTACGTTACGCGCCATCTTCCCTAACCCGGATCACACCTTACTGCCGGGTATGTTCGTCCGTGCACGTCTGGAAGAAGGGATTAACCCAACTGCATTACTGGTTCCGCAGCAAGGCGTTACCCGTACACCGCGTGGCGATGCCAGTGCATTGGTTATCGGTGCAGACAACAAAGTTGAAACTCGCCAAATTGTCGCCGCACAAGCGATTGGCGACAAATGGTTAGTCACTGATGGACTTAAGCCGGGCGACCGCGTGATTGTTACTGGGCTGCAGAAAGTACGTCCTGGCGCGCAGGTAAAAGCGCAGGAAATCACCGCTGATAACAACCAGCAAGGCCAAAGCGGTAGCCAGCCTGAACAGTCCAAGTCTTAACTTAAACAGGAGCCGTTAAGACATGCCTAATTTCTTTATCGATCGCCCAATATTTGCGTGGGTGATCGCCATTATCATCATGTTGGCAGGGGGGCTCGCGATCCTCAAATTGCCGGTAGCGCAATATCCGACTATTGCACCGCCAGCAGTGACGATCTCTGCGACCTACCCTGGCGCTGATGCCAAAACAGTACAGGATACTGTTACGCAGGTTATCGAACAGAACATGAACGGTATCGATAACCTGATGTACATGTCCTCTAACAGTGACTCCACGGGTACCGTGCAGATCACCCTAACCTTCCAGTCTGGTACTGATGCGGATATCGCGCAGGTTCAGGTGCAGAACAAACTGCAGCTGGCCATGCCGTTGCTGCCGCAGGAAGTACAGCAGCAAGGGGTTAGCGTTGAGAAGTCATCCAGTAGCTTCCTGATGGTTGTCGGTGTTATCAACACCAACGGCACCATGACGCAGGAGGATATTTCCGACTACGTTGGCGCCAACATGAAGGACGCTATTAGCCGTACTTCAGGCGTGGGTGATGTTCAGCTGTTTGGTTCTCAGTACGCGATGCGTATCTGGATGGATCCGAACAAACTGAACAACTTCCAGCTGACGCCGGTTGATGTAATCAGCGCCATCAAGGCGCAGAACGCCCAGGTTGCAGCCGGTCAGTTAGGTGGTACGCCACCGGTTAAAGGCCAGCAGCTTAACGCGTCAATCATCGCGCAAACCCGTCTGACCTCCGCTGATGAGTTCAGCAAAATTCTGCTGAAAGTGAATCAGGATGGTTCCCAGGTTCGTCTGCGTGACGTGGCGAAAGTGGAACTGGGCGGTGAGAACTACGACATCATTGCGAAGTTTAACGGTAAACCGGCATCCGGTCTGGGTATCAAGCTGGCGACAGGTGCTAACGCCCTGGATACAGCAAACGCTATCCGCGAAGAACTGAAGAAGATGGAGCCGTTCTTCCCGTCAGGTCTGAAGATCGTTTACCCATATGACACCACGCCGTTCGTGAAAATCTCTATTCACGAAGTAGTAAAAACGCTGGCGGAAGCAATCATCCTCGTGTTCCTGGTAATGTATCTGTTCCTGCAGAACTTCCGCGCGACGCTGATTCCGACTATCGCCGTGCCGGTGGTGCTCTTGGGTACGTTTGCCGTCCTTGCGATTTTCGGCTTCTCGATAAACACCCTGACGATGTTCGGGATGGTACTCGCCATCGGCCTGCTGGTGGATGACGCCATCGTTGTGGTCGAGAACGTTGAACGTGTAATGGCTGAGGAAGGACTACCGCCGAAGGAAGCAACGCGTAAATCGATGGGCCAGATTCAGGGCGCACTGGTCGGTATCGCGATGGTACTGTCAGCGGTATTTATCCCAATGGCGTTCTTCGGTGGTTCTACCGGTGCAATTTACCGTCAGTTCTCCATCACCATTGTTTCTGCGATGGCGTTGTCTGTACTGGTGGCATTGATTCTGACCCCTGCCCTGTGTGCGACCATGCTCAAACCGATTGCTAAAGGCGATCACGGAGAAGGCAAAAAAGGCTTCTTCGGCTGGTTTAACCGCATGTTCGATAAGAGCACGCATCATTACACCGATAGCGTGGGCGGTATTCTGCGCAGCACCGGTCGTTATCTGGCGCTGTATCTGATCATCGTCGTGGGCATGGCCTATCTGTTCGTTCGTCTGCCAAGTTCGTTCCTGCCAGATGAAGACCAGGGGGTATTCCTTTCTATGGCTCAGCTGCCAGCGGGTGCAACGCAAGAGCGTACCCAGAAGGTGCTGGACGAAATGACGGATTACTACCTGACCAAGGAAAAAGCGAACGTTGAATCGGTGTTTGCCGTTAACGGTTTCGGTTTTGCTGGTCGTGGTCAGAACACCGGTATCGCGTTCGTTTCTCTGAAAGACTGGAGTGAACGTCCAGGCGAAGAGAACAAGGTTGAGGCGATTACTCAACGTGCGATGGGCGCATTCTCGCAGATTAAAGACGCTATGGTCTTTGCCTTTAACCTGCCAGCGATTGTGGAGTTAGGGACCGCGACCGGTTTCGACTTCCAGTTGATTGACCAGGCAGGTCTGGGCCATGAGAAGCTGACTCAGGCGCGTAACCAACTGTTTGGTGAAGTTGCGAAGCATCCTGATCTGTTAGTCGGTGTTCGTCCTAACGGTCTGGAAGATACGCCGCAGTTCAAGATCGATATCGATCAGGAAAAAGCGCAGGCTCTGGGCGTTTCCATTAGTGATATTAATACAACGCTGGGTGCAGCATGGGGCGGAAGCTACGTGAATGACTTCATCGACCGTGGTCGTGTGAAGAAAGTTTACGTCATGTCTGAAGCGAAATACCGTATGTTGCCGGAAGATATTGGAAACTGGTATGTCCGCGGCAGCGATGGACAGATGGTACCGTTCTCCGCCTTCTCTACCTCACGTTGGGAATACGGTTCACCGCGTCTGGAACGCTATAACGGTTTGCCTTCCATGGAAATCTTAGGCCAGGCCGCTCCGGGTAAAAGTACCGGTGAAGCCATGGCAATGATGGAGCAACTGGCCAGCAAACTGCCTTCCGGTATCGGTTATGACTGGACCGGTATGTCCTACCAGGAACGACTGTCCGGCAACCAGGCCCCTGCCCTGTATGCCATTTCACTGATCGTCGTGTTCTTGTGTCTGGCAGCGTTGTATGAGAGCTGGTCAATTCCGTTCTCCGTAATGCTGGTGGTACCGCTGGGTGTTATCGGTGCATTGCTGGCAGCAACGTTCCGCGGCCTGACCAACGACGTTTACTTCCAGGTAGGCCTGCTCACAACCATTGGGTTATCGGCGAAGAACGCGATACTTATCGTCGAATTCGCCAAAGACTTGATGGATAAAGAGGGTAAAGGTCTGATAGAGGCGACGCTGGACGCAGTACGCATGCGTTTACGTCCAATCCTGATGACGTCACTGGCCTTTATTCTGGGCGTAATGCCGCTGGTCATCAGCTCCGGCGCAGGTTCCGGTGCACAGAACGCCGTTGGTACTGGCGTAATGGGCGGGATGGTGACGGCTACCGTGTTGGCTATCTTCTTTGTTCCGGTGTTCTTTGTGGTGGTACGCCGCCGCTTTAGCCGCAAAAATGAAGATATTGAGCATAGCCACTCAGTAGAGCATCATTGATACATCTCTAAAGATAAGGCCGCGCAAGCGGCCTTTTTTCTGGAAAAATCATAAAAATCACTTATTGCCATTCCGTTTATTTTCTATCGGATAAATAAGCGATATAATCCTTGCAGCCTTAAAGGCTATTCTTAAAAAAACAGCGAGAGTTCTTATTTACTTTAATAAATATTAAGATTATTCCTATCCACTGGTTCACATTGTCGGTTGTTGCCTTTCGTTGCTAAACCTAAACAAGATAACCCGATGATTGCCCGAAGAATAAAGAAATTGTCCCATTTCGAATAGCGGCATTTATCTGTTAAAATGTAAAAGTGACGTAGCATCATAATTTTACATAATTGTAATTTTTCGTGATATGACGATGAAATCTTTTTTAGAGTAGATTATAGTTAAATCATCAGGAGTCGCGGGCAAGTTCCAGGTAGTTGTTGTATCCATCCCGAAAGGTGTTCGGTTAGTTTAAGCCACTAAGAAGGGGATGCGTTATGGATGAATACTCACCCAAAAGACATGATATCGCGCAGCTTAAATTTCTCTGCGAAACTCTGTATCATGACTGTCTTGCAAACCTTGAACAAAGTAACCATGGCTGGGTTAATGACCCTACCTCTGCAACCAGCTTGCAGCTCAATGAACTGATAGAGCATATTGCAACCTTCGCACTTAATTATAAAATTAAGTACAATGAGGACAATAAGCTGATCGCGCAGATAGATGAATACCTGGATGACACTTTTATGTTGTTCAGCAGTTATGGTATTAATACGCAGGATCTGCAGAAATGGCGGAAGTCAGGTAATCGACTGTTTCGCTGTTTTGTCAATGCCACCAGGGCTAATCCTGTTAGTTTGTCTTGTTAAAAATTATTACAATCATAGGTAAGAGTTATGTCCGATAAACCATTAACTAAAACAGATTATTTGATGCGCCTGCGACGTTGCCAGACAATTGATACGCTAGAGCGCGTTATTGAAAAAAATAAATATGAATTGTCCGACAACGAACTGGCTGTATTTTACTCAGCAGCAGATCATCGCCTTGCTGAATTGACCATGAATAAGCTTTACGACAAGATTCCAACTTCTGTTTGGAAATTCATTCGCTAATTGCACTCAAGGTTAAGTCAGGTATAGCGGTACCGTTGTCTGGCTGACCATTTTCGTATTTACAATGGTTATTTAATTCAAATCGCGTGACTATGATCACAGCAAAGAAGCGGGAACGTTCCCCTTGTCTGCATTACGTTTTACTGTGCTGAAATAACCTTCAGTACACAGGGAATTCGTAATGCGTAATGAAAAGCAAAAAATGATCGCCGGCGAATACTATCGCCCGGCAGATGAAACGCTGCGCAGTGACCGACTACGCGCTCGTCAGTTGATCCATCGCTACAATCTCACCGCTCCCGATGAAAAAAATGAGCGTCAGGCAATCCTGCATGATCTGTTAGGTCAGAGTGAGGGGGCCTATATTGAACCCTCTTTCCGTTGTGATTACGGTTATAACATCTATCTTGGTAAAGACTTTTACGCTAATTTCGACTGCGTTATGCTCGACGTCTGTCCAATTCATATTGGCGACAACTGCATGCTGGCACCTGGCGTTCATATCTATACCGCGACCCATCCGCTGGATGCTACCGAGCGTAACAGCGGCCTGGAGTTCGGAAAGCCCGTGACTATCGGCAATAATGTCTGGATAGGTGGCCGTGCAGTGCTCAATCCCGGCGTCACGCTGGGCGATAACGTGGTTGTGGCATCAGGCGCAGTGGTCACTAAAAGCGTTCCGGCAAACACCGTGGTTGGGGGCAATCCCGCAAGAATCATCAAAACGCTGTAATCTAAAATGTAACTGTTATGCTAAATTGCGGTTAATCTGTTACTTTCTTCAAAGGGTATCCCCTTTTAAAATAGGGCGATCCCTCCTGAATTTTGCAGATATCACGAAGGCAAGAGATGACAGAAATACAGCGCCTGCTTACTGAAACAATCGACGACTTAAATATTCGCGAGAAGCGCGACAACAAACCGCGCTTTAGCATCAGCTTTATTCGCAAACACCCAGGGCTGTTTATCGGCATGTATGTAGCGTGGTTTGCCACGCTGGCGGTGATGCTACAGTCAGAAACGTTAGTCGATTCAGTATGGCTGCTGGTGGTACTGTTCGTTGTACTCAACGGCTTTTTCTTTTTCGACGTTGCGCCACGATACCGCTTTGAAGATATCGACGTTCTGGATTTTAGAGTTTGCTATAACGGAGAATGGTACAACACGCGCTTTGTCCCCTCCTCGCTCATCGATACTATCCTGCACTCACCGTCCGTGGATAGCGAACATAAAGCACAGCTGCAAAAGATGATATCGCGCAAAGGCGAACTCTCGTTTTACGATGTCTTTACGCTTACCCGCGCCCAGAACAGCCAGTAACGGCATCTCAGCACAGATAAAAAAAGTGCGTTCCTGCGAAGGTAACGCACTTTAATCCCTGAAATGCTGGCAAAGAAACTAACGTCTTTTTTTACGCCCCTGTACTGCTTTAAAGCGCGGATTCGTTTTGCAGATAACGTACAAACGCCCTTTGCGTTTTACTATCTGGCAGTCAGGATGGCGCTGTTTTGCGCTGCGAAGTGAATTGAGTACCTGCATTTTAACCCCGCTTAACGCCAATAAAATGACCAAAACGTTTTTGGAAACGTGCTGCACTGCCTTCATTATCAAAGGTTTTTTGTTTCCCGGTATAGTACGGATGCGATTTGGAAGAGATATCAAGGGTCACGTACGGGTACATTTTCCCCTCAAACTCAATCTCACGCTCAGTCTTGATGGTCGAACCGACCTTAAAGAATTCATTGGCACTGGTATCGTGAAACACCACGGTACGGTAAAAAGGATGGATATCCGATTTCATGGCAACCTCAATTTGTTACGTTATAACATACCCAACAAAATACACCACTCTTGTACTAACCACAACCTGATTTACGCTATAGGGACTTAAATGGGATGATAAATGGCCGTAAATATATGATGCCAATCGAATAGCTTTTTGGGGTTTCGGATATACTTTCCCTACGCTGTGTAAATAAGGATATCACTGTGACAACACGACATCTGATAAGCCTGGTGACTGGGGTACTGTTCCTTTCCATCCTCGCGCCTGTAGGTTTAAGCCTGTGGCTGGCACATCGTCAGGTCGAAACGAAATTTATCGATGAGCTCGACATGTTCTCAACGCGGGTCGCATTACGTACGGAACGCGTAGGCGAGCAGGCGAAAAAAGCATTGCGCCATATTGAAGCATTTCAGGGGGTGCCTTGTAGTGAAGAGCATCTGCTGGAAATGCGTCGTTTGTCATATAGCTATCGCTATATTCAGGAAGTGCTGTACCTCAAAGATAACGTTCCGCAATGCTCATCTCTGGAAAAAAGAAGCCAGGCTGACGCATTTCCACCCGCAATGAAAGTCACTCCTGATGGATATCGCGCATGGCTTACCACGCAAAATGATTTGGGTATCAAGCGCTTTATGGCAGCATTAGGGAGCGAACATTATGTTGTGATGGTCGATCCGGGTTCTTTCATTGACGTCATCCCGTTTGGCTCATGGCCGATTGAAGTGACTATCATTGGCACCGTGCGCAACGTCGTGGTTGCCAGTAGCGCCGATTTGCCATCGGACGTTTTACAGCATGTACAGCAAGAACGATCGATTACTCATTTTAAAAAAGATGGCAGCATTTATAACGCCCGCCCCTTTCCTGAGTTGGGTATCACGATCGTAACCTGGGCATCTACCCTGCCGTTACAAAAAACCTGGCACCGGCAGGCACTGATCTGGCTCCCGGCAGGCATTCTTATCGGCTTGCTCACCGCCGCCTTTGTTTTGCGTATTTTGCGCCGCTTACAGTCGCCCCATCACCAGTTGCAGGACGCTATCCAGCATCGGGACATCAAAGTCCACTACCAACCAATTATCTCGCTCAAAACGGGGAAAGTGGTTGGGGCAGAGGCGCTGGCTCGCTGGCAGCAGGCCGACGGAAGCTATCTGTCGCCGGAAGTCTTCGTCGCGCTGGCGCATGAAACCGGGCTGACAGAGTCCCTCACCCGGTTGATTATTGAAAGCGTATTTGAAGATTTAGGCAAATGGCTGCGTCAGCATCCGGAGCAGCATATATCCATCAACCTAGAGTCAGCCGATCTGTCCTCCGAAACGCTTCCTGCCCTGTTAAGCCAGAAGGTGAACCGCTGGCAGCTTAAGCCTGCGCAAATCGCGCTGGAGCTAACTGAACGCGAATTTGCCGACCCAAAAAACAGCGCGCCGTTTATTGCCAAATACCGTCAGGCGGGTCATTCAATCTATATTGATGACTTTGGTACCGGCTATTCCAGCCTGAGCTATTTGCAGGATCTGGATGTAGACATCCTGAAGATAGACAAATCGTTCGTTGATGCATTGGAGTACAACAACGTCACGCCGCATATCATCGAGATAGCGAAAACGCTGAAACTTGAGATGGTGGCGGAAGGTATCGAAACCGAGAATCAGGAAACCTGGCTACGCAAGCACGGCGTGCAATACGGTCAGGGTTGGCTTTACAGCAAAGCGCTGCCGAAAGCGGAATTTATTCTGTGGGCAGAAAAACGGCTTTAACATGGCTGTTGATGTTGAGATGGCTGGCGGCACGCCGCACAGCCAGTCACATCACTCTTCCATAATGGGTGCAAATCCACCGTAGATCATTCGCTTGCCATCAAATGGCATAGATTCACCGAATTCCTTCATACGGGGATCGGACATCATCTTCTGATTCGCCGCATCGCGGACCTCTTTGGATGGATATTCAATCCAGCTGAATACCACTTCTTCATGATCCTGCGCTTTCACAGCCATGCGAAAATCGGTCAATTTGCCGTCGGGGACATCATCTGCCCAGCACTCCACCACGCGCAATGCACCGAACTCCTTGAAAAGCGGAGCTGCTTTTGCCGCCATCGCAATGTACGCCTCCTTGTTTTCAGCGGGTACGGCAACCACAAAGCCATCAACATACTTCATGAGAAAAACCTCCGAAGTGTACTGCGCGGCAAGCCGATTCCGGCCGCGTCAGTCGAGGTTAAGTTTAGTCGCCACCAGGCGATCGCGCCCCAGGCGCATTCCTGATACGTGTACGCGACTGCGGCTGATGCCGAAACCACGGTAGGCAAAGCTGAATCAACGGTCCGATAGCCAAGGCATACAGCACCGTACCAACTCCCACGGTTCCACCCAGCAGCCACCCGATAAGCAGCACCGACACTTCGATTGCGGTTCGAATTCGTCGTACTGGCCAGCCGGTACGCGCGTGGATACCGGTCATCAGACCATCACGCGGACCGGCGCCAAAACCGGCGCCAATGTACAGGCTGGTTGCTAACGCATTCAATATTACCGCTGACACCAGCAGCCCGCTGCGCGCCAGCAGAGATTCAAATCCAGGAATCACCAGCAGCGCGGCATCTGCCGCCAGCCCGATCATAATCACGTTACTCAACGTGCCAAAGCCAGGACGCTGGCGCAGCGGTATCCACGCCAGCAGCACCAACACGCCCACGGCAATAATCACCACGCCGATATTCATTGACAATAAATTGGCTACACCTAGGTGAAACACGTTCCACGGATCGGCCCCTAAATCAGCACGGACAAACATCGCCGTCGACACACCGTACAGCACCAGCCCGATAAACAGCTGAAGTAAACGACGCAGCATGCTTTTCCCCTCTCACTCTCAGATAACTTTCATCTTCATCGCAATTGGCACTATGATTAATGTCCAGTTTTCAAAAAGTGGACTGCTATGTCATCTCGCCGTTATGGAAGTCAGTCTTTGCAACGCCTGCTCGGACACTGGCTGGAAAGCCCCTCGCGAACGCCCATCTGGCGACAGCTGGCAGAAGCGTTACGTCTGCTTATTCTCGATGGTCGACTGGCGCTGGATAGCCGTTTACCGGGTGAACGCGAGCTCGCCGTCGTTCTGCAAGTAAGTCGAACTACCGTCGCCAGCGCTATGGCGCAACTGCGTGAAGAGGGATATCTGGAAAGCCGTCATGGTAGCGGCTCACGGGTGATCCTGCCGGAACATATTCGCCATGTGCCAACCCGGACCAGTACCGGCACAGCACTTGATTTGTCCACGGCGGCGCTAAGTGCCGGACCCGAAATTCATCAGGCTTACCAACAGGCGCTGTTCGCCATGCCACAGCATCTGTTGAGTTCCGGGTATCTGCCACAGGGACTGTCGGTATTGCGTGAATCCATCGCTCAGCATTATTGCGATCGCGGGCTCCCGACGCAGCCCGATGAAATCATGGTCGTGAATGGTGCTGTCAGCGGCCTGGCGCTGATCCTACGTTTGCTCACCGGCCCCGGCGATCGCGTAGTGGTAGATCACCCTACTTATCCGCTGGCGATTGCCGCGATTCAAGGCGCATCCTGTCGCCCCGTCGGCGTGTCGCTACCCGAGCACGGTTGGGATACCGCGGGTCTGGTCGCCACCCTCGCGCAAACCGCACCGAGAATGGCCTACCTGATGCCGGACTTTCACAACCCGACCGGGCGTTGCATGGACGCTGCAACTCGCCAGGTCGTGGCGGATATTGCCGAACGAACCCGCACTACCCTGGTGGTCGATGAGACGATGGTGAACCTGTGGTATGACGCCCCGCCGCCGCCGCCACTTGCCGCATTCAATCGCGACGCGCCGATCATTCTATTGGGTTCGGCCGGGAAAAGCTTTTGGGGGGGATTACGTCTGGGCTGGATCCGGGCGTCGGCACGAACCATTGCGGCGCTGGTACAAACCCGCGACACCTTCGATTTAGGCTCCCCGGTGCTTGAAC
Source organism: Citrobacter sp. Cpo037 (assembly GCF_030332945.1). NCBI lineage: Bacteria > Pseudomonadati > Pseudomonadota > Gammaproteobacteria > Enterobacterales > Enterobacteriaceae > Citrobacter > Citrobacter sp. Cpo037. Next base: position 89,394 of record NZ_JAOWGW010000055.1, read on the forward strand.
AACTCGCCACCAGTTGGCTGCTGGATAACGCCCCTAACTTTCTTCCTGACAGAAGACGCCTGCTCACATCGCGGCGAGATCTGTGCTCGGACCTGATGAACTCACATTTCCCGGAATGGCAGTTTACCCAGCCACAGGGAGGACTCTCTTTCTGGGTTGAACTGCCCGATACGCTGGCGACGCTCTTTGCCACACGCGCCGAAAGTGCAGGCATTCAGCTGGGTACCGGTACGCGGTTTGGCCTTGATGGCGCATTCGATCGCTTTTTGCGTATGCCCTTCACGTTACCGGATGACACAGCGCGTGCTGCTTTCAGAGTGTTGCAACCCATTTGGGATAACCTGCGATTGCAGGCCAGCAGCGGAAAAATGCGCAAAATAATCTAAGCGACGAGTCAAAAGACCCGCCGTTGAATACCGTGATGGACAAGGAAGTCCCAGCAATATTACTGTTGAGGAGGAACCGGGAATCCCTTCAGGGAAATTACGAAATTCTCACCGTCTTTCTTAATTTTTGCCCCGGCATCACACCAGTCGGAGGCAATACGGAAGAACTCATCGCTGCCGACATTCCAGCTCAGACGAACATGTTTCACATAACCGGAACGCAGCATTTCACAAGCTTCGCCGTAATTACAGGCGGTTGAGAGCGGTTGTTGTTTCATTTTTTCTTCTTCAGTAGTCTGCGCAACGCTTTGATTTCTTTAGGAGTCAGTGCTTCAACTACGGACTCTTCCGTATGCTGGCTATCGATATCCTCAGCGGAGACTCCCGCCTCTTCAACGGCGGTAAACGCAATCAGCAGCAGTTTTTCCGTCGCAACACTTAAATTTTCGTTATGCACTTCAGCGTAATGGCGAAGCTTTTCTTTTAGCGCCTCATCAATTTTGACATTCAATACAGCGGTCGACATCGTAGAAAATCCTTGTGGTCAGCCAAAACACACCGAATGTAAGACCCTGTCGTTACAGCGCGATGGCGGCGGCAAAAGCATCAAATAACATCCCCGAAACACATTGACAGCATTTGATGACAATAAAATGACAATACGATGACAAAGAAAAGAAGATAAGCAGAAGGGAAATTGCCGGACGGCAGAATTGGGTGGGGGCCCTGCCAGCTACATCCCGGCACACACGTCATCTGCCTTGGCTGCTTCCTTCCGGACCTGACCTGGTAAACAGAGTAGTGTTGCGGGAGAACCAACAGAGCCCCCATTGAGAGCGTTGTTAACCAACGCGCAGGCGCATTATCACTGCTGCACCCTGTAATTGCAACCCATCCAGCATCGGATGCTGTTTTCTTGTGCAATGCAGCTTCACTCCTTCGCCATTCAGCATTATGCTGGAGGATTAGCGCAGGAATAAATAATGGATATACAAGACTCTTTCCCCCAACGCGTCTGGCAAATCGTCGCGTCAATCCCCGAAGGTTTCGTCACCACGTATGGCGATGTTGCCAGGCTTGCCGGTTCGCCGCGTGCTGCGCGCCAGGTAGGCGGCGTGCTTAAGCGTCTCCCCGAAGGCAGCACTCTGCCCTGGCATCGGGTGGTCAATCGCCATGGTACCATTTCGCTGACCGGCCCCGACCTGCAACGGCAGCGTCAGGCGTTACTGGCAGAGGGAATTGTGGTTTCTGGAAGCGGACAGATCGATTTACAGCGTTATCGCTGGGTGTACTAACCCTCTCCAGGCGGAGAGGGTTACGACTACCTTAGTACTGCGTGGGGGCAGGAACGGCAGAAGACGGATTCACCTGGGTTGGTGACGTTGACGGCACCGTGGTGGCAGCCCCACCGCTCGCCTGAACCGGTACTGCCGTTTGCTGTACAGGGACCAGCGTCAGGTCAGCTTTTGTACCACCCTGATTAATGACCGTCTGAACGGTATCAGTAATAAAGACCAGTTTGTCATTAACCGTAATTGCCGCACTCAGCAGAATACGAGCGTTAGGCTGAATATCTGCTGGATTAAACGGTAATACGAAGCTGAATGGCGCCTGCTTGCCTTCAGTACGGACCGCTTTTTGCGACAACACTTTTGACGGCGCATCGGCCAGCGACGCATCTGACAGCGTGACGGTCAGCACCGCATCGGGTGGCAAGGCCACTTTCTGGCGGATCCATACCGTACCAGACACATTTGGCTGTTGAATTTTAGACTGTGTGTCAGCAATTGACGTATTAGGGCTTGGCGCAGGTGTCTGAATATCTGCACTTTTATCAGCACAGGCCGCCAGAGCGACCGCAACCGCTAAACCACTTACCATGTGCACGAGTTTCATTAAATTCTCCTTATCATCTATGCACCAGCGAGAACTTTCCTCGCCAGAAGAGTGGTTAACAAAAACATAACGTGACTAAGTGTGGCACAAGACAGCTGTTTTTGCCTGTAATAGGCCTTTAATTCAGACAATTGCACCCATCGGACCACTTTCAAAATTGCGTTATACTCTGCCTACCTCGCTGCGAGAACGATATAACCTGGAGAGCACGTATGAGTCTGGCGCTGAAAAATTTGCTGACATTGTTAAATCTGGAAAAAATTGAAGAAGGACTCTTTCGGGGCCAAAGTGAAGACTTAGGGTTGCGTCAGGTTTTTGGGGGACAGGTTGTCGGTCAGGCGCTGTATGCCGCCAAAGAAACCGTACCGGAAGAGCGTCTGGTCCACTCTTTTCACAGCTATTTTTTACGCCCCGGCGATAGCCAAAAGCCCATCATCTATGATGTTGAAGTCTTGCGTGATGGTAACAGCTTCAGCGCGCGCCGCGTTGCCGCAATTCAGAATGGTAAACCCATTTTTTACATGACCGCCTCTTTCCAGGCACCGGAAGACGGATTTGAACATCAGAAAACCATGCCGGATGCGCCGGGTCCCGATGAGCTGAAATCAGAAACGGAAATTGCCCGTTCAGTGGCGCATTTACTGCCGCCGCTGTTGAAAGAAAAATTTATCAACGATCGTCCGTTGGAAGTGCGCCCGGTTGAATTTCATAACCCCTTAAAAGGTCACGTCGCACCTCCGGCGCGCCAGGTATGGATCCGCGCAAACGGCGAGCTGCAGGACGATCTACGCGTCCATCAATATCTGCTGGGTTATGCCTCAGACCTGAACTTCCTGCCTGTTGCGCTGCAGCCGTACGGGATTGGTTTTCTGGAGAAAGGGATTCAGATCGCCACCATTGACCATTCAATGTGGTTCCACCGTCCGTTCAATATTAATGAGTGGCTGTTGTATAACGTCGAGAGCACTTCGGCCTCCGGTGCCCGGGGTTTTGTACGCGGGGAGTTTTATACCCAGGACGGCGTACTGGTCGCCTCTACCGTGCAGGAAGGGGTAATGCGTAATCGCAATTGAGAATTACCGGATGGTGGCGCAAAAGCGTTGCCATCCGGCAGATTGAAACATCAAGCGTTGTAGGCGTTTTCGCCGTGACTGTTCACATCCAGACCTTCGCGTTCCTGCTCTTCCGGTACGCGCAGACCCACCGTCATATCTGCCAGCTTATAGCCAATGAAGGCCACCACGCCGGACCAGACGATGGTGATCGCCACGCTTTCCAGTTGCACCAGCAGCTGATGCCCCATGGTCACGCCCTCGGCAAAGCCCACGCCGCCCAGAGAGCTGGCAGCGAAAACGCCGGTCAGGATGCAGCCAACAATACCGCACACGCCATGCACGCCAAACACATCACACGGATCGTCCACGCGCAGAAAACGCTTCAGCATGGTCACACCCCACAGGCCAGCCAGCCCTGCAACGACACCGATAATCAGCGCTCCTCCGACACCAATGTAGCCACATGCAGGTGTTACGCCCACCAGACCTGCAATAGCACCAGAACAAGCGCCCAGCAGAGACGGTTTGCCACGCAGCGTCCATTCACCGAAGATCCATCCGAGGATGGCGGCAGCGGTGGCGACCACGGTATTAACGAAGGCCAGTGCGGCAATTTCATTCGCCGTTCCCGCTGAACCGGCATTAAAGCCAAACCAACCAATGTAGAGAATAGCGGTACCGGTGAAGACCATCGGCAGGTTATGCGGTTTAAAGGCTTCTTTGCCAAAACCGACGCGTTTGCCAATCAGATACGCACCAACCAGACCAGCAATCGCTGCGTTGATGTGCACGACCGTCCCGCCGGCAAAATCCAGTGCGCCGTGAGAAGCCAGTAAGCCGCCGCCCCAGACCATATGGGCAATGGGGATGTACGACAACGTTAACCACACCACCACAAAAATCAGCACTGCAGAGAAACGAATACGCTCAGCAAGAGCCCCGACAATCAGCCCAACGGTGATGCAGGCAAAAGATCCCTGAAAAGCAACGTGAATGTATTGGTAGAAGCTCCCCGTGACCGCCGTCAGCTCGATGTTCTTCAGCAATACCCAGTTGAAGTTGCCGAAGAAATTATTCCCTTCGCCAAAGGCCAGTGAGTAGCCATAAACCACCCATAGAATACAAACCAGAGCGAATGTCACCGTCACCTGAGTCAGCATCGACAGCACGTTCTTACCGCGAATCAAACCGCCGTAGAACAACGCAATGCCAGGGATAGTCATAAACAGCACCAGAGCGGTACAGATCATCATAAAAGCGTTATCTGCTTTATCCGCAACCGCCGGTGCCGCCATCGCCAGTCCCGGCAGTAGCGCCAGTGAAGCAATACCTGTTTTCATCGTTGCTATCTTCATTTTTTGGTTTCCTATCACTGTGTGCCAGAAGTTACAGTGCGGCTTCGTCGGCTTCGCCGGTACGAATACGAATCACACGTTGCAGCTCGGCGACGAAGATTTTGCCGTCGCCAATTTTTCCGGTGTATGCCGCCTTACTGATGACATCAATCACGCCATCCAGTTGGTCGTCGGCAATCGCCACATCAATCTTCACCTTTGGCAGAAAATTGACGCTATATTCAGCCCCACGGTACAGCTCAGCATGACCTTTCTGTCGGCCAAACCCCTTCACTTCGGTGACGGTCAGCCCCTGAATACCAATAGACGACAGTGCTTCACGGACGTCTTCCAGTTTGAACGGTTTGATTACCACGGTAACCAGCTTCATAGATCCCCTCCAGTCAGAATTCAGTAGTGGCTGCAGATACACGAGAGGAATATTGCAAGGGGTGTGCCAGGAATGAAAAACGCGGAATGATTCAGGTTCGCCGGGTGCTGCCGGGAGAGAAACAGAAAAAACGCACTATAACGGTGCATAGTGCGTTACATTTTTGCACCAGATTGTTGATTGCCGGATGGCGGCGTAAACACCTTACCCGGCCTACGATACCGCGTGGCCGGATAAGCACTGCGCCGTCAGGCGATAACAGAATCCTCTTGCGTGCTGGCGGCTAACTCTTCGCCCGCCAGCTGCAGCTGATACATCTGCCAGTAACGGCCTTGCGCCGCCAGTAATTGCTGATGCGTACCACGCTCAACCGCCTGACCGCGATGCAGCACCAGAATGGTATCCGCATCGACAATCGTCGATAACCGATGCGCAATCACCACCAGCGTAGTGTGTTCACGGACCGCCGCCAGCGCGTGCTGAATGGCCTGTTCAGTACCGGAATCAATACTGGCTGTGGCTTCATCGAGGATCAGCACCTGCGGCGTTTCAACCAATACCCGCGCCAGCGCCAGCAGCTGTTTCTGCCCAACGGAGAGATTATTGCCCTGCTCGCCCAGCCGGGTATGAATCCCCTCGCTCAAACCCCGAGCCAGTTCTGCCAGTTGCACAGTCTCCAGCGCCTGCCAGACCCGCTCTTCTGAGATATCGCGACCCAGCGTGACGTTTGCCAGGAAGGTATCCGCCATCACCACCGGATCCTGCTGCACCATCGCGATGCCCTGACGTAACGCACCGTGGCTCAGAGAAGACAACGGACGTCCGTCAAGGCGGATTTCCCCCTGCGTCAGCGGGTAATATCCCATCAGCAGGCTGGCCAGCGTGCTTTTGCCGCTGCCTGTGTGTCCGACCAAAGCCACAAAGCTGCGCGAAGGCACGGACAGACTGATGTTTTGCAGCACCAGATTGTCGTCGCGATAGGCAAATGAAACGTTATCCACCTCAATGTCTCCGCTTTTGAGCGGGCGATCGTCTTCACCATAGCGCTGACGAGGCCCGTCCATCAGTTCGAACACTCGCTCACCAGCGACAACCGCCTGCTGCAGCATTGATTGCTGGGTGGTCAGCTCGATCAGCGGTTCGTTCAAACGGCCGAGGTAGCTGATGAACGCGTACAGCACGCCAACCTCAATGGAGGTGCCAGAGGTAAAACTGAACAGCATCAGCAAGCCGCAGAGGATCAGCGCCGAGAAAAGGCTCAGCAGCGGACGCAGCAAAAAACCATCCAGTCGCAGGGTTTGCATGCGCGCCATATAGTGCGAGCGGCTGGCCTCGCCCATTCTCTCGCCAAACCTTGCCTGCTGGCGGAACTGCTGGATAACGCTCATGCCGTTGATGACTTCGTTAAAGCCATCGTTAATATCCGCCAGATAAGCGCGCACCCGACGCACAATCGGGGTGCTGTAGCGTTGGTAAATAACCATCACCACCAGCACGGCCGGGAAAATGGCCATCGCCACCAGCGCCATACGCCACTCGAGGCTGAACATCGCGACCAGCATGGCGCCAATTAAGGCCGCGCTGCGCAGAACCGTTGCGACCACCGTCACGTACAGGTCACGAATCACTTCGGTGTCATTGGTCACGCGGGAGATAAGCTGCCCGACGGGCTGAGTATCAAAGGCGCTGAGCGGCTGGCGCAGCGCAGCGTCCATTACGTCGGTACGTAACTGTTGTACTACGCCAACCGCCGCCTGGTTAAACAGTAACGACTGCGCGTAATGCAGCCCTGCCGCCAGCAGTTGCAGACCGACATAGGCGGCAACCAGCCCGGCAACCATCGCCAGCGGCAGATTGTTCTTCGCCACCATGTTATCGATAAAATAGCTAATCAGCAGCGGGCCGCTGACTTCCGCCGCAGCCGCCACCCACAACATGACGACCGCAATCGCCAGCTGTTTTCGCCATGGTGAACCGTATGCCAGTAACCTTTTCAGAGTTGGCCATAATTGCCCAAAACTACGCATTAGCCACCTCCTCGTTTATCTCTGGCGCATCAGACAGTGCCGCTTCCAGTTGCTGATAGCGGTACATATCACGATACCAGCCAGGCTGCTGCACTAAAGAATCATGCTCACCGCGCTGGGCAATATGCCCATGCTGCATCACGATAATCTCGCTGGCTTCCGTCAGGGCCGATAAACGGTGAGCGCTAATAATTACGGTTCGGCCTTCGCCCCACTGGCGCAGGTTATGCAGGATCTGATGTTCGGTACGACCATCTACCGCCGACAACGCATCATCCAGAATCAGGATTTCAGCGTTCAGCAGTAACGCTCGAGCGATAGAAATACGCTGTTTTTGCCCGCCAGACAGCATCACCCCGCGTTCGCCCACTTCGGTGTCGTAGCCCTGCGGAAGACGTAAAATATCCTCATGAACGCTGGCAAGACGCGCCACATGCTCGATCTCTTCCTGCGTGGCCTGCGGACGTCCTAAGGCGATGTTATTACCGACGGTATCGGAAAACAGGAATGGCGTCTGGCTGACAACCGCCAGTCGGCTGCGCCAGCTATCCAGCTGTAAGCGCGTTAATGGGATATCATGAAAGCGCACATCGCCCTGGGTGATATCAAAATGACGCTGGATCAGCGACAGCACCGTACTTTTTCCCGAGCCGGTCGGACCACAGATGCCCAGCATCTGTCCAGGTTTGAGCTGGAAATTCACATTTTCCAGCGCCGGGTGGGTGGTTTGCGGGTAACAAAATTCGCGAATCGCCACCGCCAGCTCGCCGCGTCCTTCCGGCACCGGTTCAGTACCGTCATCCACTACCGGCGCTTCTGCCAGCATGGCGCGAATTCGGCTATACGCGGCGCTGCCGCGTTCGACGATGTTAAACATCCAGGCCAGCGCCAGCATCGGCCAAATCATCAGACCGAGATACATCATAAAGCTGGTGAGCTGCCCGAGCGTCAGCGAGCCGTGTACCACCATCCAGCTTCCCCCGGCAATCGCCAGCAGGTTAGCCATACCAATGGCGATATAAATCGTGGGATCAAAGCGGGCGTCAATGCGCGCCACGCGCAGGTTTTTCTTACCGGTATCTTCAGCATCAGCGGCAAATAATGCCGACTGTCGATCCTCCAGACCAAAGGCCTTGATCATACGAATACTGGTCAGGCTTTCCTGAGTACGATCGTTGAGACTGGAAAACGCCGCCTGCGCCAGCTTAAAACGGTTATGGAGTCGATCGCCGTAACGTTTGATCATCAACGCCATCACCGGCATCGGCAGCAGCGCAATCAACGTCAGTTGCCAGCTTATCTGCGTTGACATCACGATCAGCACCGCACACCCCATGACCAGCGAATCCACCAGCGTCAGCACCCCTTCTCCGGCGGCAAATACGACGCGATCGACATCGTTGGTTGCCCGCGCCATCAGATCGCCCGTACGGTGCCGCAGATAAAATTCTGGATGCTGGCGACTCAACTGACGGTAATAATCTTCCCGCAGCTCAACCGCCAGTTGGTAGGATGCGCCAAACAGCAGCACGCGCCAGACATAGCGCAGCAAATAAACCACCACGGCAATCAGGGCAATTGTCCCCACCCACATCAGCAGCCGCTCGGTGGTGAAACGTTGAGTCGTCACGCCATCCACAATGATCCCGACCACTTTCGGCGGAATAAGCTGAAGGATAGCGATGATGATAAGCAAGGCCACTGCCCCGAGGTAGCGACGCCACTCCCGGCGGAAGTACCAGCTTAATTGAGCAAATAATCGCACGCGTTATGTCCTGACAAGATTTCCGGCAATAAGCGCCGGGAGAATTATTCAATAGGTAGAGCAGTTGTGTATTTAATCTGTTCCATGGCAAAGCTGGAGGTGACGTCAGACAGGCCCGGTACGCTATTCACCAGGCGCTTATAGAATTCATCATAGCTTTTCATATCAGCAACCTGCACTCGCATCAGGTAGTCATACTCCCCTGCCATACGCCAGAACCCCAGAACCTCGGGCATTCCGGTCACTTCAGTGACAAAGCGGCAATACCATTCGCTGCTGTGATGCTGAGTTTTGATCAGCACAAACGCGGTGAGTCCCAGCCCCAGTTTTTCTGGATCCAACAGGGCGACTCTGCCCAGCAGGATACCGTCATCCTCAAGTCGTTTGAGACGTTTCCAGCAGGGGGTGGTAGTCAGATTAACGGCATCTGCTAATGCCTGCAAAGAAAGGGTGCAGTCCTGTTGCAGCAAGCCGAGTAGCTTGCGGTCAATTTTGTCTAACATATCCACTCCACAGAGAAGAATTTTCTCCTTACATTCTATTTTAAAGGCTAAATGGCAACAATTTTTTCCGTGCTTTTCGCTATTCTGGGCACAAAATGACAAATGGATATCTATTAATGATGAATAGCTCCTGGGTTAAAAACGCCATCAATGAAATCAACGCGGATTATCAGCGTTCTGCGGATACGCATCTCATTCGCCTGTCGCTACCGGCGTTCCCGGGCATTCAGCTCTATTTAAAAGATGAGAGCACGCATCCGACCGGGAGTCTGAAGCATCGTCTGGCGCGCTCACTGTTTCTGTACGGATTGTGCAATGGCTGGATCAAAGAAGGCACCACCATCATTGAATCATCGTCCGGTTCAACGGCGGTCTCTGAGGCTTATTTCGCTCGACTGTTAGGGTTGCCATTTATTGCCGTCATGCCTTCCTGTACGGCAAAACGTAAGGTTGAACAGATTGAATTTTACGGCGGTCGCTGTCATTTCGTGGAAAGCGCCTGCGAAATCTATGCGGCCTCTGAGCAACTGGCGCGTGAGCTGAACGGTCATTACATGGACCAGTTCACTTACGCTGAGCGCGCCACCGACTGGCGCGGGAATAATAATATCGCCGACAGCATCTTTCGTCAGATGCAGTGCGAGCCCAACCCCGTTCCCCGCCATATTGTGATGAGCGCCGGAACCGGTGGCACCTCAGCAACCATTGGCCGCTATATCCGCTGTCAGGGCTACGACACTCAACTGATGGTAGTGGACCCGGAAAACTCGGTCTTTCTGCCCTTCTGGCAGGATCGCGATGCCACGTTACGCAGTCCGGTAGGAAGTAAAATTGAAGGCATTGGCCGCCCGCGTGTCGAACCGTCTTTCATTCCTGACGTGGTCGATGAAATGCTGCGCGTGCCGGATGCCGCAAGCGTGGCCACCGCACACTGGCTGGAAACGCAGTTGGGCCGTAAAGTCGGCGCCTCTACGGGTACCAATATGTGGGGAACGCTGCAACTTGCCGCCCGTATGCGCGATGCCGGAGAAAGCGGCTCACTGGTGACGCTGTTGTGTGACAGCGGCGAACGCTATCTGGAAACCTACTACAACCCACAGTGGGTCGACGCGCACATCGGTGATTTAACGCCGTGGAAAGCGGAGCTCGCCCGACTACTGAACACCCATTAATGGGATAAAAAAAAGCCAGACGCGAAGTCTGGCTTGCTGGAAGGGATCTCTCATTCGGGGGAATAAGGTAGATGTGGATTGTCCAGCCAATGCGTCAAAAAGTGTGACACTGCCTGATTACGGCAATGCCCAATCACCGATAAATGAGGCAGTTCAGCAATCAGTTGCGGCATCGCGTTACCCATAATCAGGCCGCGCCCAACGCTGCCTAACATTTCGCGATCGTTCATGGCATCGCCAAACGCCATACACTCGGCCATTGAATAACCTAAATGGTCGCTCAACACCGCCAATGCCGATCCTTTATTACAGCCCAGCGGCAGCACCTCAAGGCAATCAAACGCGGAAAAACAGAGATTCGCCTGTTCACCCAGCGCTTCATTCAGTTGAATTCGCAATTGGATCAAAGAGTCATGATCGCCGCAGAAACAGACTTTCGTGACCTGATGCGCCGGAATACGTTTCACATCGACGATCTGGTAGCGAAATCCGCTATACACATGCGCCTGCAGCAGCGAGGGGATCTCTTGTCCGGTGAACCAACCGTTGTCATTAAAGACATGCATGCTGGCGGTAGTGTCCCACTTCTGATGCAACACAATATCCGCGACATTCGGATCCAGATCCTGACGGTGTAACACATCGCCCTCAAGAGAGTGAATACGCGTGCCATTACCCGTGATCAAAAAGGCGTCCAGTGAGATCGAGCCTAAAATATGGCGCATCTCAAGCACATGTCGGCCGGTAGCAAATGTCAGAGTAATATCGCGTTCACGCAGGCGCGACAGCGTTGAAAGCGTTTCGTCACCTAAATGGTGATTCGGCATCAAAAGGGTGCCATCCATATCAAATGCAGCCAGACGAGCCATTTCTTTCTCCACACTGTGACGCGGTTAACTTGTGATCCAGTATCACCTGAGATATACGGAAGTAATAGTGAATAGATAAAATGAATTGTTCCGGGTTTCTCTACGCATAAACCGTTAACGGACATCCTGAAGGAAAAAGTATCAATGCGTCTGCTTAATCGCCTGAACCAGTACCAACGCCTGTGGCTGCCCTCGAACGGCGAACCGCAGTCGGTGACCGTCGGGGAACTGGCCGAACGCTGTTTTTGTAGCGAACGCCATGTGCGTACCCTGCTAAAGCAAGCGCAGGATGCGGGCTGGCTGGAGTGGCATGCCCAGTCGGGGCGCGGGAAACGCGGGCAACTGCGGTTTTTAGTGACGCCAGATTCACTGCGCAACACCATGATGGAACAGGCGCTGCAAAAGGGAGAGCAGCTTAGCGTACTGGAACTGGCTCAGTTGGCTCCGGGCGAATTAAGAACACTGCTACAACCGTTTATGGGCGGTCAGTGGCAAAACGACACGCCAACCCTACGTATCCCCTATTACCGCCCGCTCGACCCCTTGCACCCCGGTTTTCTCCCTGGTCGCGCGGAGCAACACCTCGCCGGACAAGTTTTCTCTGGCCTGACCCGGTTTGACAGCACTACGCAACGTCCTTGTGGAGACTTAGCCCACCACTGGAATATTTCCGCTGACGGCCTGCGCTGGGATTTCTATATTCGTTCCACCCTGCATTGGCATAACGGTGATACGGTAAGCAGCTCACAGCTACATCAGCAGTTGCTGAAGCTGTTAGAACTCCCCGCGCTGAATAAGCTGTTTATCAGCGTAAAGCGCATTGAGGTGACGCATCCCCAGTGTCTGACCTTTATTCTGCATCGTCCCGACTTCTGGCTGGCGCACCGTCTGGCAAGCTACAGCAGTCACCTGGCGCATCCTGAGCACCCGTTTGTGGGTACCGGCCCGTTCCGGTTGACGCTGTTTACTCCTGAGCTGGTGCGTATCGAGAGCCATGATCACTACCATCTGAGTCATCCGCTGCTAAAAGCCATTGAATACTGGATAACCCCACAGCTCTTCTCCCAGGATCTGGGCACCAGCTGTCGCCATCCGGTGCAAATTGCGATTGGTAAACCCGAAGAGTTGCCTATGCTAAGCCAGGTAAGCAGCGGGATCAGTCTTGGTTTTTGCTATCTCACGCTCAGAAAAAGCGCGCACCTGAATACGCAGCAGGCCCGTAGACTGATCAATATCATCCACCGTTCTTCCCTGCTACAAACGCTTGAAGTGGATGAAAATCTGATCACGCCAAGCAATGCACTGCTCCCCGGATGGACTATCCCACAATGGGATGAACTCGATGAGGTGGCATTACCGGAAAAGCTGACGCTGGCTTATCACCTGCCGGTAGAACTTCACGCTATGGCTGAACAGCTTCGCCAGGCGCTGGCGCTGCTCGGCTGTGAATTAACGCTTATTTTTCATAATGCTAAAAACTGGGATGGCGATCATCCCTTAGCCCAGGCCGACCTGATGATGGGCGACAGGCTGATTGGTGAGGCACCTGAATATACTCTCGAACAGTGGTTGCGCTGCGATCAGCTCTGGTCACATGTATTGAATGCGCCAGCATACACACATTTGCAAACGACCCTGGATGCCCTTCAAATCCAGGCCGATGAGGACGATCGCCACGCTGCTTTACAACAAGTTTTCGCCACGCTAATGCATGACGCTACCCTGACCCCACTGTTCAATTATCACTATCGCATCAGCGCGCCACCGGGCGTGAACGGCGTACGCCTGAATCCTCGTGGCTGGTTCGAGTTTACCGAAGCCTGGCTGCCACCTCCTTCAGCGTTAAGAAGCTGGTCGACGGCACGTCCAGGCGCTACCATAAGGGCTTCGTTATTTTGTCAGGAAAAGCCATGAAACGTGCCGTTGTTGTATTCAGTGGAGGTCAGGACTCCACGACTTGTCTGGCGCAAGCGCTGCATCAGTATGATGAAGTGCACTGCGTGACCTTTGATTATGGTCAGCGCCATCGCGCTGAGATTGATGTCGCACGTGACCTGGCCTTAAAACTTGGCGCGCGCGCGCACAAAGTACTTGATGTCACATTGCTCAGTGAACTGGCTGTCAGCAGCCTGACCCGCAATAACATTCCGGTACCCGATTACGAACCGGATGCGAACGGCATTCCCAATACCTTTGTGCCAGGACGCAATATTCTGTTCTTAACGCTGGCAGCAATTTACGCGTACCAGGTGCAGGCAGAGGCGGTCATTACCGGCGTTTGTGAGACCGATTTCTCCGGCTATCCGGACTGTCGCGATGAGTTCGTTAAAGCCCTGAACCATGCTGTAAGCCTGGGGATGGCGAAAGATATTCGCTTTGAAACCCCACTGATGTGGATCGATAAAGCCGAAACCTGGGCACTGGCCGATTATTGGGGCAAGCTGGACCTGGTACGCGAAGAAACGCTGACCTGCTATAACGGCATCAAAGGTGACGGTTGCGGTCACTGTGCGGCGTGTAATCTGCGTGCCAACGGCCTGAACCATTATCTGGCGGATAAACCGGCAGTGATGGCGGCAATGAAGCAGAAAACCGGGTTAAAGTGATTGTATTGCCGGATTGCGCTTTGCTTATCCGGCCTACAGGCAGTCGCAGCAACTCATGTAGGCCGGATAAGACGCTTGAGCGTCACCTTCCGGCAGTCGCAGCCACTACTGCACCATCTGCTCCAGTTTTTCGCGCAACTCCCCTTCCAGCGGCAACGCTTTTTGCGTTTTCAAATCAATACAGACGAACGTAATCAGCGCGTCTGCCACCACCTGCCCTTCCGGCTCCAGGGTAATGGTCTGGTTTAACACGCCACTTTTGCCATTTAACTGTTGAACCTGACTGGTGATGGTCAGCAGATCGCTCAGCACCGCAGGTCGCCGGTAGTTGATATTAATATTCACGACCACAAAAGCGATGTTGTGTGCGGTCATCCACTGAAAGCTGTCGCTGTTTTCCAGACCATCCCAGCGGGCCTCTTCCAGAAACTCCAGATAGCGGGCATTGTTAACGTGCTGATAGACATCAAGATGAAAACCACGGACTTTGATTTGTGTTTGCATAGCGCAGGAGCCTTACGTTGTTTTTATAGGAACAGACTTTTGAGTAAAGAGGTCATAACTGGTATGACCTCTACAGTCTGGCAAACTTTCAGCGCTCTGCAAGTTATTAAAGTGTTAAAACTGCCAGGTTACGCTCAACCAGTGAACTGCCCATGCCCGGCACCTGTTTTAAATCATCCACCGTTTTAAACGGCCCGTACTCCTCACGATAGCTCACAATCGCCTGCGCTTTCTTTAGACCCACGCCATTCATAACTCGCGCTAAATCCTCCGCAGAAGCGCTGTTGATGCTTACCCTGGTGCCCTCATCGTCGCTTGCTTTAGCGGGCAGTGTGGCTTTGCTTTGTGCCGCCCCTGGGTTTTCCGCTTTGGTTTGAGTCGCCTGGCTTTTGGCGACAGGCTCAGCCGCCAATGCGGTTTGGGCCATACCAGCGCAGGTCAATGAAAGAGTGATAAGCAGAGCTTTGATTCCATGTTTCATACTGTTTTCTCCTTGTTTGTTAACAGTGGAATCACGATAGCGAGGTGCAGAACGGCAGACAAACGGCAAATATCAGAAATGGAAAAGGCCGCGAAAGCGGCCTTTGGTAGATACAACTTTTTGCAATTTTTTTGCGAACTGCCTCGGTTATTGCTGCTGTTCCAGCGCATCACCGATTTTAATTTTTGCGGCTTTACGCAGGTTGCTCATCAGCGCTTCGAAGACAATCTGCGCGTTGTTCTGAGTGATCCCCTGAACCATCGCTTTCTTCTGCGCTTCAGGCATAGAACCAGCTTTCACCTCGTCCAACGCCAACAGAACAACGTTACCCTGCATGTCGTTCGCGACGCCGTAGCTCGGTTTGTCTTTCGCCGGCAGGCTCAGACCAAAGGCAGCCTGGCTCAGCGGATCCTGACCCGTACGGCTCAGCGTTTTCGCCTCACCAAAGCTCAGACCCGCCGCTTTCATCGCTTCATCGCCTTTACCGGCTTTCAGATCCGCCAGCAGTTTATCGGCATCAAGCTTCGCCTGCTGCTCTGCTTTATTGTGCTTAACGAGCGCAGTTACCTGCTCTTTCACTTCAGCCAGTGGCTTCACGGCTTCGGCTTTGTGCTCTGCAATACGCAACACGAACGCACGATCGCCGTCCACGGTGATGATATCGGAGTTACTGCCAGGCGTACCGTTCTCACCAACCAGACCACCATTGAAAATGATGTCAGCGACTGGTTTGAAATTCAGTTCTTCCGGCAGGCTGTCACGGCTAAACCAGCCCGTTTCAACCGCTTTCATACCCGCAGCCTGCTCTGCACCCGCCAGAGATTCGTTATCGTTGCTGGCCGCGTCGCTGACTTTCTGCTGCAGCGCATAGTAGGCATCCAGCGCTTTTTCCTGCTTCACTTTTGCCGCAATCTCGTCACGGGCTTCGCTCAGCGGTTTAACTTGCGCAGGCTGTACGTCGTCAAGACGCGCAACGAGGAAACCAACGGAAGACTTAATTACGCCAGACAGTTGGCCTTTTTCTTTCAGACCAGCATTTTTCAGCTCATCCGGGGTAGTGGAATCTTCCAGCCATCCCATATCACCGCCTTTACGAGCAGAGATGATATCGGCAGATTTTTCTTTCGCCAGCGCAGCGAAGTCACCGCCTTTGTTCAGCTCATCCAGTACCGCTTTGGCTTCATCTTCCGTTTTGGTCTGAATGATGCTGTAGCGGTTACGCTGCGGCTGAGTGAACTGATCCTGATGCTGGTCATAGTAAGACTGAATATCAGCATCGCTGGCCGTCTCCTGCATAGCAGCAGCGTCCAGCTTGATGTAGCTCACGCGGAACTGTTCCGGCGTCATAAAGTTGTTTTTATTCTGCTCGTAGTAGCTGGCAACTTCCTGCTCGGTAATAGATTGCTTCGCGGCCAGTGCGTTAACGTCAATCGTCGCCTCACGCACGATACGCTGCTGTGCGACCAGCGCCGCCAGTTCATCCGTTTCGCCTTTCAGCATGAAGTCCGTACCGGCAACACCGTTAATCAGCTGCTGTGTCGTGAGCTGATTACGTAATGCCTGTGCGTACTGGTCTGCAGTCATTCCCATTTGATTGACAATCGCGTTGTAGCGGTTGTTATCAAACTTGCCGTCCACCTGGAACGCAGGCGTGGCGAAAATGGCCTGTTTAACCTGATCGTCGCTGATGTTGAGCTTAAGCTCGCGGGAATACTGATCCAGCAGCGCTTCGTCAACAAGACGATTCAGCACCTGCTGACGCAGCGTTTTCATATAACCTTCGTTCGCGGCCAGCTCGGAGTATTGATCGCCCAGCTGTTGCTGCATGCGGTTACGTTCGCTGTTGAACGCATTCTCGAACTGCCCGCGGCTGATCTCCTGGCCATTCACTTTGGCGGCGAAGTTATTGCCCCCGCCAATCAGGTAACCACTCACGCCGGTCAAAATGAACGACACGATAATGATACCGAAAATAATCTTGAGCACGAGACTGTTAGCAGCCGTGCGTAAGCTGTCCATCATGGTGTAACCACACTCCGCTGTAGATGACTATACGCGTTATCCTCTCTGCTGCCCCCGCGTTGATGACAACAACGGCAACAAGGATTTTGAGTATATATGCTTCACGCAGCATAGCGTTTCCTGAACGCTGCGCACAAAGGTCTATTGTGACAAGAAACAGGGGCAATTGTCAGCCCACAACGCGTAGAAAGTACCGGAATTACAAATAAAAAAGGCACATCAGTCGATGCGCCCTTGTACTTCGTCACATCCCCAAAGGGGAAATCACTTAGTTTACCGCGTCTTTCAGTGCTTTACCTGCACGGAAGCCCGGTACTTTAGCCGCGGCGATGGTGATCTCTTTACCTGTTTGCGGGTTGCGACCAGTACGGGCAGCACGCTCTTTAACGGCAAAAGTACCAAAACCTACCAGCGCTACGTCATCACCTTCTTTCAGAGATTCGGTAACAGAAGCAATAATTGCATCTAACGCACGTCCAGCCGCAGCTTTAGAGATATCAGCCCCTGCAGCAATTTTGTCGATCAGTTGAGATTTATTCACTCTTCTCTTCCTCTTTATAATTTATATCGCACCTGAATCCTTCAAAGTGCGACCGCGCAGCAGTTATATCAGGCCTGCCATGCCCTTACAACACCCGTTAATGATGGCAAGCCTAATCCGTTATCTAAATTAGCTATACAAAAAAAGGCTGGCAAGCCCGAAATGGCCTGCCAGCCCTGTTTTTATTAATGCTCTTTGCGCGAGGTCACTATTTTGCCGTCACAACCTGCATTCCAGAGGGTTCATTTTGCAACGCAAGAGTCAGAACTTCCTCAATACGTTTCACCGGGTGAATATTAAGATCGGCAATTACGTTGTCCGGAATCTCTTCCAGGTCACGTTTGTTCTCATCGGGAATTAAGACCGTCTTAATGCCGCCACGGTGTGCCGCCAGCAGTTTTTCTTTCAAACCACCGATAGGCAGAACCTGACCACGCAGGGTGATCTCACCCGTCATCGCTACGTCGGCGCGAACTGGGTTACCGGTAAGACAAGACACCAGCGCAGTACACATAGCAATACCCGCACTTGGACCGTCTTTCGGCGTCGCCCCTTCAGGTACGTGAACGTGGATGTCGCGTTTTTCGTAAAAGTCCGGGTTAATACCCAGTTTTTCCGCACGCGCGCGCACCACAGTCAGCGCAGCCTGAATCGACTCCTGCATGACTTCACCCAGAGAACCGGTGTAGGTCAACTTACCTTTACCCGGTACGCAGGCGGTTTCGATAGTCAGCAGATCGCCGCCAACTTCCGTCCACGCCAGACCCGTCACCTGGCCAACGCGGTTTTCGTTATCCGCGCGGCCATAGTCAAAGCGCTGTACACCCAGATAGTCGTGCAGGTTGTCGCCATTGATCTCAATATGTTTCAGCGATTTATCCAGCAGCAGCTGTTTCACCGCTTTACGGCACAGTTTAGAGATTTCACGTTCCAGACTACGCACGCCTGCTTCACGAGTGTAGTAACGAATAATGCCCACAATGGCGCTATCGTCGACCGTCAGCTCACCTTTTTTCAGCGCATTACGCTCAATCTGTTTCGGCAACAGGTGACGTTTGGCAATGTTCAGCTTTTCGTCTTCGGTATAACCGGACAGACGGATCACTTCCATACGATCCAGCAACGGTGCCGGAATATTCATGGAGTTAGAGGTCGCAACAAACATCACATCGCTGAGATCGTAGTCCACTTCCAGGTAGTGATCGCTGAACGCCACGTTCTGCTCTGGATCCAGCACTTCGAGCAGTGCGGAAGCCGGATCGCCACGCATGTCGGAAGACATTTTGTCGATCTCATCAAGCAGGAACAGCGGGTTTTTAACGCCCACTTTGGCCATTTTCTGGATCAGTTTACCCGGCATAGAACCGATATAGGTCCGGCGGTGACCGCGAATTTCGGCTTCATCACGCACGCCGCCCAGCGCCATACGGATGTATTTACGCCCAGTTGCCTTAGCGATGGACTGCCCCAGAGAGGTTTTACCTACCCCCGGCGGTCCAACCAGACACAGGATCGGCCCCTTGATTTTATTTACACGGCTTTGAACCGCGAGATACTCAAGAATACGGTCTTTGACGCGCTCCAGACCATAATGGTCGGTATCGAGGATTTCCTGCGCCTGACGTAGGTCTTTTTTGACCTTGCTACGCGCATTCCACGGCACCTGTACCATCCAGTCGATGTAGCCACGCACCACGGTCGCTTCCGCCGACATAGGAGACATCATTTTCAGCTTCTGCAGTTCTGCTTCCGCTTTCTCTTTTGCCTCTTTCGGCATTTTCGCCGCATCGATTTTACGCTTCAACGCTTCGTTTTCGTCCGGTGCATCGTCCATCTCACCGAGTTCTTTCTGAATAGCTTTCATCTGCTCGTTCAGATAGTACTCGCGCTGAGATTTTTCCATCTGCTTTTTCACGCGGTTGCGAATGCGTTTCTCAACCTGCAGCAGATCGATTTCAGACTCCATCATCGCCATCAGATATTCCAGACGTTCGTTAACGTCGGACATCTCCAGCACGGACTGCTTGTCAGCCAGCTTCAGCGGCATGTGTGCAGCGATGGTATCCGCCAGACGTGCAGGATCGTCAATGCTGTTCAGCGACGTCAGCACTTCTGGTGGAATTTTCTTGTTCAGCTTGATATAGCCTTCGAACTGGCTGATAGCGGTACGCACCAGCACTTCCTGTTCGCGCTCATCAATAGCAGGCGAGTCAAGGTACTCTGCTTTCGCAGAGAAATGCTCGCCGTTGTCAGACAGCGCAGAAATACGCGCACGCTGTAACCCCTCGACCAGCACTTTTACGGTGCCGTCAGGCAGTTTCAGCATCTGCAAAATAGAGGCCACGGTCCCGACGGTGAAAAGATCGTTTACACCCGGCTCATCCGTTGACGCTTCTTTCTGTGCGACCAGCATGATTTTTTTATCATGGTCCATAGCCGCTTCCAGACAACGGATAGATTTTTCCCGCCCTACAAATAAGGGTATGACCATGTGCGGATAAACCACCACATCGCGCAACGGCAATACGGGGATTTCAATGCGTTCAGAACGCTCAGGATTCATAGAGCTCTCTCTTAGTTTAGTTTCCGCCAGGTAATCAGGTGGTACGACTGTGCTTCACACCACCTTTAACATGTATGTCAGTATATGGGGATGTTTCCCACACATTCAACGCCATGTTTACGGAAAAATAAAAGGGGAGATAAAATCCCCCCTTTTTAATTAAATGTCTGTATGAATTGATGAATTATTCGCCAGATGCCTGCTGCGCTTCCGGCTTACCGTAAATCAGCAATGGCTTGCTCTGACCGCCAATCACCGACTCGTCGATCACCACTTTTTCGACGTCTTCCATAGAAGGCAGATCGTACATGGTGTCGAGCAGCGCGGCTTCGACGATAGAACGCAGACCACGAGCACCGGTTTTACGCGCCATCGCTTTCTTAGCGATCGCATCCAGCGCTTCCTCACGGAATTCCAGATCGACACCTTCAAGATTGAACAGCGCCTGGTACTGCTTGGTCAGGGCGTTTTTCGGCTCTTTGAGGATCTGGATCAACGCTTCTTCGCTCAGCTCGCTCAGCGTCGCCACCACCGGCAGACGGCCGATGAACTCAGGGATCAGACCAAATTTGATCAGATCTTCCGGTTCGACCTGCGACAGCAGTTCACCTTCGCTGGCTTTATCAGACTGCGCTTTTACCGTTGCGCCAAAACCAATGCCGGAGCCGGTTTCAACACGGTTAGCAATTACTTTATCCAGACCGGCAAAGGCACCACCGCAGATAAACAGGATCTTGGAGG
Source organism: Citrobacter sp. Cpo037 (assembly GCF_030332945.1). Lineage (NCBI taxonomy): Bacteria > Pseudomonadati > Pseudomonadota > Gammaproteobacteria > Enterobacterales > Enterobacteriaceae > Citrobacter > Citrobacter sp. Cpo037. The sequence goes on from NZ_JAOWGW010000055.1 coordinate 110,250, forward strand.
TATCAACCTGCAGGAATTCCTGCTGAGGATGTTTACGACCACCCTGCGGCGGAACGGCAGCAACCGTCCCTTCGATCAGTTTCAACAGCGCCTGCTGTACACCTTCGCCGGAAACGTCACGGGTAATAGATGGGTTATCAGACTTACGTGAAATCTTGTCGATCTCATCGATATAGACAATCCCACGCTGTGCTTTCTGCACGTCGTAATCGCACTTCTGCAACAGTTTCTGAATAATATTTTCAACATCTTCACCCACATAACCGGCTTCGGTCAGCGTGGTGGCATCAGCCATGGTGAACGGAACGTCCAGCAGGCGCGCCAGCGTTTCAGCCAGCAGTGTTTTACCGGAACCCGTTGGGCCAATCAGCAGGATGTTACTTTTGCCCAACTCGACGCCATTGCTGGTGTCGCCGTTGCGCAGACGTTTGTAATGGTTGTATACCGCGACCGCCAGCACTTTCTTCGCCTGCTCCTGACCGATAACGTAATCGTCCAGGTGGTTGCGAATTTCATGTGGCGTCGGCAGCGCACTGCGTTCACGGTGCGGTGCTACTTCCTTAATCTCTTCGCGAATGATGTCGTTGCATAAATCAACACATTCGTCGCAGATATACACGGATGGACCGGCAATCAGCTTACGCACTTCATGCTGGCTTTTGCCGCAAAAAGAGCAGTACAACAATTTGCCCGAGCCATCTTTGCGTTTATCTGTCATGGGTCAAAACCTCTTCTTTGTTCTTTGTGCCGCACACGACGACGCAAATGCCATTCTCAGGCGCAAGACGCTAGTCAGCGTTGTGCCGCTCCAGGTAATTATAGCGGCACACCTGCGCACTGGGCATTAATTACGATGGGTCAAAATCGAGTCGACCAGACCGTACTCTACCGCTTCAGAAGCGGAGAGGAAGCGATCGCGCTCGGTATCACGTTCAATCTGCTCAAGAGATTGACCCGTATGATGCGCCATAAGTTCGTTCATGCGCCCTTTTACCTTCAGGATTTCACGGGCATGAATTTCAATATCCGTTGCCTGGCCCTGGTAACCGCCCAGAGGCTGGTGGATCATGACGCGAGAGTTAGGCAGGCAAAAACGTTTGCCTTTCGCCCCGGCGGTCAGCAGGAACGCACCCATTGAGGCCGCCTGGCCCATACAAATGGTGCTGACGTCCGGCTTAATAAACTGCATGGTGTCATAGATAGACATCCCGGCAGTGATCACTCCACCAGGGGAGTTGATGTACAGGTAGATATCTTTTTCTGGGTTTTCTGCTTCCAGGAACAGCATCTGCGCCACGATCAGGTTAGCCATATGGTCTTCGACCTGGCCGGTCAGAAAAATGACGCGTTCCTTAAGTAGACGAGAATAGATATCAAAAGAGCGCTCACCACGTGAGGTCTGTTCAATGACCATCGGCACCAGCGCCATATGGGGTGCAAAGTTATCTCGTTCGCCGCTGTATGACATTTCCGTCTCCTGGATAAAATTTGAAAAAACCTGCTGTGCTGATTGTAACCTTATGGACGGATTATCAGCTAGTCCCTCAGTAATGGGTACGACATCGCCATAATTCAAGCATAACAATCTTTTGTTGTAACGCTAACACTGAAACGCTGTTTTCGCACTCTTCCCATGCAAAATGCGTGACAAAAAAAAACCCGCCACCAAAAGGTGACGGGCTTGCGTACGAAATTCGAGCTAAAAAAGCGACGAATTACGCCTGCTGATTCATCAGTTCGTTGAAGGAAGTGGCTTTTTCAGTCACTTTCGCTTTCGCCAGAACGGCTTCAACAGCCTGCTCTTCCAGAGCGACGTTACGCATGTTGTCCATCAGCTCTTTGTTTTTGCTGTAGAACTCAATAACTTCTTTCGGATCTTCGTAAGCAGAAGCCATCTCTTCGATCAGGCCTTTAACGCGATCTTCGTCAGCTTTCAGTTCGTTGGTACGAATCACTTCGCCCAGCAGCAGACCAACAACTACGCGACGCTTAGCCTGTTCTTCGAACAGTTCACGCGGCAGTTCCAGAGCTTGTTTCTCGTTGCCACCGAAACGCTGTGCAGCCTGACGACGCAGAACGTCGATTTCGCTGTCGATCAGTGCAGCCGGAACGTCGATGTCGTTAGCTTTTACCAGACCTTCGATCGCCTGAGACTTAACGCGGTTACGCACAGCGCCTTTCAGCTCGCGTTCCATGTTTTTACGGACTTCAGCGCGCAGACCTGCTACGGAACCATCTTCAACGCCGAAACGTTTGATGAATTCTTCAGTCAGTTCCGGCAGTTCGCGTTCTTCAACTTTCTTCAGGTTGATAACGAACTTCGCAGCTTTACCTTTCAGGTTTTCAGCGTGGTACTCTTCCGGGAAGGTCACGTCGATAGTGAACTCTTCGCCAGCTTTGTGGCCTTTAACGCCTTCTTCAAAGCCCGGGATCATACGACCCTGGCCCATCGCCAGTACGAAGTCAGACGCTTTGCCGCCTTCGAACTCTTCGCCGTCTACAGAACCGGTGAAGTCGATGGTTACACGGTCTTCTGCATCAGCAGCGCCGTCTTTGTCTTTCCAGGTAGCCTGCTGCTTGCGCAGGGTGTCCAGCATTACGTCAACGTCAGCGTCGGTAACTTCAACAACCGGTTTTTCAACTTCGATTGCTTCCAGGCCAGTCAGCTCAACTTCCGGGTAAACTTCGAACTCTACCGCGTAAGTAAAATCTTCACCCAGTTTGTATTCGCCCGGAACGTAGTTCGGTGCGCCAGCTGGATTGATTTTTTCTTTGATGATCGCGTCAACGAAGTTGCGGCTCATCAGGTCACCCAGAACGTCCTGGCGAACAGACGCGCCATAACGCTGAGCAACAACATTCATCGGTACTTTTCCTTTGCGGAAACCGTCAATACGCACTTTCTTCGCTACGTTGACCAGCTCGCTTTTCACAGCGGTCTCGATGCTGTCAGCAGCGATAGTAATCGTTACACGGCGGCCAAGGCCTTGAGTGGTTTCAACTGAAACTTGCATCTTGTTACCTCAAAAAATCACAGTGCTCGGTCAACTCTTCTCCGCAAGCACAGGTTGTTGGCTTCGCGGAACTGGGATGTTCTCATAAGCAATCACATTCCCTGTCGTCAGAATCATCCCGAAGACATTCCGAAAAATAAGACGCGCATTATAGCGGCATCACTTTTATGAGTCGAGAACGGTTATCGCGCGTTGCTGCGGCTTTTTTCACAATTCCCGGCTAATTTTTGTCTGAATACTGTACGACTGTCCCAGAATTCAGACAAAACAAAACGGCCCGCAGGCCGTTTTCACATAATCTGTAGCAACATACTGGAAAAGCGTCGGTTGTTGCAAATCCGTTTTTACGCGATGCTTCCCGCGCCACGACACGGAGGCGATGCAAAAATCGTATCCTGCAACGCTTCCCACTCCTTAATAGTGTAGGTATGCAGGGCAAGCGCATGAACGGTTGTGGAAAGTTCCGCCGTTAATGTGCTGTAAATCATCCGATGACGATTAAGAAAACGTTCACCTGTAAAGCGATCGCTAACCAGTACAACCTTAAAGTGGCTTTCAGAACCAGCCGGGACATTGTGACGATAGCTTTCATCCACAACTTCGAGGAACACGGGTTCGAACGCTGCCCTTAATTTTTCTTCTATTTGCTCACGAATCATCATGAAATTTTTCCTCCGACAACGCTGAGATGTCACCCATCCCTTTAAATACTAGCCGCTTTTACCGTTTTCATTACACCTTAGCAACAAAAAATTAGCGCTTGTCTGATTTTCTCATTCAAACGGATGAAGTTCACTGATTCCTCACTCCAATTTATTGCAAAAAGTCCGTTTATAGTCTCTACAAAGTCATAAAACGGACAACACAATGAATTTACATGCGTTACCCACTTCCCCTCATCGTTGGCGATGTTATGATGGCGGGAATTTTCTCTAACCATACAATTTAGATTCGCTGAGAGCCCTGGCATGTTTAAAAAAATCCTCGTCCCGTTTGTCGCACTGTTTATGTTAGCTGGATGCGCAACGCCGCCGACCACTATTGAAGTCTCCCCGAAAATTACCCTGCCGCAGCAGGACCCGAGCCTGATGGGTGTGACCGTTAGCATCAATGGTGCCGACCAGCGCCAGGATCAAGCGCTGGCAAAAGTCACCCGTGACAACCAACTGGTTACCCTGACCGCATCCCGCGATCTGCGTTTCCTGCTGCAAGAAGTGCTGGAAAAACAGATGACCGCACGTGGTTATATGATTGGACCAAACGGTGCAGTCAACCTGCAAATCATTGTTAGCCAGCTGTATGCTGACGTGTCTCAGGGTAGCGTGCGCTATAACATCGCCACCAAAGCAGACATCGCCATCATTGCAACTGCCGCCAACGGTAACAAGATGACCAAAAACTACCGTGCAAGCTATTCTGTTGAAGGTGCTCTGCAGGCCTCTAACAAAAATATCGCTAACGCCGTTAACAGCGTACTGACCGACACCATCGCTGATATGTCTCAGGACACCAGCGTTCACGATTTCATCAAGCAGAACGCTCGTTAATTTCTGCCCATATGGCCCGGCGTTCGTCGGGCCTATAGAAGCCCATGTCCAGTCATTACTTACGTATTTTTCAGCAGCCACGCTCAGCTATCCTGCTCATTCTGGGGTTCGCCTCCGGTTTACCGCTCGCGCTCACCTCCGGTACGCTCCAGGCGTGGATGACAGTCGAGAATATCGATCTTAAAACCATCGGTTTCTTTTCCCTGGTCGGTCAGGCCTACGTTTTTAAGTTTCTCTGGTCCCCGTTGATGGACCGTTACACGCCACCGTTTTTAGGTCGACGTCGCGGCTGGCTGCTGGCGACCCAGGTGCTGTTGTTAATTTCTATCGCCGCGATGGGCTTTCTGGAGCCTGGCACACAGTTACGCTGGATGGCCGCACTCGCAGTAGTGATCGCATTTTGCTCTGCATCGCAGGATATTGTCTTTGATGCCTGGAAAACCGACGTATTGCCCGCAGAAGACCGCGGCACCGGCGCGGCTATCAGCGTACTGGGCTATCGATTAGGGATGCTGGTTTCAGGCGGACTGGCCCTGTGGATGGCCGATCGCTGGCTGGGCTGGCAAGGGATGTACTGGCTGATGGCTGCGCTGTTGATTCCCTGTATCATCGCCACCCTGTTAGCGCCCGAACCGACTGACACCATTCCGGTGCCTAAAACGCTGGAACAAGCGGTTGCGGCTCCACTGCGCGACTTCTTTGGTCGTAATAACGCCTGGCTGATCCTACTGCTTATTGTGCTGTATAAGCTCGGGGATGCCTTCGCCATGAGCCTGACCACCACCTTTTTAATCCGTGGCGTTGGGTTTGATGCGGGTGAAGTTGGCGTGGTGAATAAGACACTGGGGCTACTGGCCACCATTGTTGGCGCGCTGTACGGTGGGATCCTGATGCAGCGCCTTTCTCTGTTCCGCGCATTGCTTATTTTCGGCATCCTGCAAGGGGCGTCGAATGCGGGCTACTGGCTACTGTCCATCACTGACAAACACATGTTCAGCATGGCGGCGGCCGTCTTCTTTGAAAACCTGTGCGGCGGAATGGGCACGGCGGCATTTGTCGCCTTATTAATGACGCTGTGCAATAAGTCCTTCTCAGCGACCCAGTTCGCCCTGCTCTCCGCGCTTTCAGCCGTTGGTCGCGTTTACGTTGGCCCGGTAGCGGGTTGGTTTGTCGAAGCACACGGCTGGCCGACGTTTTATCTGTTCTCCGTGTTTGCCGCGATCCCCGGTCTGATACTGCTGCTGGTATGTCGCAAGACCCTGGAACATAGCTGGCAAAATGAAAGCTTTATTCCGCGTACGGAATTTCGTGGAGCGTACAGTCTGGCATTAATGACGTTGGTAGTGGGCTGCTGCCTGCTGCTGGTTTGGCTGCTGCTGTTAACCATGAACGCGTTGGATTACACCAACTTCTCCTTCCTGCCAGAACTGCTTGAAGTCTCAGTGGTGGTCGCGGTCTGCGGGGTCGTTTTTGGTGGATTGCTGGATTATCTGGCACTGCGAAAAACACGTCTGGCGTAAAAAACCCGCATTAATATCGCCGTTGTAATCACCCTACGTAATTATAACGGCGAAATAAGCAACAACTGCTAAAAATAATATTTGTTATTTTGTGCGCCAAAGAATTTGGAAATTATTGACGCCTTTTATATATACTATTTTCCTTACTCGATTCAGCCACGAAAGATTTATTTTTTGTTCCTCAATTGTCCCTTTATTGATAATCAATTGTTAAACAATTGTTTTATTTTCGTATTGGTTATACCAATTGCCCTCAGTACGCCCCCCACCTGCCCGCTTTCGTTATAACGTGATGTTGCAACAGGTTCTTAAAGCCAAAGCGACATATATTGCAACATATGTGACATGCACGGCAGAACCCAGTAACACAGATCTAGAGATGTTTACAGTAATGTAACCTTCCCGTAAAATGCCCTCACACTTTAAACGCCACCCGGTCCCGTGGAATTGAGGTCGTTAAATGAGACTCAGGAAATACAATAAAAGTTTGGGATGGTTGTCATTAATTGCAGGCACTGCATTACTCAGTGGCTGTAATTCTGCGCTGCTTGACCCTAAAGGACAGATTGGACTGGAACAACGGTCATTGATACTGACGGCATTTGGCCTGATGTTGATTGTCGTTATTCCCGCCATCTTGATGGCTGTTGGTTTTGCCTGGAAGTATCGTGCAAGCAATAAAGATGCGAAGTACAGCCCGAACTGGTCACACTCCAATAAAGTGGAAGCTGTGGTCTGGACGGTGCCGATCTTAATCATCATTTTCCTTGCCGTCCTGACCTGGAAAACCACTCACGCTCTTGAGCCAAGCAAACCGCTGGCGCATGACGAGAAGCCCATTACCATCGAAGTGGTTTCCATGGACTGGAAATGGTTCTTCATCTATCCGGAACAGGGTATCGCTACCGTGAATGAAATCGCCTTCCCGGCGAATACTCCGGTTGAATTCAAAGTGACTTCCAACTCCGTGATGAACTCCTTCTTTATCCCGCGTCTGGGTAGCCAGATTTATGCCATGGCCGGTATGCAGACTCGACTGCATCTGATCGCCAACGAAGTCGGTACTTATGATGGTATCTCCGCAAGTTATAGCGGACCAGGCTTCTCCGGTATGAAGTTCAAGGCTATCGCAACAAAGGACCGCGCCGAATTCGACCAATGGGTTGCTAAAGCTAAACAGTCCACGAACACCATGAGCGACATGGCAGCGTTCGAGAAAGTGGCTGCGCCAAGCGAATACAACCAGGTGGAATACTTCTCCAACGTGAAACCGGATTTGTTTAAAGACGTTATTAACAAATTTATGGCTCACGGTAAGAGCATGGACATGTCCCAACCCGAAGGTGAGCACAGCGCACACGAAGGAATGGAAGGCATGGACATGAGCCACGCGGAATCCGCTCACTAAGGGGCCGAGGAAGAATACGATGTTCGGAAAATTGACGCTGGATGCAGTTCCGTTCCATGAACCTATTGTCATGGTTACGATTGCTGCCATTATCATCGGTGGTGCGGCCTTACTGGGCCTTATCACTTACTTCGGTAAGTGGACCTACCTGTGGAAAGAGTGGCTAACCTCGGTTGACCACAAACGCCTTGGCATCATGTATGTCATCGTCGCAATCGTCATGTTGATTCGTGGCTTTGCCGACGCCATCATGATGCGTAGTCAGCAAGCGCTGGCTTCTGCAGGTGAAGCGGGCTTCCTGCCTCCTCACCACTACGACCAGATCTTCACGGCTCACGGCGTGATTATGATCTTCTTCGTGGCAATGCCATTTGTTATCGGTCTGATGAACCTGGTGGTTCCGCTGCAGATCGGCGCACGTGACGTTGCATTCCCGTTCCTGAACAACCTGAGCTTCTGGTTCACCGTTGTCGGCGTAATCCTGGTTAACCTTTCTCTGGGCGTGGGTGAATTCGCGCAGACCGGTTGGCTGGCGTATCCGCCACTTTCGGGAATAGAGTACAGTCCAAGCGTCGGGGTCGACTATTGGATATGGGCAGTCCAGTTGTCCGGTATTGGTACAACCCTGACCGGTATCAACTTCTTTGTGACCATCATTAAGATGCGTGCACCAGGAATGACCATGTTCAAGATGCCGGTGTTTAGCTGGGCATCTCTGTGTGCAAACATCCTGATTATCGCTTCTTTCCCAATCCTGACGGTTACCGTCGCGTTGCTAACCCTGGATCGCTATCTGGGCACCCATTTCTTTACCAACGATATGGGCGGCAACATGATGATGTACATCAACCTGATTTGGGCCTGGGGCCATCCGGAAGTGTACATTCTGGTTCTGCCAGTCTTCGGTGTGTTCTCCGAAATCGCGGCAACCTTCTCGCGTAAACGTCTGTTTGGTTACACCTCGCTGGTGTGGGCAACCGTGTGTATCACCGTTCTGTCGTTCGTTGTTTGGCTGCACCACTTCTTCACCATGGGTGCAGGCGCTAACGTAAACGCCTTCTTCGGTATCACCACCATGATTATCGCCATCCCGACCGGGGTGAAGATCTTCAACTGGCTGTTCACCATGTATCAGGGCCGTATCGTATTCCACTCAGCAATGCTGTGGACGATTGGCTTTATCGTCACCTTCTCAGTCGGCGGCATGACCGGTGTACTGCTGGCGGTGCCGGGTGCGGACTTCGTTCTGCACAACAGTCTGTTCCTGATCGCGCACTTCCATAACGTTATCATCGGCGGTGTCGTATTTGGATGCTTCGCTGGTATGACCTACTGGTGGCCAAAAGCGTTTGGCTTCACGCTGAACGAAACCTGGGGTAAACGCGCATTCTGGTTCTGGATCATCGGCTTCTTCGTAGCATTTATGCCACTGTACGTGCTGGGCTTCATGGGTATGACCCGTCGCCTCAGCCAGCAGATTGATCCACAGTTCCATCCGATGCTGGTCGTTGCCGCCTGCGGCGCCGCGCTGATTGCACTGGGCATCCTGTGCCAGCTGATTCAGATCTTCGTTTCTATTCGCGACCGCGAGCAGAACCGTGACCTGACCGGTGACCCATGGGGTGGTCGTACGCTGGAGTGGGCAACCTCTTCCCCGCCTCCGTTCTATAACTTTGCCGTTGTGCCGCACGTTCACGAGCGTGATGCCTTCTGGGAAATGAAAGAAAAAGGTGAAGCGTACAAGCAGCCTGCGCACTATGAAGAAATTCATATGCCGAAGAACAGCGGTGCCGGTATCGTCATTACCGCCTTCGCAACACTGTTTGGTTTCGCCATGATCTGGCATATCTGGTGGCTGGCAATTGCAAGCTTCGCAGGCATGATCATCAGCTGGATTGTGAAAAGCTTTGATGAAGACGTGGATTACTACGTGCCGGTCCCGGAAGTCGAAAAACTGGAAAACCAGCATTTCGATGAGATTACTAAGGCAGGGCTGAAAAATGGCAACTGATACTTTAACGCACGCGACTGCCCACGCGCACGAACACGGGCACCACGATGCAGGCCAGACCAAGATCTTCGGATTCTGGGTCTACCTGATGAGCGACTGCATTCTGTTCTCTATTCTGTTTGCAACCTATGCCGTTCTGGTGAACGGCACCGCAGGTGGCCCGACAGGTAAGGACATTTTTGAACTGCCGTTCGTTCTGGTTGAAACATTCCTGCTGTTATTCAGCTCCATTACTTACGGCATGGCAGCGATTGCCATGTACAAGAACAACAAGAGCCAGGTTATCTCCTGGCTGGCGTTGACCTTCTTGTTCGGTGCCGGATTCATCGGGATGGAACTCTATGAATTCCATCACCTGATTGTTAACGGTATGGGCCCGGATCGCAGTGGCTTCCTGTCTGCGTTCTTCGCGCTGGTCGGCACGCACGGTCTGCACGTCACCTCCGGTCTTATCTGGATGGCAGTGCTGATGGTGCAAGTTGCTCGTCGCGGCCTGACCAGTACTAACCGTACCCGCATCATGTGCCTGAGCCTGTTCTGGCACTTCCTGGATGTGGTGTGGATCTGTGTGTTCACTGTTGTTTATCTGATGGGGGCGATGTAATGAGTCATTCTAACGAGAGCGGCGGCGCATCCCATGGCAGCGTAAAAACCTACATGACAGGTTTTATCCTGTCGATCATCCTGACGGTCATTCCGTTCTGGATGGTGATGACAGGTTCTGCCTCACCGGCCGTCATTCTGGGAACTATTCTGGCAATGGCAGTGGTACAGATTCTGGTGCACCTGGTGTGCTTCCTGCACATGAATAGCAAATCTGATGAAGGTTGGAACATGACGGCCTTTGTCTTTACTGTGCTAATCATCGCCATCCTGGTTGTGGGCTCCATCTGGATTATGTGGAACCTTAACTACAACATGATGATGCACTAAGAGCGGCGATTATGATGTTTAAGCAATACCTGCAAGTAACGAAACCAGGCATCATCTTTGGCAACCTGATCTCGGTGATTGGGGGATTCCTGCTGGCCTCGAAAGGCAGCATTGATTATCCCCTGTTTATCTACACGCTGGTTGGGGTGTCACTGGTTGTGGCGTCGGGTTGTGTATTTAACAACTACATCGACAGGGATATCGACAGGAAGATGGAGAGGACCAAAAACCGCGTGTTGGTTAAAGGTCTGATTTCCCCTGCGGTCTCGCTGGTATACGCCACCCTGCTGGGTATTGCTGGCTTTATGCTGCTGTGGTTTGGCGCGAACCCTTTGGCCTGCTGGCTGGGGGTAATGGGCTTCGTGGTCTATGTGGGCGTTTATAGCCTGTACATGAAGCGCCATTCCGTTTACGGCACGCTGATTGGCTCACTCTCCGGCGCTGCGCCGCCGGTGATTGGCTACTGTGCCGTAACCGGTGAGTTCGATAGCGGTGCGTTGATTCTGCTGGCTATTTTCAGCCTGTGGCAGATGCCGCACTCGTACGCGATTGCGATTTTCCGCTTCAAGGATTATCAGGCTGCCAACATCCCGGTACTGCCGGTGGTGAAAGGTATTTCGGTCGCGAAGAACCATATCACGCTGTACATCGTGGCATTTGCTATTGCCACGCTGATGCTAACCCTGGGCGGCTATGCAGGTTATAAATACCTGATTGTTGCAGCGGCGGTGAGCGTCTGGTGGTTGGGCATGGCGCTGCGCGGTTATAAAGTGGAAGATGACAGAGTCTGGGCGCGCAAGCTGTTCGGTTTCTCCATCATCGCCATTACCGCGCTTTCCGTGATGATGTCCGTCGACTTTATGGTGCCAAACTCGCAGAACCTGCTGACTTACGTCTGGTAAGTTAATCGTCACACCTTCTATGCCGGATGGCGGCTGACGCCTTATCCGGCCTACAAAAAAGCACATAGCTTGTAGGCCGGATAAGTTACGTTCAGATCGCTATCCGGCATTTTCGTCTCCAGCCGACGCCCCTCACAACCCCAACATTTGTTAATAAAGCGCATATTTACCCAGCCTGCTTAGCGCTTTACACTAGGCGCGAAATTAATACAGAGGTGGGAATGAACGATTACAAAATGACGCCCGGTGAGTTGCGCGCCACCTGGGGTTTAGGGACCGTATTCTCGTTGCGCATGCTTGGCATGTTTATGGTCCTGCCGGTTCTGACCACATACGGTATGGCGCTACAGGGTGCCAGTGAAGCGCTGATTGGCCTTGCCATCGGCATATATGGTCTGGCACAAGCCGTTTTCCAAATCCCCTTTGGCCTACTCTCTGACCGCATCGGTCGTAAGCCACTTATTGTCGGCGGGCTGGCGGTATTTGTTCTCGGCAGCATAATTGCTGCTCTCTCAGATTCAATCTGGGGAATTATTCTTGGCCGGGCTTTGCAAGGCTCTGGCGCGATTGCTGCTGCCGTAATGGCGCTACTTTCCGACTTAACCCGTGAGCAAAACCGTACCAAAGCGATGGCGTTTATCGGCGTCAGCTTCGGTATCACCTTCGCCATTGCGATGGTGCTGGGACCAATAGTTACCCATGCGCTGGGGCTACACGCGCTGTTCTGGATGATTGCAGCTCTTGCTACCACGGGTATTGTGCTAACCATTTGGGTCGTTCCCAATAGCACTACCCACGTGTTGAACCGCGAGTCGGGCATGGTAAAAGGCAGCTTCAGCAAAGTGCTGGCGGAGCCAAAACTGCTGAAGCTCAATTTTGGCATCATGTGCCTGCACATTTTGCTGATGTCCACATTCGTCGCCTTACCAGGCCAACTGGCGAAAGCGGGCTTCCCCGCCGCAGAGCACTGGAAAATTTATCTGGTGACGATGCTGCTGTCCTTTGTTTCCGTAGTGCCGTTCATCATTTACGCCGAAGTGAAGCGCAAGATGAAACGTGTGTTCCTCGCCTGCGTGTTACTGATACTTATTGCAGAGATTGTATTATGGAGCGCTAACATTCGTTTCTGGGGGCTGATTGCGGGCGTGCAGATATTCTTCCTCGCCTTCAACCTGATGGAAGCCCTCCTCCCCTCACTTATCAGTAAAGAGTCTCCGGCTGGCTATAAAGGCACGGCGATGGGCGTTTACTCCACCAGCCAGTTTCTTGGCGTGGCGATTGGCGGTTCGCTCGGCGGTTGGGTGGTTGAAATGTTTGATGGTCAGGCCGTATTCCTGGCCGGCGCGCTTCTGGCAGCAGTTTGGTTAGTTGTGGCAAGTACAATGAAAGAGCCGCCGTATGTCAGCAGCCTGCGTGTGGAAATCCCACCGGAGATTGCCGCCGATGACACGTTAAAGCAGCGCCTGCTGGCAAAAGAAGGAATAAGCGAAGTGTTAATTGTGGCAAAAGAGCATTCGGCCTACGTGAAAATCGACAGCAAAGTCACCAATCGATTTGAGGTTGAGCAGGCCATCAGTCAGGCGTGATGATTGCCGAATGGCGACTATCGTCTTATCCGGCCTACAAATAACGAGTGCTACCTGTAGGCCTGATAAGCGTCGCGCCATCAGGCATTACGACTTAATCGCGGAAGTTCTTAAACTGGAACGGCTGGCCGAGGTCGCCACCGCGAACCAGTGCCATGACGGATTGCAGGTCGTCACGCGCCTTGCCGGTTACACGGATTTCTTCGCCCTGAATCTGCGCCTGCACCTTCAGTTTGCTGTCTTTGATCAGCTTAACGATCTTCTTTTGCACTGCGCTTTCAATGCCTTGTTTCAGCTTAGCTTCAACAAACCAGGTTTTACCGCTGTGCACGAAGGTTTCTGGTACGTCCAGCGACGTGCCTTCAATACCGCGTTTGAGCAGCTTGGCACGCAGAATATCCAGCAACTGATTGACCTGAAAATCAGACTCGCTCAGCACCTTAATCGTCTTATTTGACTCATTCAGCTCAAAAGTCGCTTCAACGCCACGAAAATCAAAGCGTGACTCCACTTCGCGGCTGGCGTTATCTACCGCGTTACGGGCTTCCTGAAGATCAACTTCAGAGACAATATCGAAAGATGGCATCTTTTCCTCTCCCTTCATTTTTGATGCGAAGCATAATACCTGCAAAGTTACCCAACAGACAGCGCTATACTAGGCTGTATCCTTTAATTGTACGTGGTACTGATACCTGCGAACAATAATGGGGTACGGCCGATATGGATTAACACCTGGTGCTGTTGCAGGTGAGGAGGAAGAATGAAAATTACCGTACTGGGATGTGGAGCGCTAGGACAGCTTTGGCTTACCACGCTATGCAAACATGGACATGAGGTGCAAGGGTGGCTACGCGTACCGCAACCCTATTGCAGCGTAAACCTGATCGACACGGATGGGTCAGTTTTTAATGAATCCCTGACGGCAAACGACCCCGACTTTTTGGCAAAAAGCGACCTGCTGCTGGTCACCCTTAAAGCCTGGCAGGTTTCTGATGCGGTAAAAGGCCTGGCCGCAATTCTGCCTGAAACCACCCCGATTCTGCTGATTCACAACGGTATGGGGACGATTGAAGAGCTGCATAGCATTAAGCAACCTCTGCTGATGGGCACCACCACCCACGCGGCACGCCGTGACGGGAACGTCATCATTCATGTCGCTCAGGGAACAACGCGCATTGGTCCGGCGCGTGAACAAGACGGTGATTTCAGTTATCTGGCTGAAGTCCTGCAAGAGGTGCTACCGGACGTCGCCTGGCACGACACTATTCGCGCCGAGCTGTGGCGCAAACTGGCCGTCAACTGTGTCATTAACCCGCTGACCGCATTATGGGATTGCCCAAACGGCGAGTTACGCCATCATCCTGAAAAAATAGCACTCATCTGCGAGGAAGTGGCCGCGGTCATTGAACGCGAAGGCCACCACACATCTGTGGATGATTTACGCTATTATGTCGAGCAAGTGATTGACAGTACGGCGGAAAATATCTCATCGATGCTGCAAGACATACGTGCCCTGCGCCATACTGAGATCGACTACATTACCGGTTATTTGTTAAAACGCGCCCGCGCGCACGGCATCGCCGTTCCGGAAAATGCCCACCTGTTTGAAATGGTTAAGAGAAAGGAAAGTGAGTATGAGCGCTCAAGCACTGGTATGTCTCGCCCCTGGTAGTGAAGAGACCGAAGCGGTCACCACTATCGATCTGCTGGTTCGCGGCGGAATTAAGGTCACAACCGCCAGCGTCGCCAGCGATGGCGGCCTGACTATTGTGTGCTCACGCGGAGTAAAGCTGCTGGCGGATGCACCATTAGTCGAAGTTGCTGACGGCGATTTCGACATTATCGTGCTACCGGGCGGTATTAAAGGCGCCGAGTGTTTTCGCGACAGCCCGCTGCTTATCGAAACCGTGAAACAGTTTCATCGTTCCGGGCGCATTGTCGCGGCAATTTGCGCCTCGGCCGCCACCGTACTCGTCCCACACGATATTTTCCCCATCGGTAACATGACCGGTTTTCCGGCGCTGAAAGACCAAATTCCCGCTAACCAGTGGCAGGACAAGCGCGTCGTATGGGATCCGCGCGTCAATCTGTTAACCAGCCAGGGACCGGGAACCTCAATCGATTTCGGTTTAAAAATCATTGATCTGCTGGTAAGTCGCGAAAAAGCTCACGAGGTGGCGTCACAGCTGGTGATGGCCGCGGGAATCTATAACTACTACGAGTAAATCTTCGAGCCACTCCCTTATAAGGAATCATAATGAAAGGATATCTGAGTGGAGTGGCTTTACTGCTCCTTTCCGGTTATGCCACAGCGACGCAACTCGAAATAAAGAGTATTGAATATTGCTATCCCGGAAGCACTGAAATGCAGTATCGCGTGCCATGGTTTTCCTCGACGGATAACCCCAAAGTTGCAAAACGCATTAACGATTATATTTTCGCAAGCTTTATCAATCAGCTACCGGGCAATACTCCACAGGCCACAGTAAATCAGTTTGCGAAATCAGCCATGAATCCCACCGCAAACCTTGACTACACGGTTGAGTATCGCGACGCAAAAATCCTGACGCTCAACATGTTTATCGAAGGTTGCGGGGCGTATTGCGAGTCGTACAATGTGCCGATCAGCTTCGATTTAGCCAGCGGTGCGGCAATTACCCTTAACGATCTCTTTTCCCGGGCTACAATCGCCGAATTAAACACCCGCATCAGAAAAAATATCCGCGGCCAAATCGATACCTTTGTTACGGCACATAATTCGCAAACACCAGAACAAATAAAAGAAGAGAAAGGTGAAGATTTTAACTATGCCGAATTCTACGCATCGTGCGCAACCTACACCGACGGTTTGTACTACATCGACAAATTCTCCCTGCAAAAAGACCATCTGGCTTTCCTGAACGGACGCTGTAGCAACCACGCCAGCCGTGCGCTCGACGAGTTGGGTGATTTCACAACGAAAATCCCAACCGCGGAACTGCAAAATCGACTCACACCGTACGGCCAATATCTGACTACCGCAAAGAGTACAACACCAGTTTTGCCAGCGCCCGGCATTGACGGCAAAGTCATGTACGGCACGCTGGGAAAAAGCATGCGTATTGTGTTGAAGGTGGACTGCAAATACGGTGATTTTTTTGAAGGGGCTTACTTTTACCAAAAATTTGGCGCACCGATTGAATTGACCGGCAAATGCGACACAGCCGACAATCAACATTATGAACTGAAGACATCTGCGGCTGAACAAACGCAAGAGAAGATAACGCTAGAGTTAAAAGACGGTGTCTATCAGGGGCTCTGGGAGTCGAACGGGAAGACGCTTCCCGTGCGGTTTGAATAATATCGTTATATTGCCGGATGGCGGCGTAACCGCCTTATCCGGCCTACAACACGGTGTTTACTCAATTACGGGCGATACACCTTCACGTTCTCAAAGCCCTGCTCGCGCAGATAAAGCGCCTGCAGACGGCTCATCACTCCGCGTTCACACCACAGCAGCCAGGTTTTACTCTGGTCCAGATCGCCGAATTTAGTGCTCAGCTTGTAGAATGGCAGAGAAACGACGTCCACACCTTCAATCTTCAGCGGTTTATCATCCTGTTCATCCACAGAACGGATATCAAGGATTACGTCATTCGGGCCGAAACCGCTCACGGTTTCCACTTCTACCACGGTCTGCTGCGTCTGCTGGGCGATATCGCGAATATCGATATTGTTCGCTTCTTCAACCACTTTATCGAGGATAGAGAAATCGAAGTTTTCTTCTTCGGCCTCAATCTTCGCTTTGATCGCTTTCACCGTCGGGCTTTTTGAAATCACACCGCAGTATTCCGGCATGGTACGGGCAAAGTCCTCGGTACCAATTTCACGCGCCAGATTGATGATGTGCTCTTTATCATGGGAGATAAGCGGGCGCAGGATCAGGGTGTCGGATACGTTATCGATCAGACGCAGGTTGGTCAGCGTCTGGCTGGACACCTGGCCCAGTGCTTCACCGGTTACCAGCGCCTGTACGCCGTAGCGCTCAGCGACTTTCGACGCCGCGCGAACCATCATACGTTTGAGAACCACGCCCATCTGGCCGTCATCAACTTTCTCCAGGATCTCACCGACCACCGGTTCAAAGTTGATAGCAACAAAACGCACGCGATGCGAACTACCGAAGCGATTCCACAGATAATGCGCCACCTGGCGAACGCCGATTTCATGCGCTGCGCCGCCAAGGTTAAAGAAACAATAGTGCACACGGCAGCCGCGACGCATCAGCATATAGCTGGACACACCGGAGTCGAAACCGCCGGAAATCAGCGACAGTACGTCTTCCTGCGTCCCAATCGGGAAACCACCAATACCTTCATAGCGGCCTTTAACCAGCAGCAGACGGTCGTTTTCGATTTCAAGATTAACGGTCACATCCGGCTTCGTCAGCTTCACGCGTGCAGATTCAATATGTTGGTTCAGTCCACCGCCAACATAACGTTCCACCTCAATGGAGCTAAACTCATGCTTCCCGCGACGCTTAACGCGTACACAGAAGGTTTTACCTTCCAGTTGATCGCGATACTGCACCAGTGCCTTCTCAAAAATATCGTGCATATCGGTAAACGGCACGTCTTCTACTTCGAGAATGTGGTGGATACCCGGAATACGGATCAGCGCGTCGCGAATATCCAGGCGCTGGCTTTCATCTTTAGCGCGAACCTCAACGTGATCCCAGTGACGGACAACGGCAAGGTCTTCATCATAGTGCTTTAAAACGTTACGAATGTTCCCTGTCAGAATTTTTATAAAGCGCAAACGCACAGATTGGCTTTTGATGGTGATTTCTGGGAACAATTTAATGATAAACTTCATGGCGGCAATGGTTCTTAGGCAAGTCTGAATGACTTGTAATGGAAAAAAATACAGCAGCCCATACCCGCGACTGCATCCAGGCGCGCAAGTATATCACCATCACGCGGCTACTGTGCACATTGCGCGTTATTTGCTTATCAGTGCGAGTCCGTTACCATAGTCTTGTGCTGCCAATACAGAGAGTCAGACATTCATTATGCCGAAGAAAAATGAAGCGCCCGCCAGTTTTGAAACCGCGCTGAGCGAGCTGGAACAAATTGTTACCCGTCTGGAAGGCGGCGACCTGCCGTTAGAAGAAGCGTTGAACGAATTCGAACGTGGCGTACAGTTGGCGCGTCAGGGACAGGTCAAATTACAACAGGCTGAACAGCGCGTACAAATCCTGCTGTCAGATACTGAAGACGCCGCCCTTACGCCTTTTACACCGGATAATGAGTAAATGGATTTTACGCAGCAGCTACAGGCTTGCGTTGAGCAGGCAAACCAGGCACTGAGCCGTTTTATCGCGCCACTGCCCTTTCAGAACACTCCCGTGGTAGAAACCATGCAATATGGCGCATTATTAGGCGGTAAACGTCTGCGCCCGTTCCTGGTGTATGCGACCGGTCAGATGTTTGGTGTCAGCCTGAGTACGCTTGATGCTCCCGCTGCCGCCGTCGAATGCATTCATGCCTATTCGCTGATGCACGATGATTTGCCCGCGATGGATGACGATGACCTGCGACGCGGTCTGCCGACTTGCCACGTAAAATTTGGCGAGGCAAATGCGATCCTGGCCGGAGATGCGCTACAAACGCTGGCATTCTCCATTATCAGCGACGCCCCAATGCCGGAAGTCACTGACCGTGACCGCATCGCGATGATCTCTGAACTGGCTCAGGCCAGCGGCATTGCCGGTATGTGCGGCGGCCAGGCACTGGATCTGGAAGCTGAAGGTCATCAGGTTGAGCTGGGTGCACTGGAGCGGATTCACCGCCATAAAACCGGAGCATTGATTCGCGCCGCCGTGCGTTTGGGGGCGTTAAGTGCTGGCGATAAAGGGCGAGAATGCCTGCCAATACTCGACAAATACGCAGAAAGCATCGGTCTGGCTTTCCAGGTTCAGGATGACATCCTGGATGTGGTAGGCGATACTGCAACATTGGGTAAACGTCAGGGTGCTGACCAGCAGCTTGGCAAAAGTACCTATCCTGCACTTCTGGGTCTTGAGCAAGCCCAGAATAAAGCCCGGGATTTAATCGAGGACGCCCGCCAGTCGCTAAGTCTGCTGGCCGCACAGTCACTCGATACCTCGGCACTGGAAGCGCTAGCGGACTACATAATCCAGCGTGATAAATAAACCAACATATCCCATGAGCTTGCGATGAGTTTTGATATAGCCAAATACCCGACCCTGGCGCTGGTCGACTCCACCCAGGAGTTACGTCTGCTGCCAAAAGAGAGCCTGCCAAAGCTTTGCGACGAACTGCGCCGCTATTTGCTCGACAGCGTAAGCCGTTCCAGCGGGCACTTCGCCTCTGGTCTGGGCACGGTGGAACTCACCGTCGCGCTGCACTATGTCTACAACACCCCGTTTGACCAGTTAATCTGGGATGTGGGACATCAGGCTTATCCGCACAAAATTCTGACTGGTCGCCGCGATAAAATCGGCACCATTCGTCAGAAAGGCGGCCTGCATCCGTTCCCATGGCGCGGTGAAAGCGAGTATGACGTACTGAGCGTTGGGCACTCTTCAACCTCCATCAGCGCAGGTATCGGTATTGCCGTTGCCGCCGAGAAAGAAGGTAAAGAGCGCCGTACCGTGTGTGTGATTGGTGATGGAGCCATCACCGCAGGGATGGCGTTTGAAGCGATGAACCACGCGGGCGATATTAGGCCCGACATGCTGGTTATCCTCAACGACAACGAAATGTCGATTTCAGAGAACGTTGGCGCGCTGAACAATCATCTGGCACAGCTGCTCTCTGGCAAACTCTACTCCTCGCTGCGCGAAGGCGGGAAGAAAGTCTTTTCCGGCGTGCCGCCGATTAAAGAACTGCTCAAACGTACTGAAGAACACATTAAAGGTATGGTTGTGCCGGGGACTCTGTTTGAAGAACTGGGCTTTAACTATATCGGTCCGGTGGACGGTCACGACGTGCTGGGGCTTATTACTACGCTCAAAAACATGCGCGATCTGAAAGGCCCGCAGTTCCTGCACATCATGACCAAAAAGGGTCGTGGCTACGAGCCTGCGGAAAAAGATCCGATAACCTTCCACGCGGTACCCAAATTCGATCCGTCCAGCGGATGCCTGCCGAAAAGCAGTGGCGGCCTGCCGAGCTATTCAAAAATTTTCGGTGACTGGCTGTGCGAGACCGCAGCGAAAGACAATAAGCTGATGGCAATCACCCCGGCGATGCGCGAAGGTTCCGGAATGGTGGAGTTTTCACGTAAGTTCCCGGACCGCTATTTCGATGTGGCGATTGCCGAGCAGCACGCTGTGACGTTTGCTGCCGGTCTGGCGATTGGCGGCTACAAGCCGGTGGTAGCCATTTACTCGACTTTCCTGCAACGCGCCTACGATCAGGTGCTGCACGATGTAGCCATCCAGAAACTGCCGGTCCTGTTCGCCGTTGACCGGGCAGGGATTGTTGGCGCAGATGGACAAACCCATCAGGGGGCTTTCGATCTCTCCTTCCTGCGCTGCATCCCGGAAATGGTCATCATGACCCCGAGTGATGAAAACGAATGCCGCCAGATGCTGTTCACCGGTTATCACTACAACGACGGCCCAACGGTCGTGCGCTACCCTCGTGGCAACGCGGTGGGCGTTGAGCTGACCCCGCTGGAACAACTGCCAATTGGTAAAGGCATCGTGAAACGTCGCGGGGAAAAAGTGGCGATTCTCAACTTCGGCACCCTGATGCCGGAAGCCGCTCAGGTCGCAGAGTCTCTGAACGCCACTCTGGTCGATATGCGTTTTGTGAAACCACTGGATGAAACGTTGATCCTTGAAATGGCTGCCCAACACGAGGTGCTGGTTACCATTGAAGAGAACGCCATTATGGGTGGTGCTGGCAGCGGCGTAAACGAAGTGCTGATGGCCCATCGTAAGCCCGTCCCGGTGCTGAACATTGGCCTGCCTGACTTTTTCATCCCGCAGGGAACTCAGGATGAAGCTCGAGCCGATCTGGGTCTGAATGCCGCCGGAATTGAGGCCAAAATCAAGGCCTGGCTGGCATAATCCCCTCCCCGCTCCTGCTATGCTTAATTCATCACGAGCTAAGCAGGAGTGGATTGATGAAATACAACATCTTAGGAAAAACCGACCTACGGGTCTCCCGCCTTTGCCTGGGTTGCATGACGTTTGGCGAACCCAATCGCGGCAATCACGCCTGGACGCTACCTGAAGAAAGCAGCCGCCCAATAATCAAACACGCCCTTGAGGGCGGCATTAACTTTTTCGATACCGCCAACAGCTACTCCGCTGGCAGTAGCGAAGAGATTGTCGGTCGCGCGCTGCGTGATTTCGCCCGCCGCGAAGATGTCGTGGTCGCTACCAAGGTTTTTCATCAGGTTGATGATTTAGCGGAAGGATTATCCCGCGCACAAATCCTGCGCTCGATTGATGACAGTCTCCGACGCCTGGGTATGGACTATGTGGACATCCTGCAAATTCACCGCTGGGATTACAACACGCCGATCGAAGAAACGCTGGAGGCCCTCAACGACGTCGTAAAAGCCGGTAAAGCTCGCTATATTGGCGCCTCATCCATGCACGCTTCGCAGTTTGCCCAGGCACTGGCCTTACAAAAGCAACACGGCTGGGCGCAGTTCGTCAGCATGCAGGATCACTACAACCTAATCTACCGCGAAGAAGAACGCGAAATGCTGCCGCTTTGCTATCAGGAAGGCGTGGCCGTCATCCCATGGAGCCCGCTGGCGCGCGGTCGCCTGACGCGTCCCTGGGGAGAAACGACCGCACGTCTGGTTTCCGATGAAGTCGGTAAAAATTTGTACAACGAGAGCGATGAAAACGACGCGCAAATCGCCGCACGACTGACCGGTGTCAGTGAGGAGTTGGGTGTAACGCGGGCACAGGTTGCGCTGGCCTGGCTGCTGAGCAAACCCGGCGTGGCAGCGCCAATTATTGGCTCTTCGCGTGAGGAACAGCTGGATGAGTTGCTCAACGCGGTAGATTTAACGTTGAAGCCGGAGCAAATTGCCGAGCTGGAAACGCCGTACAAACAGCATCCGGTGGTGGGATTTAAATAAGCGCGGTTGAAGATTGTAGGCCGGATAAGCATAGCGCATCCGGCACTGATCGCCCGATGTCTCGGCGTTTATCGGGCCTACAATAGCCCCTGAAAAGGGTTAAATGATACCTACCGGCCAGTGATGACCGATAAAATACAAAATTCCGGCAGAGAGTATTCCAGCCACAATATCGTCGATCATGATTCCCGTCCCGCCATGCACGTTGCGATCGAACCAACGAATCGGCCACGGCTTCCACATATCCAGAATACGGAAAATCACAAATCCGGCGGCAACCCACTGCCAGTCGTTTGTCGGCAGCGCCATCAGGGTAATCCACATCCCGACAAACTCGTCCCAGACTATGCTACCGTGATCGTGCACGCCCATATCTTTCGCCGTTTGATGGCACAGATAAACGCCGATACAGATAGATAACATCACCACCAGCGAATACAGCTGCCACGGCAGAAAGGTCATTAAATACCAAAAAGGGATCGCCGCCAGCGATCCCATCGTGCCAGGAACAATTGGGCTCAGCCCGCTGCCAAAACCGGTGGCTAACAGGTGCCACGGATTGCGCATACTCAGGCGGCTTTTGGCGACATCTTTTTTAAGGCGCGGCAAAATGGTCATATCCTTTCCAGTCAAACGTGACGGGTTTTCCATCACGCGTAAAGTGAATGCCTTCCACGTCCGCGCTCATCTGCCCAATGCAGGTAAACGCTGCGCCGAGATTTCCCAGCGCCACGTCCAGCGCACCACGATTAATTTCCGGTACGGTAAAGCATAACTCATAATCTTCACCGCCTGAGAGCGCCCAGCGCAGGGCCTGTTCCGGCTCAACGTGCTGTGACAATGCCGTGGAGTATGGCAGCACATCAACGTTAACCCGTGCGCCACAGCCGCTGGCATTAACGATGTGCCCCAAATCGGAAATCAAACCGTCGGAAATATCGATAGCCGCACTGGCCAGATCGCGCAGGGCTTGTCCCTGCAAAATACGCGGCGTGGGACGCAGATGGCGTTTCAGCAGATAGTCCGCGTCTGTTGCATCTGCAACCTGCAATCGGTTCTGCAAAATCGCCAGCCCGGCCGCACTGTCACCCGGCGTGCCGGTAACATAAATCCAGTCACCCGGTTTCGCGCCAGAGCGTTTTAAGGCCCGCCCAACGGGGACGTAGCCATGGATACCCAGCGTCATCGACAGCGGCCCACGCGTGGTGTCACCGCCAATCAGCTGCATATCATAGTAATTGAGGAGTTCAAACAGGCCATCGCTGAAGGCTTCCAGCCAGGCTTCATCGACGTCAGGTAACGTGAGCGCCAGCGTCAGCCACGCAGGATCCGCCCCCATCGCCGCCAGATCGCTCAAATTCACCGCCAGCGCTTTCCACGCGAGATCGGTCGGATCAATGTCGGGGAGGAAGTGGTTACCTGCCACCAGCGTATCGGTACTGATCGCCAGCGTTTGTTTTTCAGGGATGTTCAGAAGTGCGCAGTCGTCACCAATACCGGTTTCGACATCAAGACGAGAAGTTCTTACGCGGTCAAAATAACGGGCAATCAGGGAAAACTCGCCACATGCCATACGTTATGCCTCAGCAGAAAAAAAAGAAAAAGCCGGGGATAGCGGAAACAGGTTCCACCATCCAGCCGGCCTCGGGATTACTTTTTGTTGGGGCGAATCACAGGTGCTGCTTTATCCAGTACGCCGTTCACGAATTTGTGGCTATCTTCGGCGCCGAAGGTTTTTGCCAGTTCAATCGCTTCGTTGATGGCCACTTTGTACGGCACATCACTACGTTTAGACAATTCAAACAGCGCAATACGCAGTACAGCTTTTTCTACCTGACCCAGCTCTTCCAACAGACGAGACAGGTAAGGCTTCATTAATCCATCCAGGTACGCGCTGTTAGTCGCCACCCCGGACAGCAGTTCACGGAAATACAGAACGTCGACATCTTTAACGTCCTGTTCCGCCAGGAACTGGTATTCAACATCAGCGATGTCGTTCTGGGACAACTGCCAGGAGTAGAGCGCCTGGACGGCACACTCACGGGCGCGGCGACGAGCAGCAGGTTTCACGGATTTCCCCTTACAAAAATCAGGCCTTGATGGCTTTCAATACATTAATCATTTCAAGCGCAGTCAGTGCAGCTTCTGCGCCTTTGTTACCGGCTTTAGTGCCAGCACGTTCGATGGCTTGTTCAATACTTTCGGTGGTCAGAACACCGAAGGCTACCGGAATGCCACTGTCCTGAGCGACATGCGCCAGGCCATTGCTTGCACCGCCAGCCACATATTCGAAGTGCGCGGTACCGCCACGGATCACCGTACCGAGCGCAATCACCGCGTCGTATTTACCGGTTTTTGCCAGTGCGTCGGCCGCCAGTGGCAGCTCATATGCACCTGGAACCCAAACAACGGTAATGTTTTCATCTTTAACCTGGCCAATACGTTTCAGGGCGTCGATAGCACCTTCCAGCAGGCTGTCATTGATAAAGTTGTTGAAACGCGCAATGGTGATGGCGACGCGAGCGTCCGGGGTAGCAACGTTAGCTTCAATAATGTTCATATTCTTCCTTCGGGTTCGATTTATGGCCCCGTAAGGGGGGCGGATTTTATCATAATATTCTGTGCGCTGCTTCCTCTAAATCAGAAAGCCTCACGCAGTCGTTAAATGCAGGCAAACGTCCGGGCCCACCTGGCGTATCTCATTGAATTTGAAATGGGGTGCGTCAGCCAGTTTCTCAAGGCCTGGAAGCACACATAATCCTCTCGCATCGCTGCCTAACAGTTTAGGCGCAACATAAACGATTAGCTCATCGACCAAACCGGCCTGTAATAATGCCCCTGCGAGCGTTGGGCCTGCTTCAACCCAAATGCTGTTAATTTGCTGTTTGCCCAGTTGCATCATTAGCACCACCAGATCCAGATGCCCGTTATGTTCCGGCACCTTCAGGCTGCGCACCGTCTCCGGCCAGCTACGAGGGTCGTCTTCAGTCCGGACAATCCAGGTTTCTCCTGGCTGTTGCACAATTTGGTGCTCCGGTGTGACCTGATTCTGGCTATCAAGAACAATGCGGATTGGCTGGCGCAGCTCTTCCTGCGGGTAACTCGCCTGAGTTGACTCCCCTAGCTCCGACCAACGCACAGTAAGCTGAGGGTCGTCTGCCAGCACCGTAGAACTGCTGGTTAAAATGGCATGGCTTTGCGCGCGCAAGCGTTGCACATCGCGGCGCGCCTGTGGCGAGGTAATCCACTGGCTTTCACCGCTGGCCATCGCCGTACGGCCATCAAGCGACGCGCCAAGCTTAAGCTGAAGATACGGGAATCCCGTACGCATGCGCTTGAGGAAGCCTTTATTCAGTTTCTCAACTTCGCTCATCATCAGCCCGTGGCTGACGTCGATGCCCGCCTGCTGTAAACGGTAGAGCCCACGTCCTGCGACCTGCGGATTGGGATCCTGCATCGCCGCAACCACACGCGACACCCCCGCCGCAATCAGCGCATCGCAACACGGCGGCGTGCGACCATGATGACTGCAGGGTTCGAGCGTCACGTAGGCAGTTGCCCCCTGCGCTTTTTCTCCGGCCATCCGCAGAGCATGAACTTCGGCATGCGGTTCGCCCGCACGGTGATGATATCCTTCACCGACGATCTCCCCATCTTTCACAATCACGCAGCCCACGTTGGGGTTGGGGTGAGTGGTAAAACGTCCGCGCGCAGCAAGCTTCAGCGCGCGCGCCATGTACAATTCATCCTGCATGGCTTAGTCCTGTAGGCGAGCAATCTCTTCGCCAAATTCTTTGATATCTTCGAAACTCCGGTAGACAGAGGCAAAGCGGATGTAGGCGACTTTATCGAGCTTTTTCAACTGCTCCATCACCAGGTTGCCAATCATCTTACTCGGCACCTCACGCTCGCCCGTCGCACGCAGCTGTGATTTGATATGGTTTAACGCCATTTCGACGTCATCTGCGCTGACAGGCCGTTTCTCAAGCGCTCTGAGCATGCCGCTGCGCAGCTTTTCTTCATTAAAGGGTTCACGCACATCGTTGCTTTTCACAACGCGCGGCATGACAAGTTCAGCCACTTCAAAAGTGGTGAAACGTTCGTTACAAACCAGACACTGCCGACGGCGGCGTACCGAGGAGCCCTCGCCTACAAGACGAGAGTCAATTACCTTAGTGTCTACGGCGAAACAGAATGGGCAATGCATACGGCGTCCTGTACCTCAGTGGTTAACAGAATCTATTTTACCCTGAACTGCCGTGACAACAAAGGCGCTGCGCTTTTGAGACAAAGGATCGATGCCTTCGTGCTCAGTCCACACTACCATTATGCTATCGCGACAATGAAGGAAGTAATCACAATGACAAGACGTTACCTAAGAATTCTCCTGGTGGGAAGTCTCTTTAGTCTTAGTGCCTGCGCACAGCAAAGCGAAGTACGCCAGATGCATCAAAGCGTTAGCACGTTGAATAAAGAGATGACGCAGCTTAATCAGGAAACAGTAAAAATTACGCAACAAAATATGTTGAATGCAAAATCAACCAGCGGCGTCTATCTGCTACCGGGTTCCAAAACCCCGGCACGACTGGACAGCCAAATTGGCACCTTACGCATGTCACTGGTGAACATTGCACCGAACGCCGATGGTACGCGCCTGACGCTACGGATTCAGGGTGAATCCAACACGCCTTTACCCGCTTTTAGCGCCACCGTTGAGTACGGGCAAATTCAGGGCACCACGGACAATTATCAGGAAGTGAACGTTCACAACCAGTTGGTCAACGCTCCGGCGAGTATTCTTGCTCCCAGCGACGTAGACATTCCGTTGCAGATAAATGGCCTCACTCCAGATCAGTTAGGATTTGTTCGCATCCACGACGTCCAGCCTGTTAGCCAATAAACTTTTTTGCGGAACGTTTTGTGCGTTCCGCAACATCATCCCAGTCCATTTTGTTACTCCTCTGACATCACCGATATTTCTGGTAAAACTTGGCAACATTCATGGGAGCCAGTACAATTCGCCGCCTAAAGTACGCAAACGTGAACGCAATCGATTACGTAAATGATAGAACTGTGAAACAAGACATATTTTTGTGAA
Source organism: Citrobacter sp. Cpo037 (assembly GCF_030332945.1). Classification (NCBI taxonomy): domain Bacteria; kingdom Pseudomonadati; phylum Pseudomonadota; class Gammaproteobacteria; order Enterobacterales; family Enterobacteriaceae; genus Citrobacter; species Citrobacter sp. Cpo037. The sequence continues at coordinate 137,380 of NZ_JAOWGW010000055.1, forward strand.
CAATGATTTTTATAATAGGCTCCGAAGAATTACGAAATATTTAGAAACGCAAATTGCGCATTTTTCACTCCCGAAAGGGATTTCAAACAGTGGCATACATATGAAAAAAACATTACTTGCAGCCGGTGCAGTGCTGGCGCTCTCCTCGTCTTTTACTGCCAACGCAGCAGAAAATGACAAACCGCAATATCTGTCCGACTGGTGGCACCAGAGCGTTAACGTGGTGGGTAGCTATCACACCCGTTTCTCCCCGAAACTGAACAACGACGTGTATCTGGAATACGAAGCGTTTGCTAAAAAAGACTGGTTTGACTTCTATGGCTACATCGATATTCCGAAAACCTTCGACTGGGGTAACGGCAACGATAAAGGTATCTGGTCTGACGGTTCCCCGCTGTTTATGGAAATCGAACCGCGTTTCTCCATCGACAAACTGACCGGCGCTGACCTGAGCTTTGGTCCGTTCAAAGAATGGTATTTCGCCAACAACTACATCTACGATATGGGTGATAACAAAGCCAGCCGCCAGAGCACCTGGTATATGGGTCTGGGTACCGATATCGATACCGGTCTGCCGATGGGTCTGTCTTTGAACGTGTATGCTAAATACCAGTGGCAGAACTATGGCGCATCCAACGAAAACGAGTGGGATGGCTACCGTTTCAAAGTGAAATACTTTGTGCCGATCACCCAGGTTTGGGGCGGTCAGTTGACCTACATCGGCTTCACCAACTTCGACTGGGGCTCAGATTTGGGTGATGATCCGAACCGCACCAGCAACTCTATCGCGTCCAGCCACGTCCTGGCGCTGAACTACGATCACTGGCATTACTCCGTCGTAGCGCGTTACTTCCATAACGGCGGCCAGTGGAAAGGTGGAGATACCCTGAACTGGGGCGAAGGCGATTTCAGCGCGAAATCTACCGGTTGGGGTGGTTACCTGGTCGTAGGTTACAACTTCTAATCCAGACAATGTTTCGCAGACAAGCCAGCTTAACCGCTGGCTTTTTTATGGCTGGTCTTCACAGCGTACTTTACGCAAAAAGTCACTTAGCGAGCGATCTGTCGATTCGCGAAAATGCCTGTCGAGTGGCGTAATCTTCAGACATCGATCAACGCGAAAGCAACGATAATCGTCACGCTTCTCGCACCAGCCAACCAGCAGCCAGTGCTCGCCCCAGAAAAATAATCCCAGCGGCTGAACGTCGCGCCAGGAGAGGTTCCCGGACTCATCGCGATAATGCAGCGCCAGCACCTGCTGTGCTGAAACCGCGCGATGTATGAGATCGAAGGCACTACGTGAATGCGGCTGATTACCAAAATCTGGCGCGAAAATCCGCGTTTGCTCGGCTCTGCGCCGACTCTCTGGCGGCAATATCGCCAACACTTTTTCCTGCGCGGATTCCAACGCCTGTGAGAGTGAATCCCCACCCCATGTTTTCAGCAACCGAATCGCTACCATCAATGCTTCTGATTCGTGATGCGTTAACATCAAGGGCGGTAGATCAAACCCGGCCATTAAGCGGTATCCGCTGCCCACTTCGCCTTCAATAGGCACGCCGGATAAAGAGAGATCGCGGATATCGCGATAAATCGTCCGTTCAGAAACCTCAAGACGCTCTGCCAGCAGCGCCGCCGTTGTCACTCGCCTGCCACGCAGGATTTGCACAATCTGAAACAAGCGGTCGGCGCGTCTGCTCATTTTAATCCTCAGTGCTGAAAATATTACGCGGTTGATGTAAACCAACACGATTGCCTTCGCTGTCAGTAAATAGCGCAATCGTACCAATGTCCTGCCCCAGTTCGAGTGGGCCAAACACACACTGACCGCCAGCAGTGGCGACGCGTTCAAGCGTTGCAGCCAAATCGTCCGTATGCAGATAAATAATAGCGCCCTGCGCTGAAGGCGTAATACCATCAAATTTAGCCAGCGCCCCGCCGGGAGCGGGATCCTGATGCGGAAATACGGCGAGCTCAGCGCAGTCCATGTTCTCCCTACGCAAAGAAACCTGCATCACTGGCTCATAAAAAGCGATGGCGCGATCCATTTGTGCCACGGGGATTTCAAACCAATTAATTACGTTGCTCATACTTCCTCCTGCCTGTGTGGGTAATCTCAGGAGGACTATAAGACAGGGCTACTGACAGCATACTGTCAGTAGTGTGGCGACAGGAAAAGATAATTACCTGTCGCTAATTCACAGGCAAAAAAAATCCCGACCTTGCGATCGGGATTCCAGTATCTTCACTCCTGGATGGGTTAAGGCAGAATCGACGGTTGATCCGCCCCTTCTTTCTCGACCTTCTGCTGCAGCATGTGCTCACGCTTCATACCCAGCTTCAGCGCCAGCGCCGAAGCCACGTAGATAGAAGACGCAGTACCGATGGAAACACCGATCAGCATCGTCAGTGAGAATCCTTCCAGTACCGGACCACCGAACAGGAACAGCATCAGAATAACCATCAACGTTGTACCGGACGTAATCAACGTACGGTGCAGCGTTTGAGTCAGTGACACGTTAAAGATTTCGTAAGGCGTACCGCGACGAATTTTGCGGAAGTTTTCACGAATACGGTCAGATACAACGATACTGTCGTTCAGCGAGTAACCGATTACCGACATCAGTGATGCGACGATAGTCAGGTCAATCTCGATATGGAACAACGACAGGATCCCAAGTGTGATAATCACGTCGTGCGCCAGCGCGATAACTACCCCTGCCGCCAGTCGCCACTCAAAACGGAAACCGACGTACACCAGGATGGAGATCAACGCCGCCATCAGCGCCATCGCACCGGTTTGTGCCAGGTCTGCACCCACGCTCGGACCCACGAATTCAATTCGCTTCACCGCGGCGTTTTGGTTGGTGGATTCGTTAATCACACTCAACACTTTACTACCCAGCACCTGACCGCCGTCTGCACCTTCAGTTGGCGGCATACGTACCATAATGTCGTGGCTGCTGCCGAAGTTCTGCAGAAGCGGATCAACGAAGCCCGCTTTCTCCAGCGCATCGCGCATCACGTCCATATCGGCCGGTTTTTCCAGCGTGATTTCAATAACCGTACCACCGGTGAAATCGAGACCCCAGTTAAACCCGCGTACGCCCATCACCACGATGGCCGCAATCAGCAGGAAACCTGAAATGCCGAAAGCCCAGTAGTCCCAGCGCATAAAGTCCCAGACTTTACGGCCGTGGTTCAATTGTTCAACAGTATATTCCTGTGCCACTTCGCACTCCTCAGATTGACAGCTTTTTGACGCGCTTGCCGCCATACAGCAGGTTTACGATGGCACGTGTACCGACAATCGCGGTAAACATCGACGTCGCCACACCAATACCGGTAGTAATCGCGAACCCTTTAATTGCCCCGGTGCCCACTGCGTACAGGATGATGACCTTGATCAGCGTCGTAATGTTCGCATCAAAGATGGAGCTAAATGCGCCCGCATAACCTTCATTGATGGCCTGCTGCACCGAACGCCCGTTACTCAACTCTTCTTTGATACGTTCGTTGATCAGTACGTTCGCATCGACCGCGACAGCAAGGGTTAAGACGATCCCCGCAATCCCCGGCATACTCAGCGTAGCACCCGGCAGCAACGACATAATACCGACAATCAGCACCAGGTTAGCAATCAGCGCACTGGTCGCAATCAGACCGAACTTCTTATAGAAGAAGATCATGAACAGGATAGACACCACCAGACCGGCCAGACATGCTTCCAGACCCTGTTTAATGTTCTGCATACCCAGGGTTGGGCCGATGGTACGTTCTTCAACAATCTGAATTGGCGCAATCAACGCACCGGCACGTAACAGCAGGGAAAGCTGGCGTGCTTCGTTCGGGTTGTTGATACCGGTGATACGGAAGCTGTTACCCAGACGAGACTGGATATTGGCGATGTTAATCACCTCTTCCTGTTTCACCAGTACTGCACGACCGTTAGCATCTTTCTTACCGCTGTCTTTGTACTCCACAAACAGGGTCGCCATCGGCTTACCGATGTTGTCCTTGGTGAAGTTGGACATGATGTTACCACCTGCGCTATCCAGCGAGATGTTAACCTGCGGCTGATTGTATTCGTCCTGGCTGGAAGTAGAGTCGGTGATATGGTCACCGGTCAGGATCACGCGCTTGTACAGCACAACCGGCTGACCTTCACGAGACTGTTTCACTTCCGAGTCACCCGGTACACGCCCGGATGCCGCAGCGGACTGGTCAACGTTGGTATTTACCAGACGGAATTCCAGCGTCGCGGTTGCGCCCAGAATTTCTTTCGCACGCGCGGTATCCTGAATACCCGGCAGTTCGACCACAATGCGGTCAGCACCCTGACGTTGTACCACCGGCTCAGCAACACCCAGTTGGTTAACACGATTACGCAGAATGTTGATGTTCTGCTGTACCGCGTATTCACGGGCTTCGCTCAGGCGCGCATCGGTCATTACCGCACGCAGAGCATTGCTGCCCTGGCTGGAAATAACCAGATCCTGGTGACGTTTGCTCAAGTAAGAGATAGCTTCATCACGGGCGCTGCTATCACGGAAAGTGATGCTCAGACCGTAGTTATCTTCTTTGCGAACAGTAGTATAAGGAATGCCTTTTTCACGCAGATCGCTGCGCAGGCTATCGATATTTTGTTCCTGCAACTTACTCAGCGCGGTGTCCATATCCACTTCCATCAGGAAGTGAACGCCGCCACGCAGGTCAAGACCGAGTTTCATCGGTTCTGCGTGAATGGCAGCCAGCCAGCGTGGGGTTGCCGGAGCAAGGTTAAGCGCCACGACGTACTGATCGCCCAGTACGCCCATTAATACTTCACGTGCGCGCAGTTGGGTATCAGTGGAGTCGAAGCGCGCGAGAATAGCACCCTCTTCCAGAGCCACAGACTTAGGTGTGATTTTATCTTCTTGTAACGTTTTCTGGACCTGGATCAGCGTTTGCTCACTGGCGGCGGCACCGCGCACGCCAGTGATTTGAACAGCCGGATCCTCACCATACAGGTTGGGAAGCGCATAGAGCAGACCGACGACAATAACGACGATCAGCATGACATACTTCCACAAAGGATAACGGTTTAACACGGCAGTTCCCTTTGGGAAAACAATAAATTACAGCGCCTTCATGGTGCCTTTCGGCAGAACGGCAGCTACGAAATCACGTTTGATAACCACTTCAGTGGTGTCGTTCAGCGCGATAGCGATGTAGCCAGATTCTGCTACTTTAGTCACGCGACCCACCAGACCACCGTTAGTCAGTACTTCATCGCCTTTCGCAATGGAGTTCATCAGGTTCTTGTGTTCTTTGGTACGCTTTTGCTGTGGGCGCAGGATCATAAAATAGAAAATCAGACCAAACACCACCAGCATCAGAATCAGAGACATCGGGCTGCCCTGCGCCGGAGCACCTGTTGCCGCTACCGCATCAGAAATAAAAAAGCTCATTCAAATTCCCTCATTATTAAAATTAATCAACGTTCACAGGTGGAACTGGTCTACCCTGACGTTGGTAAAAATCGGTCACGAAGCTCTCTAATTTACCCTCTTCAATAGCCTTGCGTAAACCCGCCATCAAACGCTGGTAGTAGCGAAGGTTATGAATCGTGTTGAGTCGCGCGCCCAATATTTCGTTGCAACGGTCGAGATGATGCAAGTAAGCGCGCGAATAATTGCGACAGGTGTAACAATCACACTCAGCATCGAGCGGACTGGTGTCGCTTTTATGTTTCGCGTTACGAATTTTTACCACGCCGTCAGTCACAAACAAATGACCATTACGGGCATTTCGCGTTGGCATCACGCAGTCAAACATATCGATACCGCGACGCACGCCTTCAACCAGATCTTCTGGTTTGCCGACGCCCATCAGGTAACGCGGTTTATCTGCCGGAATCTGCGGGCAAACATGTTCCAGAATGCGGTGCATATCTTCCTTCGGCTCACCGACAGCCAAACCGCCGACAGCGTAGCCATCAAAGCCGATATCTACCAGACCTTTGACGGAGATATCACGTAAATCTTCGTAAACACTGCCCTGAATGATGCCAAAAAGCGCATTTTTGTTGCCGAGGCTATCAAAACGGTCACGGCTGCGCTTCGCCCAACGCAAAGACATCTCCATTGAGCGTTTAGCATAGTCCCAGTCGGCCGGATACGGTGTACATTCGTCGAAGATCATCACGATATCGGAACCGAGATCGTATTGAATCTCCATCGACTTCTCGGGATCGAGGAAAATCGGATCGCCGTTGATCGGGTTACGGAAATGCACGCCCTGCTCGGTTATCTTACGGATATCGCCCAGGCTGAACACCTGGAAGCCGCCGGAATCGGTAAGGATTGGCCCTTTCCACTGCATGAAATCGTGCAGATCGCCGTGCAGTTTCATGATTTCCTGACCCGGGCGCAGCCACAGGTGGAAAGTGTTGCCGAGGATGATCTGCGCGCCGGTCGCTTCAACTTCTTCCGGCGTCATGCCTTTTACTGTGCCGTAAGTACCGACCGGCATAAAAGCAGGCGTTTCTACTACGCCACGATCAAAAACCAGGCGGCCACGGCGAGCGCGACCGTCTGTGGTATCCAGTTCAAATTTCATTTTTTCTCCTGCATCAGAGAGACAGTCTGATGATTAAACTTTCCCCACGGAATCACTCCACGGAGTAAAAATATATTAACCCACTGGCGAAGGCGCAATCGGCGCAGCCAGTTTGGGGGCGACCAGCGCACAGCCACCGGAGCGTACACGCAGTACGTGAGGATGGCGAGCACTGCCCGACATCAAAATGGCAAGTGAGATAGCCTTCTCACGGTCGCTCAGAAATAGCCTGCGGATTGTACGTGATAAACATGGCATCCCCGTAACTAAAAAAGCGATATTCCGCTTTTACCGCTTCATGATAGGCGTGCATGGTGTTTTTATAACCAGCAAATGCGGAAACCAGCATAATCAGCGTCGATTCCGGCAGGTGGAAGTTGGTGACCAGAGCATCAATCACCTGATATTTATAGCCTGGATAAATAAAGATTTGTGTATCGCCGAAGAACGGCTCGATGAGATCGTTTTTGGCCGCCTGCGCCGCACTTTCCAGTGAGCGAACGGACGTTGTTCCCACGGCTATCACGCGATTACCGCGCGCTTTCGCCGCCAGCACCGCGTCCACCACATCCTGCGGCACTTCCGCATATTCAGAATGCATAATGTGGTCTTCGATGGTGTCTACGCGCACCGGCTGGAAAGTACCCGCGCCAACGTGCAGGGTGACGAACGCCATTTCAATGCCTTTATCGCGCAGTTTAGCCAGCAGCGGATCGTCAAAATGCAGACCCGCGGTCGGCGCAGCGACGGCACCCGGTTTTTCGCTGTACACGGTCTGGTACAGCTCGCGGTCGGCGTCTTCATCCGGACGGTCGATATACGGCGGCAACGGCATATGGCCGATGGCGTTGAGGATATCCAGCACGCTGCGTTCGTCGTTAAACTCAACTTCAAACAGCGCGTCATGGCGGGCGACCATCGTCGCTTTAATACTTTCGTCGTCGCCCAGCAGCAGCTCGGCACCCGGTTTCGGCGCTTTCGAGGCACGAATATGCGCCAGAATACGTTTGTCATCCAGCATACGCTCGACCAGCACTTCAATCTTGCCGCCGCTGGCTTTACGACCAAACAGACGCGCAGGAATGACGCGGGTGTTGTTAAAGACCAGCAAGTCTCCAGGGTTGAGCTTGTCGAGCAAATCGGTGAAAGTACCGTGCGTCAGCGCGCCCGTCGGCCCGTCCAAAGACAGCAAGCGGCAGCTACTGCGCTCAGCTTGCGGATAGTGGGCAATCAGGGATTCGGGTAGTTCAAAGGTGAAATCGGTAACGCGCATGACACTGACTCAGACTAAAATAAGAGGCGGGTAGTCTAGTGCCGGGGCGTTCTCCCTGCAACCTTTACCCCTCTGGATAAACGTTTAACTATGAATTTTCTTGCACATTTGCATCTCGCTCACCTTGCCGATAGCTCGCTTTCCGGCAATCTGCTGGCCGATTTTGTCCGGGGTAATCCGGAAACGCACTACTCGCCTGATGTGGTAGCAGGCATCTTTATGCATCGTCGTATCGATGTGATGACCGATAACTTACCGCAGGTGCGTGAAGCCAAAGAGTGGTTTCGTAGCGAAACGCGCCGCGTCGCGCCGATTACGCTGGACGTTATGTGGGATCATTTTCTGTCGCGCCATTGGTCGGAAATCTCACCTGACTTCCCGCTGACGGACTTTGTGCGCTATGCCCGTACCCAGGTAACCACTATTTTGCCGGAATCGCCGCCGCGCTTTATCAATCTGAACAACTATATATGGTCAGAGAAATGGCTTGAGCGCTACCGGGACATGGATTTTATCCAGAACGTCCTGAACGGCATGGCCAGCCGCCGTCCACGGCTCGATGCCCTACGCGACTCATGGTATGACCTCGATACGCATTACGATGCGTTAGAAGAACGATTCTGGCAGTTTTATCCGCAAATGATGGAACAGGCGCGGTGCAAAACCCTTTGATCGCAGCCCGTATTCCCCGCCGGATAAGCAGTAGCCACCGTCCGGCAAAAGATTGATAGACAAAACCTGTCTCATTGATTGCCAGCGCCTCTTTGTCTTATTCCCGAACACTCTCTATACTGGCCCGCGTTGCGTTCCAAAAACCCCTTAACTTTGCAGGAGAATTATATGGTACTGGTAACTCGTCAGGCTCCGGATTTCACAGCAGCTGCGGTACTGGGTAGCGGTGAGATCGTTGAAAACTTCAACTTCAAACAGCATACCAACGGTAAAACCACCGTTCTGTTCTTCTGGCCGATGGACTTCACCTTCGTTTGCCCGTCTGAACTGATCGCATTCGACAAACGTTACGAAGAATTCCAGAAGCGCGGCGTTGAAGTTGTTGGCGTTTCCTTCGACTCTGAATTTGTCCACAACGCATGGCGTAACACCCCTGTCGACAAAGGCGGCATCGGTGCAGTGAAATACGCAATGGTTGCTGACATTAAACGCGAAATCCAGAAAGCCTACGGCATTGAGCACCCGGAAGCGGGCGTTGCGCTGCGCGGTTCTTTCCTGATCGACGCTAACGGCGTTGTTCGCCACCAGGTGGTTAACGATCTGCCGCTGGGTCGTAACATCGACGAAATGCTGCGCATGGTTGACGCGCTGCAGTTCCACGAAGAGCACGGCGACGTTTGCCCGGCACAGTGGGAAAAAGGTAAAGAAGGTATGAACGCGTCTCCGGACGGCGTGGCAAAATACCTGACCGAGAACGTTTCCAGCCTGTAATTGGCATGAATCGACGAAAGGCCCGCAAATGCGGGCCTTTTTTATTGTTCGCAGATCAGATAAGCGATTGCGTCACTTTCCGTTAGTATCGCCAGTGACGATACGCTTATCCAAACCACAATTAAAACGCGAAGCAGGAGCAGCCAAGCGCGCCCCAGAAAGCCCGGTCATCTGACACCGGAATCCCCGATTTCCGCGCAATATCATGCTGGTGACCGTGTACACCGCAGCTACCGCAGCACTGGTGCATCTGCACCATTGCGCCAATTTTCGCCGCAGCAGTTGGCGCTGAGCGATAGTGCCCCGGCACCTTCACTACCGGCGACCAGTCCGGCACAACCGGAATAGCAGGTGGTGCCAGCGGGGTGAAATGCCCGGCGGCGTAAACCACTTTGCCATCAACAATGGTCATTACCGACTCAATACCTTTAATCTCTTCTTCCGGCACGCTGAAGTAATCTTTGGACAGCACCACCAGGTCGGCCAGTTGATCTTTCTCGATGCGCCCTTTCTTACCCTGTTCGCTGGAGAACCAGGCGCTACCGGCCGTCCACAGTTCCAGTGCCACATCGCGTGGCAGGCGATTGTTATCATCATACATCGCCATACCACCAACGGTACGGCCCGAAACCAGCCAGTAGAGCGCGGTCCACGGGTTGTAGCTGGCCACGCGTGTGGCGTCAGTCCCCAGTCCGACCGGAACGTCAGCCGCCAGCATTTTCGCCACCGGCGGTGTATGTTTGACCGCATCTTTACCGTAGCGATCGACAAAATATTCGCCCTGGAACGCCATGCGGTGCTGAACCGCTATCCCGCCCCCCAGCGCTTTTACACGCTCGATATTCCGTTCGGTAATCGTTTCGGCGTGATCGAAGAACCAGTGCAGACCATTGAACGGGATATCACGATTTACCTTCTCAAACACGTCCAGCATTCGGCTGATGGATTCATCGTAGGTAGCATGCAAGCGGAACGGCCAGCGGTGCTCAACCAGGTGTCGCACCACGCGCTCCAGCTCATCTTCCATACCTTCCGGCAGATCCGGGCGTGGCTGGAGGAAGTCTTCAAAATCCGCGGCCGAGAAAACCAGCATTTCCCCTGCCCCATTGGCACGATAGAAGTCGGTTCCCTGCCCTGGCTTGAGCATATCAGTCCAGCGTTCAAAGTCTTCCAGTTCCTGCTTCGGACGCTGGGTAAACAGGTTGTAGGCAATACGCACCGTCATCTGTTTGTTGGCGTGTAACTGCTCAATGATCTCGTAATCTTCCGGGTAGTTCTGGAACCCGCCGCCCGCATCGATGGCGCTGGTCAGTCCCAGACGGTTCAGCTCGCGCATAAACTGACGGGTCGAGTTAACCTGCATTTCCAGCGGCAGTTTTGGTCCCTTTGCCAGCGTCGAGTAAAGGATCATCGCGTTCGGTTTAGCGATCAGCATTCCGGTCGGGTTGCCGTTGCTATCACGCACAATCTCACCGCCCGCCGGATCCGGCGTCGCTTTGGTATAGCCAACCGCTTTCAGCGCGGCGCGGTTGAGCAAAGCCCGGTCGTAGAGATGCAGAACAAAAACCGGAGTATCAGGAGCGGCTTCATTCAGTTCTTCGAGGGTTGGCATGCGACGTTCGGCAAACTGGAATTCACTCCAGCCGCCCACCACGCGTACCCATTGTGGCGACGGCGTTCTGTCAGCCTGGTCTTTGAGCATGCGTAGCGCGTCCGCCAGTGACGGCACACCCTCCCAACGCAATTCCAGGTTGTAATTCAGTCCACCACGAATAAGGTGCAGGTGCGAATCGTTCAGGCCAGGGATCACCGTATGCCCTTGCAGATCGACAACCTGCGTCCCTTCAGCGGTAAAGCTCATTACCCGTTCGTGGCTACCGGTCGCCAGAATTTTTCCGTTGGCGATCGCCACCGCCTCGACCTGAGGACTTTGTCTATCGAGAGTATGAATTTTTCCGTGAGTCAGAATCAGTGTGGCAGTTTGAGACATAACAATCTCCTGAGATACCGGTCAGGCTTTTTTCAGCCATCCGGCAAACAGACGGGTTACGATGGGCATCCAGAACCAGACCACCAGCGCAACCACAAAGGCATCATTGATGAGATGCAGGAGTAACGAGCCCTTCATTGCAGGCAGCACAATGCCGGTCAACCACGGCACCAGATTGGTGCTTGGAAATATCACCAGCAGGGTTATCAGAAACTGTTTCCAGCGTTTGGGCTGTCGTACATGGGGCGCGGGCGGCGTAAACCAGAATGCTGCTTCGGTGCGAATTTCGGTTTTGTCACCTTCAGCCAGCAGTGGAGCAATCTCTTCGACCAACACGCGGCGCGTATCGGACTGGGTCCAGCTATACAGATGCTCAAGCGTGTCGAAGCGGATAATGATGTTCCACAGGTTGTTGCCATCTGCCGGGCGAATCACGTTCGCCCCGAGATGACCGGGAAATTCAGCCGCTACAGGCATGATTTTCCCCAGCCACTGCTCATACCGCTGCGCCTGCTCAGGTAGCAGAGTGTGAGTAATTACCAACGTCACATGTTTGTTCTGCGCCATGAAGGGTTCCTTGTTGACAGGAAACAGGCCGCTTAGGCCCGGAAAGTAATACACAAAATCATTCATGGTGCATCGAGGCGGCAAGGTTGTGGATCCCCGGGAGCTTACATAAGTAAGTGACCGGGGGACGCAAACGAAGCCAACAAAGATGCAACATGAAGGATGACGTGTATTTAAGCTTTACGTTCCGGCGCGCCATGCACCATGGTATAGGCATAATCCACGCCCATACCGTAGGCACCGCTGTGCTCGCGTACCAGATCCATTACGGCGTCGTAGGTTTCTTTGCGGGACCAGTCGCGCTGGTACTCGAGAAGAACCTGTTGCCAGGTTACGGGTACGGCACCAGCCTGTACCATGCGGTCGATAGAACGCTCATGAGCATCTACGGACGTGCCGCCGGAGGTATCCGTTACCACATAAACTTCATAGCCTGCCTCCAGTGCCATCAGCGCTGGAAAAGTCAGGCATACTTCGGTCCACAGCGCGGAGATAATCAGTTTTTTACGCCCGGTCGCTTCCACCGCTTTCACAAACGCCGTATCTTCCCAGGAGTTCATTGAGGTGCGTTCAATGGGTTTGACATCAGGATGAACCGCTAACAATTCCGGCCAGATATATCCGCTAAAACTTTTAGTTTCTACAGAAGTATAAATCACCGGAACATTGAATATTTTCCCGGTTTTCGCTAATGCCACGGTATTATTTTTTAAAGTCTGGCGATCAATATTCGCCACACCGAATGACATTTGCGGCTGATGATCAATAAAAATAAGCGTAGAGTTTTGAGGGTCAATCAGTTCCCGAATAGACATAGCACACCTTCTTAATCAATAAGTTAAAAGGCAACGGTCTGTATCTGCCGTCAGCAGCAGGATCCTGAATCAGAAAGCTTGTTGAGTATAGCGGGAAATTTCTAACGAGTTATTAAAGAAAACTTACCATCCAGTGAAACTATTAATTTTGTGTTGCGATATATCCTAAACAACATCAAAAAAATGCGCATGACTCATCTAATTTATTCACTGGCATTGTTTTTCTTCATTCGGTACAACAGAAGGGTTTAATTTTCAGGATATTTTCTGCTTATGCGCATTAATCTGGATGTTTTGCTTATTCTCGACGCTCTCGACAAACAGGGTTCATTTGCCGCAGCGGCCGAGTCGCTGTTTAAAACCCCTGCCGCACTCAGCTATATGATTCAGAAGCTGGAAAGCGATTTGAATATCGAGCTGCTTGACCGTTCCGGGCACCGGGCAAAATTTACCGATACCGGACAGATGATGCTGGAAAAAGGGCGTTTGCTGCTGAATGCGGCAAAAGATCTCGAAAAACAGGCGGTACAGCTGAGTTCAGGCTGGGAAAAAGAGCTGGCAATTGCGCTGGACGACTCCTTCCCTTTCGCTGCGCTGTTACCCATTATCGATGAATTTCATGCGCTGAATAAGCAAACTCGCCTCAGTTTTACCCACCATACGCTGGCGGGCTCCTGGGAGGAACTGACCCATAATGGAGCCGATATTATTCTGGGGGCAATTAATGAACCGCCAACGTCTGCAGCCTGGTCCTATAAAATGCTCGGCACGTTGGACAATGTGTTTGTCGTTGCGCCTGAGCATCCGCTGGCCGCAGCAGCAGACGGCCTGACCAACGAACAGTTATGCCTGCATCGCGCGATTGTTATCAGCGACAGCGCCCGCTTCTGCCATCCGTTACAAACCAATCTGATGGAGGAACAGGCGCAAATCCGCGTCGATGACTTCCACAGTAAGGTGATGCTACTGCGGGCCGGTATGGGCTGCGGATTTCTCCCCCGCCATATTGCCAGCCCGTGGCTTACCACGGGCGAGCTGGTGGAAAAAACGGTTATCTCATTTCGCCAAAAAGACGTGGCTTATATGGCATGGCGCAATAACCGCGATGGGCTGGCACAGCGCTGGTGGCGGGAAACGCTGCTGGCAAGCCCGGAGATTGCGCGCTTATATCAATGACCTATCCATACCGAGGCGGAAATCGCCGGCAGCGTCAGGATATCGTCGGTAAGCATACCGTTGCCCTCTTTGTGCTGCCATTGACTCACGCTCAGTAATGGCGAGGCTGGCAGGACCACTTCACAAGCGTGGCCACGGTTAATCGCCACCAGTACGCGCTGTCGGTTTAGCACGCGAACAAACACCACCACGTTATCCTCGGCGTAAATCACCTGGCAACCACCGTGGCGAAGCGCCTGATTCTGGTGGCGTAATTTTGCCAGCCGCTGATACAACGCCAGCAGAGTAGCGTCCTGTTTTTCAGGCTGCCACGGGAACGGTTTGCGACAAAACGGATCGTTGTTCCCGTCCAGCCCCACTTCGTCACCGTAGTAAATACAGGGCACGCCAGGCCAGGTAAACAGCCATACCACCGCTAGCGGTAACCGTGCGACGTCTTTACCGAGCAGAGATTTAAAGCGGGCGGTATCGTGGCTGTCGAGCTGATTAAACATCCGCAGCTGTTGCTGATGCGACAACCCCGCGCGGTAGTTATCCATCCACGCCATACAGGTCTGGGCATCAATGGATTGCGGGTCGTATGAGATATCGGTATTGGCGAGGAATCCCCAGAGGGGGAAAGTAAAGCCGCGATAGTTCATGGCGGCATCTTCTGCATCAGCCTGCAACCACTGGCGCGCATCGCCAAAATGCTCACCCACCACATACGCCTCTGGCTGGGTTTCTTTTGCCGCCTGCGTAATTCCGGCCACATGTTGTAGGTTGTTACGTGCGCCTCCGGCCTCTCCCAGCATGTGCACCACATCAAGACGCCAGCCGTCCATACTCCACGGCACTTTCAGCCAGTGGCGGACGATACTGTCTTCACCACGATAAATTTCATTCACCAGGCTTTCCGAAGAAAAGTCCAGCTTGGGCAGGCTGGAATATCCCAGCCAGTCGAGCGCAACGCCGTCGGCTGAGAAATGATACCAGTCGCGCCAGGGGGATTCTGGATTATGGCACGCCCCGTCCGTCCCCCGATTATGTCGGTCAAACCAGGCGTGCGAATCGCCGCTATGGTTAAAGACGCCGTCGAGAATCAGACGCATGCCCTGCTGTTGGGTGTTGTGCCGCAGACGCAGTAGCGCCCTGTCGCCGCCAAATTGCGGATCAACATGACGGTAATCTTCGGTATCGTATTTATGCACGCTCGGGGCGGTAAATACAGGATTCAGGTACAGCGCCGTGACCCCTAACGTTTTCAGGTACGGTAGCTTTTCGCTGATGCCGTCCAAATCACCGCCATAGAACGTGGAGCCACCGGCCTGAGCCGTAAGCGGTTCATCCCATTCGCGCCGTAAGATGTCGTGTCCGGCGGCGTGGTGGTAATAGACGTTATCCTGGCCCGCTTCACGCGACTGGCTGCGGGCAAAACGGTCCGGGAAAATTTGATAGAAAATCTGATCGGCAACCCACTGCGGACCGTTATCCGGCACATCAACCGCAAACTGCTCCAGACGCGCAGGCGGAAAACGGCCGAATCCCTGCGGGGTGAACCACAGCTGACGATCGGGCCAAAGTAATTTAAAGCTATAGCGTCGACGAGGCTGCCCGCTGGAGAGATCGATCGCCGCTCGCCACGCGGTCACGCCCGGCTGCGGCTGGCTGCGCTGCTTGTGCATAGCCAGCGAAATCTCTTCGTTATCGTTTTCTGCGCGTAGCGTCACCCGCTGGGGTGGATTTTCCCCCGCCAACCATAATGTAATCGTCAGTTGATCTTTGTTTTGCTTAACAAATGGGGCAACCGGAAGGTGCCAGGCGTTCAACATCACGTATCCCCTTTGATGATAATGACGTCACCTTGCCATAGCGAAGTGCAGGATCACTCATCATCTTAACGTTTATTGGGGGAGGAGTTCGGGGGAGGAGAAAATTGCCGGGTAACGCAAAGCTACCCGGCAAAAATATTACTGTGCTTCAGCCAGTTGGCGCTCGCGACGGCGCTTGAATCCCCAGCCGACCAGCAGCAGAACAATCCACGCAAAGCCGACGTACAGCGAAATGCGGGTATCCGGATGATAGCCGATGAGCGCGATGATAAAGACCAGGAAAATTAGGCCAACAACAGTCGTCGTTACCCCACCCGGTACTTTAAATTTCAGCGCTTTGACCTCTTCCGGCGGCAGACGACGACGGAAAGCAATCTGCGACAACAGGATCATAATCCACACCCATACCGTGGCGAAAGTCGCCAAAGAGGCGATCACCAGGAAGACGTTTTCCGGCATGATGTAGTTAAGATACACCGCAAACAGCAGCGCGATAGTCATCACCATTACCGTCACCCATGGCACGCCACGACGCGACGTCTTGGCGAACATTTTCGGGGCACTGCCCTGCTCCGCCATGCCGTGCAGCATACGCCCCACACCGAAGACGTCAGAGTTAATAGCCGACAGCGACGCAGTCAGAACCACAAAGTTGAGGATTCCGGCAGCAAAGGTAATACCCATATGCTGGAACGTCATAACGAACGGGCTACCGTCGGTACCCACCTGGTTCCACGGGTAGATAGACATAATGACGAACAGCGTCCCCACATAAAACACCAGGATACGCATTGGTACGGAATTGATGGCGCGCGGAATAGATTTTTCCGGATCTTTGGCTTCGCCTGCGGTAATCCCGATAATCTCGATCCCGCCATAGGCAAACATCACCATTTGCAGCGACATCACCATGCCGAGCCAGCCGTTGCTGAAGAAGCCACCGTTGCTCCATAAGTTATGGATACCGGTTGGTTGTCCGCCGTTGCCAATCCCCCAAATGATGATACCGAAACCGGCAACAATCATGATGATAATGGTGGCGACTTTGAAGAACGAGAACCAGAACTCCAGCTCACCAAACACCTTCACGCTCATCAGGTTGATGGCGCAGATAATCAGCACCACGCTGAGTACCCAAATCCAGTGCGGTACCGCCGGGAACCAGACGCCCATGTATATGCCGAAGGCTGTCACGTCGGCAATGGCGACAATCAGGATTTCAAAACAGTAGGTCCAGCCGGTAATGTAGCCTGCCAGCGGTCCGAGGTTTTCCTGCGCATAGCGCGAGAAGGAGCTGGCTGCCGGGTTATGAACAGACATTTCGCCCAGCGCACGCATAATAATGTACGCTGCGACACCGCCGATAATATAGGCCAGCAACACGCTTGGCCCCGCCATTTTGATGGCGTCGGCCGAGCCGTAAAACAGCCCGGTACCAATTGCTGAACCTAATGCCATAAAGCGGATGTGCCGGGTGCTCAGCCCACGCTTTAGCTTGTTATTACTTTCCATCGATTCCTAACCTGTTAACACAATAAAAAAACCACGGGGCCATGTTAATAGCCCCGTGGTTAAAACTTATTGTCAGTGATATTAGTGTGCGCTGGAGGTCACTTGTCGACCCGCGGCGCGATCCCAGATAACTGCCAGGACCACCATCACGACTGTTGGCATCAACCACGCCAGCCCCTGCTCCGCCAGCGGTAAACGCTGGGTCCAGGCCGGTAACACGTCGCCAATTGCAGAAGCTTTAATGCCATCAAGGATACCAAAAATCAGGCTGATAAACATCGCAGGTGCAATGACGCGGGAAGAATTATGCCACCATGAGCGGGTAAAGCTTAATACAACCAGTGCGATACATGGCGGATAGATAGCCGTCAGCACCGGAATAGAGATCTGAATCAGATGGCTCAGACCCAGGTTAGAAACCACCATCGAGAAGCCGCCGAGGATAAATACCAGCGTACGATAAGACAGTGGAACGTACTGGGCAAAGAACTCTGCGCAGGCGCAGGTCAGGCCAACCGCGGTGACCAGACAGGCGATGAAAATCAGCGCCGCCAGCAGGAAGCTTCCTGCACCGCCAAAGGTGTGCTGAACATACGCATGCAGAATCGCCGCGCCGTTAGCAGACTGATCGACCAGAATCGCGCTATCTGAACCCAGACGGAACAGCGCGAGATACAGCAGCGTTAAGCCCACACCCGCCATTAAACCCGCCCAAACGGTGTAACGGGTCAGCAGACGCGCTTCAGTAACACCACGCGAGCGAGCGGCGTTAACGATAACAATACCAAACACCATCGCGCCCAGCGTATCCATGGTCAGATACCCGTTCACGAAGCCATTAGAAAACGCCGCAGTTTGATAGGCTTCCATCGCATTACTGATCGGGCCTGCAGGCCAGACGATTGCAGCGACAGACAGGACCACCAGCGCCAGGATTTTCAGCGGTGCCAGGAAATTACCCACCGTATCCAGCAGTTTGCCTGGATAAAGCGAAACCAGAATGACAATCGCGAAATAGATAACACTATAGATAAACAGCGGCAGCGCAGAGTCACCAGTCAGCGGTGCAATCCCGACTTCGAAAGAGACCGTCGCGGTACGCGGGGTAGCAAATAACGGCCCAACGGCCAGATAGCAAACGGTCGCCAGCAGCAGACCGGCAACTTTACCGATAGGCGTGCTCAGTCGGTCCACACCACCGCCGACTTTCGCCAGCGCGACAACGGTAAGTACCGGCAGGCCAACGGCGGTAATCAAAAAGCCAAAAGCCGCAGTCCAGACGTGTTCACCTGCCTGCAAACCAACCATTGGGGGGAAGATGATGTTACCTGCACCAACGAACAGTGCAAATGTCATAAATCCCAAAGCGATAATATCGCGCGATTTTAACTGATGGGTCATAAAGTCTTACTGCCTGTGGATGTGGTGTTGAAAATAGTAAATTTTTGCCTTTCCCTGGGGGACAATACAGCGGCATTTTTGCTCAATTCCAGCGGGAAACACTCCCGACCTGGCGCGGCGAAGAATAGTTTTTCGATTTACCGCGTAAATGCAGTCGGTATGACAGCACCTGGAGCGCAATTTAAACGCTTATAACGTTTTAAAGCAAGGTGGGATCCAAAAACCAGAACAATATAGCGATATGAAAAATAGGGTTAGCACAAAAAACCATTTCATGGAAAAAGGTATGGGTAATAATTCGAACAAAAAACAATCAAACGTCGTAAAATTCAGGAGGCATCTATTGACCACATAAAAAAAACCAGCTTGCGCTGGCTTTTGGAAAGATTATCTTACGAATACGTCTTAGCCGTTACTTTTGGCAATGAAACGTTCCGGGATCATGAAACTAAATCGCGTCCCTTTGCCTGGTTCGCTTTCGATGTTCAAACGGCTGTCGTGATGATGCAGCGCATGTTTCACGATAGCCAGACCCAGCCCGCTACCGCCCGTTTGTCGCGATCTCGCCTTATCCACACGATAAAAACGCTCGGTCAAACGTGGTATATGCTCGGGGGCAATGCCCGGACCGTTGTCTTCCACGCAAAACTCCGCCCCCGACGCCACATGCTGCCAGCGTACGGTAATGTGCGTTCCCGCTGGTGTGTGGTTAACCGCGTTGTACACGAGATTCGAGATAGCGCTACGCAACTGCTCCTCGTTGCCTCGTACGTTCAGGCTGTTATCGACATCAAAGGTAAACGTATGTTTATGCTGGCTCAGGGTTTGCGCTTCGTGCTCGATCACGCGCAGCATCATGGGCACATCGACTTTCTCATTCAGCTGCAACGTCGGCGCAGCTTCAATTTTTGACAGCGTCAGCAGCTGTTTCACCAGACCTTCCATACGGTACGTTTGTTCACGCATGGTATGCAGCGCTTTTTCGCGCGTTGTCCCTTCCAGCGGATGCTCCTGCATCATTTCCAGGTAGCCTTGCAGCACCGTCAGCGGTGTGCGCAGCTCATGGCTGGCGTTGGCGAAAAAGTTACGCCGTGAACCTTCCAGTTGGTGCATCTGGGTAACGTCGCGCGCCACCATCAACAATTGCTTATCGGTATAGGGCATCACGCGGATTTCCAGATGCCGTCCGGTATTGAGCACCAGATTGATTGGCCGGCTAAAATCGCGCGTTTTCAGATATTGTGTGAATTCCGGGTAGCGCAGCAGGTTAAGAATATTTTGCCCGCTATCGTCCGGCCAACGCAGTCCCAGAACCTGCTGAGCCAGTCCGTTACACCAGAAGATACCGCCTTCTTCGGTGGTCAACACCACCGCGTCGGGTAGGGATTCCGCCCCGCTGCGAAAACGTTTAATCAGGTTACCCAGTTCTCGACGGCGCTTTTTGTTGCGAAGCTGCATTTGATGCAGCCCATATAACAACGGCTCCCAACTGCCTCGCCCCGGTGGGGGCGTCATACTTCTGTCGACCCATAACCACCAGGATAAACGTAATAAATTCCAGAAATGCCAGATAAGCAGGCCCGTTACCGACGCCAGTAAAAACCAGGGCAGGTAACCGAAAAAAGCGCTAAGTATAAATGCCGGTATGCAGCACAGGATCAGCTCCAGTACCAACCTTTTCCATGACAATCGTTCTAGCAAACGTCTTACTCCATAAACGGCCTAATCCATCAGGCCCTGATTCTTGTCAGTCAGAAGCGGGTCGAAAAACGATATCCCGTCCCGCGAACTGTCTGCACCATTCGATCGTGTCCGCTGTGCTCCAGCGCTTTACGTAAGCGGCGGATATGCACATCCACTGTCCGGTCTTCCACGTAGACATTGGTTCCCCAGACATGATTGAGGAGTTGTTCACGGCTGTAGACGCGCTCGGGGTGAGTCATAAAGAAGTGCAACAGTTTGAATTCGGTCGGCCCCATATCCAGCGGTTCTTCGCCGGTCATCACGCGATGCGAAGTGGGATCAAGACTCAGCCCCTGCATCTCAATAACCTCTTCCACCGCCATGGGGGAAATACGACGCAGCACAGCTTTAATACGCGCCACCAGCTCCTTGGGAGAAAACGGCTTGGTAATATAATCATCCGCACCGGTTTCCAGACCCCGGACGCGATCTTCCTCTTCTCCCCTCGCCGTCAGCATCATCACGGGGATGTCCCGTGTCATGGCTTCGCGCTTGAGATGCTTAATAAACTGTAGACCCGAGCCGCCGGGAAGCATCCAGTCAAGCAGGACGAGATCCGGCCAGGGTTCATTGAGTTGGTTCACAGCACTGTCATAGTCTTCGGCTTCTACGGGTTGAAAACCGTTTTGCTCGAGCACGAAGCAGACCATTTCACGAATTGGAGCTTCATCTTCTACGACCAGAATACGTCTCGCCATGATTTGCCCTGTTTATAATTAAATCGTTTGCCATCAATACGGTGCCATTATGCGTCAGTTTTATGACAGATTTATGAAAAGATAGTCCAGGTTTAACGCAGCCAGACGAATTATGACAGCCCGGAGACAAGATATTACCGTCCCTGAAAGGTTATAATCCCCGCCACTGTTTTATCGTCATGGAACTCTTATGCGCATCCTTCACACGTCTGACTGGCATCTGGGCCAAAATTTCTACAGCAAGAGCCGCGCCGCTGAACATCAGGCCTTTCTCGACTGGCTGCTGGAGACGGCACAATCCCAGCAGGTGGATGCCATTATTGTGGCTGGCGATATTTTCGATACCGGCTCACCGCCAAGCTACGCCCGTGAGCTGTATAACCGTTTTGTCGTCAATCTGCAGCAAACTGGCTGTCATCTGGTGGTGCTGGCAGGCAACCACGATTCCGTCGCCACGCTCAATGAATCCCGCGATATTCTGGCGTTTCTCAACACCACGGTCGTTGCCAGCGCCGGCCATGCACCGCAGGTGCTGCCGCAACGTGATGGCACGCCGGGAGCGATCCTGTGTCCGGTTCCTTTCTTACGACCACGTGACATCATTACCAGCCAGGCCGGGCTAACCGGACAAGAAAAACAGCAGCATCTGCTGGGGGCGATCACCGACTATTACCAGCAGCAGTATCAGGACGCCTGCACGCTGCGTGGCGATCGAAACCTGCCCATCATTGCGACCGGGCATTTGACCACCGTTGGCGCCAGTAAAAGTGACGCCGTACGTGACATTTATATCGGTACGCTGGACGCCTTTCCGGCGCAAAACTTTCCACCCGCGGACTACATCGCACTGGGGCATATTCACCGGGCGCAGGTTATCGGCGGGACGGAGCATATTCGCTACTGCGGTTCACCGATTGCCCTCTGTTTTGACGAGTGCGGCAAAAACAAATGTGTACATCTGGTGAGCTTTGAAGCGGGGAAACTCAGCGCCGTTGAAAATCTCACAGTACCGGTCACCCAGCCGCTTGCGGTACTGAAAGGCGATTTAGCTGCCATTACCACCCAGCTTGAACAGTGGCGTAACGTACCACAAGAGCCGCCGATATGGCTGGATATTGAAATCACCACCGACGACTATCTGCATGACATGCAACGTAAGATCCAGGCCTTAACCGAAGATTTACCGGTCGAGGTGTTATTGGTGCGCCGCAGTCGGGAACAACGTGAACGTATTATGGCCAGTGAACGACGCGAAACGTTAAGCGAGCTAAGCGTAACGGAAGTTTTTGACCGCCGCCTGGCGCTGGAAGAGCTCGAAGAGCCTCAGCGCGAGCGGTTGAATCAGCTGTTTAGCGCAACCTTACACACGCTTGCAGGGGAGAGTGAAGCATGAAAATTCTCAGCCTGCGCCTGAAGAACCTCAACTCCCTGAAGGGAGAATGGAAAGTCGATTTCACGGCAGAACCTTTTGCCAGCAACGGGTTGTTCGCCATCACCGGGCCAACGGGCGCGGGGAAAACTACCCTGCTGGACGCGATTTGCCTCGCCCTGTACCACGAAACGCCACGCCTGAATACCGTGTCACAGTCGCAAAATGACCTGATGACCCGCGACACCGCGGAGTGTCTGGCCGAGGTCGAGTTTGAGGTGCGCGGCGAAGCCTACCGCGCATTCTGGAGTCAGAACCGGGCACGCAACCAGCCTGAGGGCAACCTGCAGGTCCCGCGCGTAGAGCTGGCCCGCTGCGCCGACGGTAAAATCCTCGCCGATAAAGTCAAAGACAAGCTGGAGATGACAGCCGAGCTTACCGGGCTGGATTACGGGCGTTTTACCCGTTCGATGCTGCTGTCTCAGGGGCAGTTTGCCGCCTTTCTTAATGCCAAACCGAAAGAGCGCGCCGAGCTGCTGGAAGAGTTAACCGGTACTGAGATCTACGGCCAAATCTCCGCCATGGTGTTTGAAAAGCACAAGTCAGCGCGTACAGAACTGGAAAAACTGCAGGCCCAGGCCAGCGGCGTTGCGCTGTTAGCACCAGAGCAGGTGCAGTCCCTGACAGAAAGTTTGCAGGTACTTACTGACGAAGAAAAACAATACCTTACCAGCCAACAAATCCAGCAACAGCACCTCAACTGGCTTATTCGGCAAAATGAACTTCAAACGGACATAAACCGCCACCAGCAGGCATTACAGGCAGCACTTCAGGTGCAAGAAGACGCGCAGCCGCAGCTGGCAGCGCTGAGCCTGGCGCAGCCAGCCAGAGCATTACGCCCACACTGGGAGCGAATCCAGGAACAAACGGCTACTATCGAGCGCACGCGCCAGAAGATTCAGGAAGTGAATACTCGCTTACAAAGCAGCTTAGCGCTGCGCGGGCGCATCCGTCAGCAGGCGCAC
Source organism: Citrobacter sp. Cpo037 (assembly GCF_030332945.1). Lineage (NCBI taxonomy): Bacteria > Pseudomonadati > Pseudomonadota > Gammaproteobacteria > Enterobacterales > Enterobacteriaceae > Citrobacter > Citrobacter sp. Cpo037. The sequence goes on from NZ_JAOWGW010000055.1 coordinate 160,803, forward strand.
ACGCAATCGACCGCGATACTCGCCGAACAACAGACGTTAACCGACTGGCTGAACGAACATGACCGCTTCCGCTTATGGAGTAGCGAACTGGCAGGATGGAAAGCGCTTCTGGCGCAACAGTCCGACGCCAGCGCCCAGCTACGCCAGTGGCAGCAGTTGCGGGAGAACGACACCCGTAAGCTCAATGCACTAACGCTTCCCGCGCTGACCCTTTCGCCGCAGGAGGTAACGGATGCGTTGGCACAACATGTGCAGCTTCGTCCGCTACGCCAGCGGCTGAGCAATCTACACGGGCAAATCGCCCCGAAGCAAAAGCAACTGGCACAGTTACGCGCCACGCTTGTACAGCGTCAGCAAGAGCTAACTCAGCGCAACGCGGTGCTTGCCGAAAAACGTCAGCGCTATAAAGATAAAAATCAGCAACTTACCGATGTAAAAGTCATTTGCGAGCAGGAAGCCCGCATCAAAGATCTGGAAAGCCAACGGGCATTATTGCAATCCGGCATGCCTTGCCCGCTATGCGGCTCCACCGCACATCCGGCGATTGAACGCTATCAAACGCTCGAACTGAGCGTGAATCAGACGCGGCGTGAAGCGCTGGAAAAAGAGGTCAAAACACTGGCCGATGAAGGTTCCACGTTACGCGGCCAGCTTGAGGCGATCACGCAGCAACTTCAGCGGGATGAACGCGAAGCACAGACGCTTTCTCAGGAGGAGCAAGCACTTACTCAAGAGTGGCTGACCGTCACCGCCAGCCTCAACGTCACGCTACAACCGCAGGATGACATTGCCCCGTGGCTGGCCGCTCAGGAAGAGCACGAACAACAGCTTCACCAGTTGAGCCTGCGTCATACCCTGCAGGCGCAAATCGCAGCCCATACCGAGCAGATTACCCAGCTCCAGCAGCATATTGACCAGCGCCAGGCGATGCTAACCGTCGAGCTGGCCCGTCATGGTCTGGCCCTTCCGCCAGAGGATAACGTTGCCTCATGGCTAAGCGAACGGGCGAACGAAGCGCAAATGTGGCAACAGCGCCAGAATGAACTGACCGAGTTACAGGCCCGGATTGCCCAGCTTGCGCCGCTGCTGGAAACGCTGCCAGAAACCGAGGCGCTTTCTGAAGACATTGAGGATTTGTCGCTGGAAAACTGGCGGCAGGTGCACGACGATTGCCTCTCTTTACAGGGACAGTGGCAAACCTTGCAACAGCAGGAGGCGCAGGACGTTCAGCGCGCCGCAGACATTCAGGCGCAGTTTGATTCCGCATTGCAGGCCAGCATCTTTGACAATCGTGACGCCTTTATTGCCGCCCTGCTGGATGAAGAGACTTTCAACCGTCTTGAGCAGTTGAAGCAATCGCTGGAAAGCCAGCAACAACAGGCGCAAACGCTGCTTAATCAGGCCCAGCAGGCGCTGACGACTCATCAACAGCAGCAACCAACCGGGGTAGATCTCTCGCTTACCGCACAACATCTACACGACGCGCTGGCGCAGCTCACCCAGCTGCTACGCGATAACACGACTCGTCAGGGCGAAATTCGCCAGCAGCTTAAGCAAGATGCTGAAAACCGCCAGCAGCAGCAGGCGCTGATGCAGGAGATTGAAAAAGTCGCACAGCAGGTCGAAGACTGGGGGTATTTGAATGCGCTGATCGGCTCGAAAGAGGGAGATAAGTTCCGCAAATTTGCCCAGGGGCTGACGCTGGATAACCTCGTCTGGCTTGCCAACAACCAGTTAACCCGTCTGCACGGTCGCTATTTGTTGCAGCGCAAGGCCAGCGAAGCGTTAGAGCTGGAAGTGGTTGATACCTGGCAGGCCGATGCGGTGCGTGACACGCGTACGCTTTCCGGCGGCGAGAGCTTCCTGGTGAGTCTGGCGCTGGCGCTGGCATTATCCGATCTGGTCAGCCACAAAACACGAATTGACTCCCTGTTCCTCGACGAAGGCTTCGGCACGCTGGACAGTGAAACGCTGGATACCGCTCTGGACGCGCTGGATGCGCTCAACGCTACCGGTAAAACCATTGGCGTCATCAGCCACGTCGAAGCAATGAAAGAACGCATTCCGGTGCAGATCAAGGTGAAAAAAATCAACGGTCTGGGCTACAGCAAACTCGACAAGATGTTTGCGGTGGAGTAATCGACCAGCGGATGTGGTGTCACAGGCCGGATAAGCGCTAGCGCCATCCGGCACTCTATGTAGCACAATATTGCATACTCAGGGACGGATATGAAATGGCATTCCACTTCGCTTATCCGCAAGCTATCGCTATTGGCGGCGAACGTTCGCCGCTATGACGCACATCCTGCGTCTTTCTTGTTGGCAGGTGGTATGAAAAAAGTCATTTTCTCTTTAGCGCTGGGAACATTTGGGCTGGGCATGGCCGAGTTTGGCATTATGGGCGTTCTCACCGAGCTGGCGCAGGACGTGGGAATTTCTATTCCTGCCGCTGGCCATATGATCTCGTTTTACGCCTTTGGCGTGGTGCTGGGCGCCCCCATTATTGCGCTCTTTTCCAGCCGTTTTTCACTCAAGCATATTCTGCTGTTTCTGGTCACACTGTGTGTGATTGGCAACGCCATCTTCACCCTCTCCTCCTCCTATTTTATGCTGGCGGTAGGCAGGCTGGTCTCCGGCTTCCCGCATGGTGCGTTTTTTGGCGTTGGCGCAATAATCCTGTCGAAGCTCGCCCGTCCGGGAAAAGTCACCGCCGCCGTCGCGGGTATGATTTCGGGGATGACCGTTGCCAATCTGGTTGGCATTCCTTTCGGCACCTGGCTGAGTCAGGAATTTAGCTGGCGCTATACGTTCCTGCTGATTGCCGTCTTTAATATCGCCGTGATGGTCTCGGTCGCTTTTTGGGTACCCAACATCAGCGATGAAACAAAAGGAAAACTGCGCGAACAATTTCACTTTTTGAAAAGCCCCGCCCCGTGGCTCATTTTCTCCGCCACCATGTTCGGTAACGCCGGGGTTTTCGCCTGGTTCAGCTACGTCAAACCGTACATGATGTATATCTCCGGCTTCTCCGAAGCGCTGATGACCTTCATCATGATGCTGGTAGGATTAGGAATGGTGTTGGGAAATCTGCTGAGCGGTCGGCTGTCTGGTCGCTATACGCCGCTGCGCATTGCGGTGATAACCGACTTCGTGATTGTGCTGGCTCTGCTGTTGCTCTTTGCCTTTGGCGGGATCAAAGTCGCGTCGCTGACCTTCGCCTTTATTTGCTGCGCGGGCCTGTTTGCCCTGTCGGCGCCGCTGCAAATTTTACTGCTGCAAAATGCTAAAGGAGGAGAGCTGCTGGGTGCGGCTGGCGGGCAAATTGCCTTTAACCTCGGCAGCGCGATTGGCGCTTATTGCGGTGGCATGATGCTGACGCTGGGCTTTGCCTACAACTACGTGACACTGCCGGCGGCACTGCTGTCATTTTCTGCGATGTCGTCACTGTTGCTGTACGGTCGCCTGAAGCGCGCAGTCCCCCTGATGACACACGCTGCCGGATAGCATCTGCGCTACCCGGCTACGCGAACATTACTCCTGCGGCCACAGCCAGGCCGCACCGCGTACACCGCTGGAATCCCCGTGTAGCGCCTTGCGTAGAGGCGTTTCGCACTCGCCACCAAAGACAAACTGCTTAATCAACGTCGGAACGTTTTGATACAGTCGGTCGACATTGCTCATTCCGCCACCCAGCACAATGACGTCCGGATCGAGAATATTCACCACATGTGCCAATGATTTCGCCAGACGACGCTCATAGCGGCTCAACGCCTGCTCCGCAAGAGCATCCTGCGCAGTAACAAGGCTGATAATTTCACTGCCTTTGAGCGGCTTACCGCTCAAACGCTGGTAGTCAGTGGCAAAGCCGGTCCCGGAAATGAAGGTTTCAATGCAGCCTTGCTTGCCACAATAACAGGGGACTTCCTGTCGAAAACGCAGCTCATCTTCGTCCATCCACGGCAGCGGATTATGCCCCCACTCCCCTGCGGTACCGTTGCCGCCGGTGTGCGCCCGACCATTCAGTGCCACGCCTGCGCCACATCCAGTGCCGATAATCACCGCAAACACGGTTTGCGCCCCCGCCGCCGCACCATCCACCGCTTCTGAAACCGCCAGACAGTTGGCATCATTTGCCAACCGCACTTCGCGATTCAGACGCGAACTCAGGTCTTGGTCAAAAGGTTGTCCGTTAAGCCAGGTCGAGTTGGCATTCTTTACCACCCCGGTGTAGGGCGAGATTGAACCTGGAATGCCCATTCCCACGGTTCCCGTCTGCCCGGTGGCGTTTTCCGCCATCTCCACCAGCGTGGCGATGGTTTCTATCGTTTGCCGATAATCATCACGCGGCGTGGGCAGGCGATGGCGAAAAAGCTGCTCGCCCGCATCGCCAAGCGCAATAACTTCCGTTTTCGTACCGCCCAAATCGATACCTATACGCACTGTTTGCTCCTCTTCCCGATTAACAATGCAAGCATAGCGACAATTCGCTATCATGCCCGCTGGATTTAACGACAAGGCCGTGGAAATTATCATGCTGTGGTTCAAAAATTTAATGGTTTACCGTCTTAGCCGCGATGTTTCTTTGCGAGCCGAAGAGATGGAAAAACAGCTGGCATCAATGACGTTCACCCCTTGCGGTAGCCAGGATATGGCAAAAATGGGCTGGGTTCCGCCGATGGGATCGCACAGCGATGCATTAACGCATACCGCCAATGGCCAAATTATTATCTGCGCCCGCAAAGAAGAAAAAATTCTGCCGTCGCCGGTTATCAAACAGGCGCTGGAAGCAAAAATATTCAAACTGGAAGCTGAGCAAGGTCGCAAACTTAAGAAGACCGAAAAAGACTCGCTGAAAGATGAAGTTCTGCACTCATTGCTGCCGCGCGCCTTTAGCCGCTTCAGCCAGACAATGATGTGGATCGATACCGTCAACGATCTGATCATGGTTGATTGTGCGAGCGCGAAAAAAGCCGAAGATACGCTAGCGCTGCTGCGTAAGAGTCTCGGTTCGCTGCCGGTCGTTCCGTTGACGATGGAAAACCCTATTGAGCTGACGCTGACCGAATGGGTTCGCTCCGGCACCACGGCGCAGGGCTTCCAACTGCTGGATGAAGCTGAACTGAAAGCGATCCTTGAAGACGGCGGTGTGATCCGCGCGAAAAAGCAGGATCTGGTCTGCGACGAAATCGCCGTGCATATCGAAGCGGGCAAACTGGTCACCAAGCTGGCCCTCGACTGGCAGCAGCGCATTCAGTTCGTTATGTGTGACGACGGCTCCATTAAGCGCCTGAAGTTCAGCGACGAGCTGCGCGATCAGAATGAAGATATCGACCGCGAAGATTATGCTCAGCGTTTTGATGCCGATTTCATCCTGATGACAGGTGAACTGGCGGCGCTGATTAAAAGTCTGGTGGAAGGATTAGGCGGCGAAGCGCAACGTTAAGCCGTGTTTAGCGAATGGCGACTCAATATCGCCATTCGTCATTTTTACGCTTACAGGTAACGGCAAAGATAGGATGTTGGCTCTGCTACCTGCAGATGAAACTCGCTGTTGCCCGGTACGTTAAACACGTCTCCTGCGGCATACACTTTCCACTCGGTTTCCCCTGGCAGCAGCACGTTCAGTGCGCCACTAACTACCGTCATCTCTTCAGGCGCCGCAGTACCAAAGGTATATTCACCTTCAGCCATCACACCTACACTGGCGCGGCCAGTACTGCTGCTGGTAAAACCGATCGATTTTACTTTGCCGGAAAAGTATTCATTACTTTGAAGCATACAACTGGCCCTATCTCGTGATTAAGTTAGGAACCAATATAGGGGGCTGACGTTCCACCTGTCACGCAAAATTACGCCAGCAATTCCGAAGCCAGTCGAGCAATCAACACATTGGACAGCAGAACCGGGACATCCAGCGACTTTTGCAGTAAATCACGATGACGTTGATGAAACCCCAGGCAGTCCAGCATAAGAACATCAGCACCTTGCTCAAGGAGATATTTCCCGGCATCAATCAGCTGTTGTTCGGAACCTTCTACTGGATTCGCCACGGCGTACACTGGCGGAGTTTGTAACACCTGCCACTTTTGTGTCTGGGCTTTGAGCAATTCAGCAACAGGTACAATGACCCCAACCTGATGCCCTTCGACAATTGAAGCCACTAACGGGGGAATAATGCGTATGGGTTCCAACAAGATACTATTGCGGGCGGTCAGACGGGTGATTGAGGCGGTACTCATCAGCAGGATCACATCAAATCCCTGATTATCGAGAACCTCCACAATGCTTTGCAGCGAGCGTTCCACTTTCTGACGTGAGACATGAGCAAGTTGGTGGTCGCTAAGCAGTGTTAATAACAGCTCGTCACCGGGTGAAGCCCCGTACTCGGCCATCACATCTTCTCGCTGCATCTGCCCCAGCAGACTGTGGTGAGTAATGTGCTGTTCATCAATATATTCCGTCAGGAGCGGTAACATCTCACACATCGGCACAACGCCAATCGTGAGGATAGCCAACGACGTACTCATTTGTTGCTCCACCGTCTTCTTACTTTGCTGTGAAATCCCGGATAAGTGCCGGGCGCTGACCTGTGCTACAAATGCTCAAAAGCGTAGCAGTAGATCGGCGGTGTATTGTGTAAAGATTCCAGATCATTCCAGTACTGGATTGTTATTGTTTAATTTTCAATTTTTACTGTATACGGCGAAATTTAAAATAATGTGATGCACGCCCGGACTGGCACTTTTAAGACTCGTGCCAGAGCGGTCTTCATATCAGGTTTTATCGGGGTCTTCGTAGCGTTTTTTAGCATCCATCGCTTCCTGAGCTGAAGGATGCTCACTGATCAACGAATTCGGTTTAGGGTGATCGGCACGAAGTTGATACCAGGTTACCGTCTGGCCTGGCGTCCCTTTTTCAACCGTAACAATGGTCGCTTGACGTGGGTAAGGTGGTTGTGTCGGCATAGTTCTTCCTTTTCACTGGATGAACATTAAGTATAGACACCGCCCTGCAACCGTGGCGCTGCCTGCGCCAGTATTCCAAGAATGTCTTCCACTACCTGCGAAGGCGGATTGGTGGCATCAACGATATAGTGCGCAGCCTCGCGATACAAAACATCGCGCTGGGCGAGCACTTCCTGAACCTCTTCGGTCAACGGCTTGCCGGTTAGAGTCGGTCGTAATCCTTCTTCAGGCGTGGCCTCCAGACGATCAACCAGTACCGATACCGGTGCGCTTAGATAGATAACCACGCCGTGGCTGCGCATGTAGCGGCGATTAAATTCGGTAAGAATGATACCGCCGCCGGTCGCAACAACCGTGGCAGGAGCTGTGACAGCCTGCAGAGCGGTCGTTTCCTGGGCACGAAACCCTTCCCATCCTTCTCTTTCGACGATTTCCGCCACGGTCATTTGCACGTGCGATTGCAACCAGCGATCGGTATCAACGAACTGGAAATCAATAGCCTTTGCCAGCGCCATACCGGTTGTCGTCTTACCACACCCCCGGGGGCCAACAAGAAAAAGAGGTTGCGTCATCACAGAATTTCCCCAGAGAGCCGCCAACAAGCGGGATCTGATGCGGTTAAAAATATAATCATATCATCAAACTAGTACACCGCCAAAACTGTAAATAAAAAATTACAGAAGAAATGGCGAGGTGAGTTAACCCCTACTATAACAAGAATTCACAATGAATAAAGTGTAAATAATAAATTACACACTCTATTTTCTACGCTGAACTTCCAGCCACCACTTATCCAGTTCAGCCGCAAAATGCTGTCTGTCGCGGGGCGAAAGGCTATCCGGCCCCCCGGTCTGAATACCGCTGGCACGCAGTGTATCCATAAAATCACGCATCATCAGACGCTCACGGATCGTCGCGTCGGTATAACGTTCACCACGCGGGTTAAGCGCCGCCGCACCCTTTTCAATCACTTCAGCCGCCAGCGGAATATCTGCCGTTATCACTAAATCACCGGCGCTGCACTGACGCACAATCTCGTTATCAGCCACGTCAAAGCCCGCAGGCACACGTAATGTGCTGATGAAACGCGAAGGCGGGACGCGCAGGCTTTGATTGGCCACTAAAACAAGCGGCATTTGCATGCGCTCAGAGGCGCGGTACAAAATGTCTTTAATCACATTCGGACACGCATCGGCATCCACCCATATTGTCATAACTTCTCCCCACTGGTGTGCTGTCGCACATTGTCGCGTGCTTTTACTTTCAGGCAAAGTGCTGTTTCTCCTTCTGCACATATTCATTCCGCGCTAAGCTTACCTTTCCCAGATTTACCCTAAATACTTCAAGTAACTTGAAGTATTTAGGGTATAAAACAATGAATATCATCCATAGGGAGTGACAAGATGGACAAGAAAATTGGTTTTATCGGCTGCGGTAATATGGGCAAAGCCATTCTTGGCGGCATGATCGCCAGCGGTCAGGTTCTCCCCGGACAAATCTGGGTCTACACCCCTTCCCCCGATAAGGTCGCCGCACTACACGACCAGTACGGCATTAATGCGGCGCAGTCTGCACAAGAAGTCGCGCAGATCGCTGATATTGTTTTTGGGGCCGTAAAGCCAGGCATTATGATTAAGGTGCTGAGCGAAATTACCTCCAGCCTGAACAAAGACTCCCTTGTCGTTTCGATTGCCGCGGGCGTCACCCTCGATCAGCTCGCTCGCGCGCTGGGTCATGACCGTAAAATCATTCGCGCGATGCCAAACACGCCATCGCTGGTGAACGCCGGAATGACCTCCGTCACGCCAAACGCCTTAGTCACGCCGGAAGATACGGCCGACGTGCTCAATATCTTCCGCTGCTTTGGCGAAGCTGAAGTCATTGCGGAGGCAATGATTCATCCGGTCGTTGGCGTCAGCGGTTCAGCACCGGCCTATGTATTTATGTTTATCGAAGCGATGGCAGATGCCGCCGTTCAGGGGGGGATGCCCCGCGCGCAGGCTTATAAATTTGCAGCACAAGCGGTAATGGGTTCGGCGAAGATGGTTCTGGAAACGGGTAAACATCCAGGCGAATTAAAGGATATGGTGTGCTCGCCGGGTGGAACCACCATTGAGGCGGTACGCGTCCTGGAAGAACGCGGTTTCCGTTCATCGGTGATTGAAGCGATGATTAAGTGCATGGAGCAGTCGGAAAAACTCAGCCGCTCCTGAGTTAACACCGCCGGACGTCAGGCCGCAGCTTCAGTGCGGTTACGTCCGGAATTCTTTGCTTTGTAGAGAGCCATATCTGCTGATTTTAACCATTCTCGATAGTGTTCAGTTTCAGACGTCAGCGGCGCAACACCCACGCTAATGCGCAGGTCAACCTGCGGCGCGCAGGATAAACGCAGTTGGGTAAGCCGTTCGTGAACACGTGACATCGCTGCAATCGCGCTGCTCGCTGACGTGCCACACATGATTACCGCAAACTCATCACCGCCAAAGCGACCAATCACATCGCTACCGCGTAAGGTCATCTGTAACTGGCGGGTCAGTGCAACAATGGCCTGATCCCCGACGTCATGGCCCCAGGTATCATTGATACTCTTAAAATGGTCAATATCGATGATAAGGAGCGTGGCGTCACGCTGATGGCGGCGGCAATTATCAAATTCATTTCGCAGCAACAGTTCCCAATGACGTCGGTTATAAACCCCGGTCATCCCATCTCGCGTACTCATAACCTGTAAGCGGCGTTTATGTTCTGCCAGCCTGATGAGTGTCTGGTAACTCACCCAGGCAAACAGCAACGGGTAAACCACTAACACCGGCAGCGACAGCAGCACGCCCAGTTGCGTACTGCTAAAAGCCACGGGGATATCCGTTAACTGTAACGTCACCAGGCATGAAACCACCATCAACACGGCACCTGCGATGAAGACACGCATCCCCCCTGCGCCCATCAGGTTGATACAGATAATCATCAACAGCGCCGTGGATGGCAGCAAGTTTATCCCCATAATCCCCATCCACATCCCGGCGAGGATGGCATCGGCTTTTAAGTTGGTATATTCGCTATGCAGTGGATCGATAGCTTTACTTGCCAATTGCCATGCCAGATGCGGCCAGACAAACGCCCATCCCACCAGCAAAAGCCACCAGCCTCCGGTTATTGGCTGAGAAACTAATACCGACGCGATAGGGAAAAACATTCCCCCCAGTCCCACCGCTCGCGGCAGCCTGATTCGTCGGGCAAATCGCAGACCGGAACGTTGGTGGTCATTTTGATGAAGCAATATAAATGCTTCATTCGGGACGACCTTCTTTTGATAAAAGTTTTCATCATTCATCGTATTTGGGAATATTCTGAAACAAATTTCCCAAATTATAGGAAGGGGTCTGGTGGCGGAAGTATGATATTTCGGGTGAGCGATTTTACCTGCTCACCCGGAAGTGCTAAGCAGATTTTTTCAGGCAAGCGCTCATAAACTTATTACGATCATCGCCTTTCAGCGACTGTTCCGTCGCCTTGACGTTGCATTCACGCATTTTCTGCTGCTGCGGCGTCAGGCTCTTTTCCTCAGGCGCAGATTTACTGTTTTTCAGGCAATCACTCATGTAGGTCTTACGCGCATCCCCTTTTAAGGTCTGCGCCGTTGCCTGCTGATTGCAGGTGGTCATACGCTGTTGTTGCGGGGTTAACGTCTTCTCGGCAGCACCGACTGTAGTTAAAAAAATAAGGCCAAAGAGTAACGTCATTAATAATGTAATTTTCATAGCACCATCCTTTTCTGAACGACGACACACAGGTAAGTTTGGCTGCTAACGATAAAAATACCACCCAACGGCAAAAGTATTGCCGTCGGGTGTCAGCTTATTTCAGTCCTAACGCCGCTTTCATGGTGTAAAACAGATCGGTTTGATCGATCAGGCCAACCACATTCGCCGCATGAGGGCCATAGGCTGCAATACGCAGTTGGCTGCCGGTGTGCTCCTGGGACTCTTCTTCAGAGTTGCCATAGCTAATGACCATCACCGCGCCATCTTTGGTGTTCAGCGCTTGCGTTAAACCGGGTGCTTTGGTATCCGGTGCGACGATCTGGCTGGCATGCGCGTGGTCAGCGGTTACCACAACCAGGGTGTTGCCATCTTTCTTAGCAAAAGCAAGAGCACGCTGCACCGCTTCATCCAGATCGACCGTTTCACCAATTTGTCCACACGGGTTAGCGGCATGATCTTGTTTGTCGATTGACGCGCCTTCTACTTGCAGGAAGAAACCTTTCTCATTCTTGCTTAACAGCTCAATCGCTTTATCCGTCATCTGCGCCAGCGTTGGCACGCTGTCGTTACGTTTTGGATTTGGCGTACAGGTCACTACCGGCTTATCCAGATTCCCGTGATAAGACGCTTTCGGCCCTTCCCAACGCACTGGCATATTGCCGTCTGAGAACAGACCCAACAGCGGTTTATCCTGATTCGCTTCGGTAATCGCCGCCAGCGTCGCGGCATCACTGACCATCTGGTAACCACGGGCCTGTGCTTGCTCACGCAGCGTTTTACCCTGCCACTCACCTGCCGTAGCGGTTTCAGTAAATGTTTTTGCTCCGCCGCCTAACGTAACATCCGCACGGGCATTCAATAATTGTTCGGTAATCGACCCTTTACCGCCTTTTTCCAGCGCGTTCGTCGGGCATTTTTCAGCCGTCACGCTCGGGCCATAGCATTTACGCGAAGTGACATGGGCAACCAGTGCGGCCGGGGTGGCATCCTGCAATTCAGCCGTGGAAACGTTGCCTGTCGCCAGACCTGCCGCTTTGGCCATTTCCAGAATAGTGGCGTGATCTTTTTCACGAATATCAACGCCCAGAGCACCATTGTAAGTTTTAACGCCGGTCGTCCACGCCGTCGCGGATGCTGCTGAATCTGTCACATAATCAGGTTTCCCTGTTTTCTTATCCAACGCATAATGCGTGTATTGCCCGGTCAGCGGTAAAGCATCAATACCTTTAAAAAAGCCGCCCGCGCCTTCAGCATAATTTCGCGCTGCCGTTATTTCGGAATCGCCCATCCCATCGCCAATCAGCAAAATAATATTTTTGGCTGGTTTATCGTTCAGGGATTCGCGCAGAGCCGCCGTTTGATCGGCAGACAATCGGCGAGCGCCACCCGGCGTGGTGATATCACCTTGAGCGGCACGATTATCCATAACCGCTACAGTAGATGTTTCTGCATTAATAACCGGGGTAAACAGCAAAGGTAACAGGGCAATAGCGAGTGCACTTTGTTTCACTTTATATTCTCCATGTATAAATACGGTAAAATTAAAACAAAGCGACTATAAGTATTTGATGTGACACTTTTATGATAATTTGTGGGTGTCCCGCCACAGAGGGTTCAAAACGCTTTTTGTACGCCCTCGCAAGCGCTATGTATGTTCGTCAGAAACGCGGGCATGTGGTTTACATCAGCCAGCGCCCCCTCAATTTGACGAATAAATATTTGCCGATCGTTCCACGCCATATTGCGCAGCATTTCGATGATTACCCGTTCCAACGTTTCGACCTGTGCCGCCAGATCTTGCGACTCTTCTTCTTTTTGCGCGAGCTTAAGTAACAACTCAGTGACGAGGTTTTTCATTTGCCTATTCCCTTAACAAAATATGGGCCACGTTATCATTAAGGCTCACAACTGCCTAGAGGATGAAAGTTGTATTTTTATAAGGAATAAAAAGATTTGCGAAAACAATCACAACACAAAATAAGGGTAAATGCGTCTGGATGCAGAATGATTCAATATAAAAAGGTAAGAAAATTAATAATCACACAAATATATAATACGCAATTATGGATTAACAACGCTGACAGGCAGCGTTGTTAATCAGGAACTCAACGAACCCCGCGCCGACGTCGTAACGCGATAGCTAGTTGCCAGATATTTATAAGCACAATGCTTGCTGTAGCAATGAACACCCAACGGAACCCCGCCATTGCCGAAACCGTCGCCCCCATTAATGGCCCGGCGACGTTGCCGAGATACATAAATGACTGGTTATAGCCAAAGATGCGCCCGGTTATCTGGTCGCTGGAGTATTTCACCAGCAGCGTCTGCACCGCCGGCAACATCGCGCCGTCGGCAAATCCAAGCAGAAAACGTAGTACTCCCAACTGCAACGGCGTGGTGACCCACGACATGGCGAAAAACAGCACCACCGCAAAGATTAACGTCGCCATTAAAATCCGCTCAGTACCAATACGGTCGCCTAATTTACCCAGTCGAGGCGCGGAAATCAGAGCAGAAATGCCCGGTACTGAAGCTATCAGCCCGCTGAGAAAGGCAATATTCGAACTATCTGGGACCATCGATTTGATAAACAGCGCCAGAATCGGCCCAATTGAACCGTTACACAGTTGAATCACCATGGTGGTAAAAAACAGGCTGATCACCAACGCCGGATGCGAAAGCGAGGCAAACACGGCCTTCCCACTCAGACGTTCACTTTTTTTAACCGTCGGGCGAACGCCCTCTTTGATCAAGAACAGTGTGACCAGAAAACTCACCACCAGCAAGGCGGCGGTAATACAGAATACCGCCCGTAAGCCAACATGATCGGCGATAAAGCCTCCCATCAGCGGTCCGCCAATGACGCCGCTAATTTGCGCCGTAGAGAGCGTACTCAGCGCCCAGCCGCTGCGCTCGCGTGGAACCTGTGACGCAACCAGCGCCATCGCATTAGGAATATATCCGGAGGTTAACCCCATCACCCCGCGCAGCAGAAAAAGCTGCCAGACATTAGTGGCAAATGCCTGGAGCAAAATCGCAATGGCCATCCCCAGTGAGGCCCGCAGCAGCATCAGCTTGCGTCCTTTGCGGTCGGCTAGACTGCCCCACATCGGAGAAACAATGGCTGAAATCAGGAAGGTGACGCTGAACGTTAATCCGGACCACATTGATAGCGCTTCATGCGAGGTCACGCCCAGTTGGGAGATATAGAGTGGTAAAAAAGGCAAGATTTGGCTAATCGCCAGTCCGGTAAAAAAGCACCCGAACCAAACGGAAATAAGGTTAACTCTCCAGGATTCCATAAGGACTCATAACGATAAGTAGCTGAAAACTGCGAGCAGCTTAACAAATTACTTAGCCGAATAAGGGTCTACAGGTGCGATAAATCACAGTTTAGGATTTTATCTTCCCGCTCATCATATTTGTGATATAGCTCACATCAAACCCATAATACAAACAGGGGATTGTGCTTCCCGCGCGATCTGCGTGTATGTCCCCTTCTAATCCCCTGTCATTCGCCAAAACAATCTGCCAGAAGCCGAGGAAACCTGCGTTTTGTCGTGGTAATGTATGTGCTTTGCATTCATGGAATGGGTTTTTAAGATGGCAAAGTTGCGGGTAGGAATCGTATTTGGTGGTAAATCAGCGGAACATGAAGTGTCATTGCAATCGGCAAAAAATATTGTCGATGCCATCGACAAGACTCGCTTTGACGTTGTGCTGTTAGGTATTGATAAACAAGGGCAATGGCACGTCAGCGATGCCAGTAGCTATCTGCTCAATTCAGACGATCCGGCGCATATTGCGCTGCGGCCTTCTGAAACCAGCCTGGCGCAGGTACCCGGTAAACAAGAGCACCAGTTGATCGATGCACAAAACGGTCAACCACTGCCGACGGTCGATGTTATTTTCCCAATCGTACACGGTACTTTGGGTGAAGATGGCTCTCTGCAGGGCATGCTGCGCGTGGCGAACCTGCCGTTTGTCGGTTCTGATGTGCTGGGTTCTGCTGCCTGTATGGATAAAGACGTGACCAAACGTCTGCTGCGTGATGCCGGGTTAAACATCGCGCCATTTATTACGCTCACTCGCGCGAATCGCAACAGCATCAGCTTTGCCGAAGTAGAATCCCGCCTGGGTCTGCCGCTGTTTGTAAAACCGGCCAACCAGGGATCGTCCGTTGGCGTCAGTAAAGTAACCAGCGAAGCCCAATACGATCAGGCCGTCGCGCTGGCATTTGAATTCGATCATAAAGTCGTTGTGGAGCAAGGGATCAAAGGCCGCGAGATCGAATGTGCGGTACTGGGCAACGATCATCCGCAGGCCAGTACCTGTGGTGAGATCGTGCTGAACAGCGATTTTTACGCTTACGACACTAAATACATTGACGATAACGGTGCCAAAGTTGTCGTTCCGGCAGCAATTGCGCCAGAGATTAACGATAAGATCCGCGAAATCGCCATTCAGGCATACCAGACTCTGGGCTGTGCCGGCATGGCGCGCGTGGACGTCTTCTTAACTGCTGAAAACGACGTTGTGATCAATGAGATCAACACGCTGCCTGGCTTTACCAACATCAGTATGTATCCGAAACTGTGGCAGGCGAGCGGTTTAGGCTATACCGATTTGATCACTCGCCTGATCGAACTGGCACTGGAACGCCATGCTGCAGATAGCGCGCTGAAAACCAGTATGTAAACCCGTCAGGATGCCTGATAGAGCTATTGGGCATCCTTTGCTTCATCATCTTCAACGCGGCGACGGATGATTAATCCGGCCAGCCAAAAGCTAATCACCCAGGTCACCAGCCCCACCGCATAGGTTTGCCATCCCTGCGCTTCAAAACCTAATAACCCCACCACGCCATTCAGAATAAAGATAAGCCCAATAGCGAAAGCATAGTAGTGCCAGTCTCGGCGGATTTTTACAGGCAGGTTCATAACAGCTCCGGTGAAAATACAACACAGGGAGGCATCCTCGCACATTTCCCCGAGGGCGTCTGTGGTCTGTGCGGAATTTCTTAAATGTAACTCAGTTTCACTTAAGGTTACATAATTGTGACCATCAACAAAAAACCGAAATCCAGGAATAATCTCTACCTGAAATTACCATCATTCTGATATTGACATTGCCGATCACCTGTCAGACTCACTCTCAGTTCCAGGCATTACGTCAAAAAAAGCGGGTTATTTCCGGAGGTCTTTATGGCTGATTTTACGCTCTCAAAATCCCTGTTTAAGGGCAAGCATCGGGATCCCTCCTCCCTGCCCGGCAACATTGCGTATGCCGTATTTGTGCTGTTTTGCTTCTGGGCGGGTGCACAGATTTTAAATCTGTTGGCCCACGCACCCGGCATCTATGAAGAACTGATGCAGCTGCAAATGCAAGAGACAGGACGCCCGCGGGTCGAAATCGGTTTAGGCGTCGGTACTCTCTTTGGACTGATCCCCTTCCTGGTAGGAAGCCTGATTCTTGGTGCCATCGCGGCGATCATGCGCTGGCGTCACCGTCATCATAAAGATGACTGATTCATACACTTCGCCCGACGATCGTCCACGCGTTTAGCAAACCATGCGGTAGTCAGATTACGCGTGATCTTCGGGCTTTCCAGTTGAATGCCCGGCAGCATTTCACGAGGAAGCGCTTTCCCGGTCTTTGCTTCCGCCAGCTTGTAGACCTTCTCGTACAGTGCGGTCTCTTCAAAGGCCTGGCTGTCACCTTTTTGCAGTTGACGGCGGATCTCACTCTCGCTCATCCCTAGCTTCCCGGCCAGTTTACGTACCGCCAGCTCCGTTTTGCCCGGCTCACTGCTGCCATAGAGAATCAGATCCCCATCCATCGCCAGCTTCACTCCGCTGGCTTTACTGACCGCATTCTGGAAAGCTGCATTGCGGCTCGCATACCATCCGGCATTAAAATCGGCGAAGCGGAAGATTGGCGCACTGTAATTCGCCGGGTAATTGAGCAGATGATATGTACCAAACCACAGCCCACCACGGCGGCTAAACACTTCCTGACGTACCGTCCCCGCCATTTTCCACGGATACCCGCTGGTGTGCTGCTCAGCAAACGCGATACTGACCTGCATTGGACCACCGGTATGTACCGGATTAAGCGATCCAAACAATGTCTGCCCCATCGGCACCATGTTGATGAAATCATCAAAGATAGCGCTAAGCTGTTTTTCCGTCTTCACCGTATCCAGACGCTCGCTGTAGCTTTTCCCCGTTGGCGAGTTAATCTTTAGCGCGGTATGCACGACAAACAGCGGGATATGCATGCGTTCTGCGCGACGATCAATCTCTTTCCAGGCTATTTTGCTTAAACCAGGAACAGCCGGATCGGCCTGGAAGTTTGACTCCTGCTGCGCTACCGCCAGCACCGAACAGATGTTTTCAACCGTCGGTGCCAGCTTCTGGCTTTCAAAGGTCTTTGCCAAATCCTGCGCCCACGCGTCCCGGTCTTTCACGCTGGCGGGCATTTTCTGGCGCACCACGCTCGCCACATCGACGGCTTTCTCCCCCTTTTTTAGCGGCTGCGCGGGTTGGCTACTACATCCCACCAGCACCAGTGCTGCCAGACCAGACAAGGGGTAAAGACGGGAAACCGTCGACATAGCATCTCCTTATTATTAACTCAGCGTATGGGTAACTTCCTGAATATCCTGACCATCAAGCTCTCGTTCAAAGCTGCGCAGACGCTTATAAATAGACATCAGTTCCACTAACGTTGTCCAGGAGTTAATCAGATACTGGAACGAGCCGCGCACCTGGCCAAACACGTTGGTGATTTGCGTCATCAAACCGAGCGTAATCGTACCGGCAACAATTGACGGAAACAGCAGGAACAAACCGAAAACGTTATCAACCTGCAGGTAAAGAATACGGGCGATATTGAAGTACATATAGTGAAAATAGAGGCGGAAGTAGTTTTGCCGTACCGCATGGAACAGTTCACGCACCGTCGGTGGCGTCGCACGGTTGCCATCATCTTCGCCATACACCAATTCTTTACGATAGGCCGCTTCCACGCGCTGGTTTTTAAACTCCAGCCCGGGAAGTTTTATCCCGACCACGGCCAGTAAACCGGTTCCCATCAGCGACCAGACAATCGCGGCAATCACCAGGCCATAAGGCACATGTCCAACAATCGGCAGGTCAGGAACATGGGCAGAGAGCGTAACCAGTACAGGCAGGAAGGCAATCAGCGTCATAATCGCGTTGATAAAGCTGACGCCCATATCTTCCAGCGTAGAAGCAAAACGCATGGTGTCTTCCTGCACACGCTGCGCTGCGCCTTCGATGTGACGCAAATGCTGCCAGTGCGCCATATAGTGTTCGTTCATCGCGGTACGCCAGCGGAACACATAGTGGCTGACGAAGAAGTTGTTCATCACGCCAATGACTACGGCTATCAGCGCAATACCGAGAAAAATGCCCACTTCATGATAGAACTGCTCAATCTTCACCTTGTGTGGTGCGCTGAGCGCAGTTTGAATCAGGTCATAAAATGGCGCATACCAGGCGTTGACAGCGACACCGACTTCAACCAGAAACCAAGTCACAAAAATAATCAGCGATGTGCCAAGAATAGACCAGTACTGCCAGCGGTGTGGGCTGTAGAGAAACCAGAACAGCGCGAACACCCCGACACAAAGAATGTAGTACGCATAAAAAATCAGGTAATCCAACGACCAGAAACGCGCTGCGCTAATAGGTACGTCTCCCGACGCGCCGGTAATATGTGCAACCCAGGCTCCCCCACCTGCTTGCCAGAATACAACGGCGACGAGTGCCCAAATAAATGCCGAAATAAAGAACGGCCCCGGCTTTGGGAAAAAAGACTTAAACATAGTGCTCTCCTGCTAACTTCTTATCGTTATGACGACTGCTGTGCATTTGCCACCGTAGAGTGCGGAGGCCAGACGGCTTACGCCCAAAAACACAAGCTGAAACCGACAATTGTGACCAAAACCGAGGCACTTAGTTCGCACCTCGGTTATGAAGAATTGTTTCTGTGGTTTTCACACTCGACAACGTTCCAGTATGTGCAGATTATCACAGCGTGAGATCACAAAAGCGAACATCCGCAATCCAGGAAACTCCTGTGTTTACTCATCGTTACGTTTTTCCCACTATTATTGGTTGATAAGCGCTTTGCAATACGCCGATGAGTAGTATAAATACGCATACGCACGACATCCTTTTTCACTTTCTCTAACTCATGGACACCACCGTTGAAACGTAGTCTGCTTTTTTCTGCCGCGCTGTGTGCGGCGTCATTGACATCTGTCCAGGCGGCACAGCCTATAACCGATCCGGTCTTCGCCTCTGATATCGTTGATCGTTATGCCGACCATATATTTTACGGCAGTGGTGCTACGGGGATGGCGCTCGTGGTGATTGATGGTAATCAGCGTGTATTTCGCAGTTTTGGTGAAACACGCCCCGGCAATAATGTTCACCCGCAACTGGATTCCGTAATCCGCATTGCCTCAATTACCAAATTAATGACCAGCGAAATGCTGGTGAAATTACTCGATCAAGGCACGGTCAAACTCAACGATCCATTGAGTAAATATGCACCACCTGGTGCACGCGTACCCACTTATCAAGGAACACCAATTACGCTGGTGAATCTGGCGACACATACCAGCGCACTACCGCGCGAACAGCCAGGCGGGGCAGCCAAACGGCCGGTGTTTGTCTGGCCAACCCGCGAGCAGCGCTGGAGCTATCTCTCAACGGCTACGCTTAAAGCCGCGCCAGGATCGCAGGCTTCTTATTCCAACCTGGCGTTTGATCTGCTGGCCGATGCGCTGGGTACCGCGTCAGGTAAGCCTTATCCGCAGCTGTTTGAAGAAAAAATCACCCGTCCGCTGGGGATGAAAGACACCACCTTTACGCCATCACCCGATCAGTGCCGACGCCTGATGGTCGCGGAAAAAGGTGCCAGCCCTTGTAACAATACGCTGGCAGCGATGGGTAGCGGCGGCGTTTATTCAACGCCTGGCGATATGATGCGCTGGATGCAGCAGTATCTCTCTTCTGACTTTTATCATCGTAGCCAGCAGGCCGACCGGATGCAGACGCTGATTTACCAGCGTACGCAGTTAACTAAAGTGGTGGGAATGGACGTTCCAGGCAGAGCCGATGCGCTTGGTTTGGGCTGGGTCTACATGGCGCCGAAGAATGGCAGACCGGGAATTATTCAAAAAACCGGTGGCGGCGGTGGCTTCATTACCTATATGGCGATGATCCCACAGCAAAACGTTGGGGCATTTGTCGTAGTGACGCGCTCTCCGCTGACCCGTTTTACCAATATGAGCGACGGTATCAACGAACTGGTTGCAGAATTGAGCGGGTACAAGCCACAGGTCATTCCTGCATCCTGATTCAATACTCAAAAGGCAAACGGTTAATGCACACCAGTTTGCCTTTATTCATTTCAATGTAACCGCCTTTGCGCAATGCCGCGAGAACCTCAGCGACAACCGAGCGTGAAATTCGTGTGCGTTGGTGAATATAGTTCATAACTCCAATGCGTGAACGAAGGGCTTCATCCCATTTCGTCATAGAGATCAATGTCGCGCGGATCTGATCGTAGGAGTTGTTGCCGATCAACTGCAGATCGCGTAATTCAAGCATGGAGTTTTGCCATGCCAACCAACAAAAAGCTTCACGCCAAAGCTGGCACTCTTCAATTATATTAATTGTTTGCGAGGCAGGTAGATGGTATCCCGTACAATCGCTTTCTGTGATTAATCTGTATTGTATATCTGTTTTTATCACACCATCTGAAAGCCCCATAATAAATGGTGCCTGCGCAATACCGACCAGCACATTCTCCCCTCGCCTCAGGGAAATTACACCATTTAAAATGATAAAGGTATCGTCACTGTTTATATCACTGGAATAAATTATTTCTTTATCGTTATCACACTCAAAGTGTTTGCCATATTTTGACAAACATTTATCAAGCTTACCAAATTCCACAAGCGGTTTATTTGCAGACAACATTTGGGCATTCCTTGCAATAAATGCCCGTCAAATCCGTGACGGGCATTTTTCTGAGTTAGATTATCTTTTCTTTAACAACAAGAGATGTCTTACCAGGTATATTTAACACCAACATTTGCAGACCAGTCTTGATCAACATCGCCACCACCGAGGTAGTTAGCATCGGTGTATGCGCTGAAGTTTTTGGTAAAGCTGAACTGAGTACCCAGTCCAACACGTACCGCAGAACCTTCTACACCGTTGTCGATAGAGTCGCCGTTTACGTCAGAATCGTTGTTAGAGTCATCGTAAACGTAGGCCAGTTTGAAGTACGGGGTCAGCGCCTGGTCGTCGCTGTAGGCGAAGGTATAACCTGCATCTACACCGAGTTCATAGCGCATGCTGTCATAAGACTGACCGTCAACTTTCATGTCGTTGCTCAGCTTATAATCATCACCAGACTGGAACAGACCGGATACGCTGCCGTATGGCGTTACGTAACCTGCGTCACCCAGCTTCAGGTCATAACCCAGTTTCAGGCCAAAGCCCCAGGCGTCAGATGAGGTGCTGCCATCAACATACTGACCGTTGCTCATGTTAGCAGTCAAATCGTTGTTGAAGTGAGAGTAGCTTAAGTTACCGTCAACAAAGATGTTGTTGGCAAAGTGAGCAGAAGAGTAGATGTAGGCAGTCTGGCTATCCTGATCCACTTGACCGGTACGGTCGCTCATATCACCTTTCGCGAAGCCTGCTGCAGCACCGACAATCCACTTAGCGTTGTTACCATCAATTTTGGAATCAACACCGACCATGATGCCGTTAACATCCTGATCGTAGTTAATGGTGCCATTATCTGCATCGAAGCTACCACCGAAGTAGCTAACCCATGCACCACCGTTATCAACCAGACCATGACGCGCGTTAGTCAGACGAGTACCAACGGTATCTTGTTCCAGGTTCCAGATATTGGTGTTAGCAGACGGAATGCTCAGCGCCATGTTCGCGTAGTCTGTCAGTTCCATCTGCTGTAGAACAACGGTGTTACCCTGCTGCTGTGCCTGATAGGTGTAAGCACCCAGGTCAGCTTTGTTGGCTGCAGAGAAGGTCGCAGTGCTGTTCGCGTCGTTAACGTAGACCAGCTCTTTTCCTTTGTAATCAGCAACAGAACCTGCGCCAGTCGCGTTGTCGATGCGGACTTTGTAGTTACCGGTTGCCGCCGCTACATGGTCACCATAGTTATCAACTTCAGACTGATCGCCTGAGGTGTCGGAATCGCCGTTACCGTTGATAGTCAGATGACCATCAGAGTTCATCGCGATCACGCCATAACCGTAGTTAGACTGAGATTCATCGTTAGTGCGATCGTTGGTCAAGTCAGCATCCAGCACATAGTTGTTGCTGTTGATGTCGAAAACACCCGCGTTAACATGGTTATAAGCGTCGGTGTAGCTGGTCAGATTCAGGGTATCAACCTGCAGCGCATTACCGGTACTGTTACCCACATCCAGAACGCCGTTGTTGGTGACGTTAATGGTGTTTGCATACAGCGCAGCACTACCTACACTCCAGCCAGCAGATACGTCGTCAGCAATCGTTACAGTACTGTTGTCGATAGACAGAGTATCTGTTGCAACATGACCATCTTCGTTGATGTTCAGTGCAGAACCACCGGTCAGGCCAATAGTGTCGGAGATCAGGATAGAATCACCCACGTTGACAACCGAACCGCTGTTAATGCTCAGGGTGTCGATCAGAGATGTTTTGGTGGTATCCCACTGTGAACCCGTATTCAGGGTCACATTGAACAGGCCGCTCTGATAAACCTCGTTACCTACCACATGACCATTTTCGTCATAAGAGGTCGTGTCGCTATCGATTCCGTAGGTTGAATCCGGCCACAGGCTGTTAGCGGTGATGTCGATCAGAGTAGCGGTGGCTTCAGTGCCTGCAGCGTAGCTGTCATAAACTCCGTCACCATCGGTGTCAACCTGGTGCACAGACATTGCCGCACCGACCCACTTACTGCCATTGTTCAGGGTCAGATCCAGACGGTCAGTACCGTCCCAACCATTGGTATCCAGGTCAGCATCGGTATCACGATAAGTGTCAGCACCGTTCGGGAAGAAGTTCTCATCGAAGTTGCTGGAGAACAGCACGTCCCCCATCAGCGTGGAATTATCAAACGTGGCAGTGGTCTGCATCGCGTTATCCGCATCCGGATGTGCAATAACCGCTAATGCAATATCGTCAGCGTTCCAGCCATTACCGTTGTAGTCGCTTGCATTGCTGGTGTTACCAAACCAGCCGGTGGTACCTTCGTCAGACCATGAGCCAGAGGTCACGGTAGAATCGCTGACAGCGATAGTGTTGTTAAATACTTCACTGCTGTTTACGCCAGTGCTGACGGTATTATCGTCAATATCTGCCCACTCGTAACCCTGAGTCAGGGTAATGCCAGCGACGTGAGAGTTGGCGGAGATAGACAGATCAACTTCTTGATCCAGTGTGATAGCCGTACCCAGGTTATAAACGTCGACAACGTGCGTGTCAGCTGCGTCATTATACGTACCGTTGTAGGTATAATGTTCGTAGTTGTCATCGATAGTTGAGTTGATGACGTTCATCGCCAGGCGATCGTAGTAATAGTCAGTACCCGTACGGTTAGTACAATCCGTGGTCATACATTCGGATGTCACCATACCGTGAATGGTGCTGTTTTTAATGGTCAGGCTGTTGTTATTGGTGTTAGTAGACAGCCCATCATCCAGATAATAAGTAGAAATAACGCCGTTGACAGTGGCGTTATTGATTACCGGATAAATATCACCGTTATAAATACTATCGGTATCGTAATTGTTCCAACCGACATATCCATCATAATAGACGCCATCCGCATAAGATGCGTCATTATAATGAGCAAACGTTGTGTAGGTGGTCCCAGAGATATCAGTTGAAGCATTCGCCTGAGAAGTGATTGCCAAAGTGCAGGCTAATGCTAATTGTGATACTACAAGCTTCTTTTTCCAAGTGTGCATTTGTCATCCCTCCTCAGGGACGTAATATAGTTGATCCATCAATTATCAATGCAAAGAAAACATTTTATGTTTCGCGGGAAGGATTATGCGGTTTCACAAAGGAAAGGTTCAATTATTCTTTGGCTTAAGTCCGATTACGGACAATAGATATGCAAATTATTCGAAACAGCAAACAAACGTAAAAATCATTTCTATTTTAGATAGTTACATGCAAAGACACTGGCAAAACAATATATTAAATTTATGATTAACTTAAAAATCAAACGTCAGCAAATAAATGCCGTTAAATCCCGCCACTTAATTAAAAATTAAATTAAACTAAATTCACCATAAAACTAATCACTATTTAAAATAGTCATAATTGCAAAAATAGAGATAATACATAATACCAAGCATTGGTAACATCACCATAACCTCGGCATAACGCCAACTTTCGTAAACCCCTCGCCCTCAGGTTCGGGTATACTACGGCCTTCGATTCCACAAACATCAGGCATACCATGACAGACCTAATCCAACGCCCTCGTCGCCTGCGCAAATCCCCTGCGCTGCGCGCTATGTTTGAAGAGACAACACTCAGCTTAAATGACCTGGTGTTGCCGATCTTTGTTGAAGAAGAACTCGACGATTACAAAGCTATCGACGCCATGCCCGGCGTGATGCGCATTCCAGAGAAACACCTGGCGCGCGAAATCGAACGTATTGCTAATGCCGGTATCCGCTCGGTCATGACCTTCGGGATTTCTCATCACACCGATGAGACCGGCAGCGATGCCTGGAAAGAAGACGGTCTGGTGGCGCGCATGTCGCGTATCTGTAAGCAGACCGTACCAGAAATGATCGTCATGTCCGACACCTGTTTCTGTGAATACACCTCGCACGGTCACTGCGGCGTATTATGCGAACACGGCGTTGATAACGACTTAACCCTTGCTAACCTCGGCAAACAGGCAGTCGTTGCCGCAGCAGCGGGCGCAGATTTCATCGCCCCTTCCGCCGCAATGGACGGCCAGGTACAGGCGATTCGCCAGGCGCTGGACGCCGCGGGCTTCACCGATACTGCGATCATGTCCTACTCCACCAAGTTTGCCTCTTCTTTCTACGGCCCGTTCCGTGAAGCCGCAGGCACGGCGCTGAAAGGCGATCGTAAAACGTATCAAATGAACCCGATGAATCGCCGTGAAGCGATTCGCGAATCGCTGCTGGATGAAGCCCAGGGAGCAGACTGCCTGATGGTGAAACCGGCAGGCGCGTATCTCGATATTCTGCGTGATATCCGCGAGCGCACCGAGCTTCCGATTGGCGCTTATCAGGTCAGCGGTGAATACGCGATGATCAAATTTGCGGCGATGGCAGGTGCAATAGATGAAGAGAATGTGGTTCTGGAAAGCTTAGGCTCGATCAAACGCGCTGGCGCGGATCTGATCTTCAGCTACTTCGCACTGGATCTGGCTGAGAAAAAAATCCTGCGCTAATCACATTGTTGCCGGATGGCGGTTTCGCTTTATCCGGCCTACAGATCGTAGGCCCGGTAAGTCAATCGCCGCCGGCAATCATCCCGCCCGATAAAACGGCTTGTCTCCCAAAATTGTCGCCCGGTGCATAATGCGCCTCTGTGGCAGATAATCCGCATTGGCATAATGTTGCGTGACGCGATTATCCCAAATCGCCACATCGTCGGGCTGCCAACGCCAGCGCACCTGAAACTCCGGTTTGGTGATATGCGCGAATAAAAAGCTTAGTAACGCCTCGCTCTCTTTTTCCGTCACATCGACAATTCGCGTAGTAAATCCCTCATTCACAAACAGTGCCTGTTTACCGCTTACCGGGTGCGTGCGCACCACCGGATGTAGCAATGGCGGATGTTTCGCCACCGCATCCAGCCAGCGCTGATGCTCTTCTGGTGTCTTGCGGTATTTATATTCCTGGAACGATTTACGGAAATCATGCTCTGCCCGCAGGCCACTCAGCAACTGACGAAACGGCTCAGACAATGCGTCATAAGCAGCAATTCCGCTGGTCCATAGAGTGTCTCCCCCGGCGGATGGCAGCTCTTTTGCTGCCAGAATCGCCCCGGCAGGCGGCGTGTCGATAAAGGTCACATCGGTGTGCCAGTTATCGTTATCCGGCGGATTATCGTTATGGGTATCCAGCACGATAATTTCCTCTACCCCTTCGGAATGTGGATAGACCGGATGAATATGCAGATCGCCGAAACGCAGCGCCAGCGCCCGCTGCTGTTGCGGCGTAATCACCTGCTCACGCAGAAACACCACCTGGTGACGCAGTACCGCGTGATAAAGCTGTTCAAACTGATTATCGCTCAGCGGACGCGTTAAATCCGCACCAGTGATTTGTGCGCCAATATACGGCCCCAGCGGGGTAATGCTCAAACGTTCACTCATTGTACTTCTCCATGCCAGGGCGTCAGGCGACGCTGAATCGCGCGCAGACCCAGTTCTAAAATAAATGCGATAACGGCAATGACCGCGATCCCTGCCAGCACCACATCCGTTGCCAGAAACTCACCGGCTGACTGCACCATAAATCCTAACCCTCGCGTGGCCGCGATCAGTTCAGCTGCCACCAGCGTCGACCAACCCACGCCAAGCCCAATGCGTAACCCGGTGAGGATCTCCGGTAATGCCCCCGGCAAAATAACAAACCACAGCACCTGCTTACGGCTGGCCCCCAGCGACTGCGCGGCGCGCACTCTCACCTGCTGCGCACTTTTCACCCCCGCCAGCGCCGACATCGCCACAGGGGCGAAAATCGCCAGATAGATCAGCAGGATCTTGGAGGTTTCACCGATGCCAAACCAAATGACCATCAGCGGTAAATAGGCCAGGGGAGGAACCGGACGATACAGTTCAATGATCGGATCGAGAATGCCGCGCATCGTAGGACTCAGCCCCATCGCGATCCCAACCGGAACGCCCAGCAGCACCGCCGCCAGCAGCGCGATAACAATACGCGTCAGACTCGCCGCCAGATGCTGCCACAGCGTGGCATCCATAAACCCTTGCGGCCCGGCAATGACGAGCAGCTTTTGTAAAACCTGTCCCGGTGGCGGTAAAAACAACGGACTGATTAACTGCAGCGCCGCCACCGTCCACCACACCTCCAGAATGACGGCCAGCGTACCGAGGCTTAAGGTAATCTGTCGCGAAAACGGCCAACGCCAGTTCAGCACCCGCTGGCGACGGGGTTTATCATTAATCACCACGCTCATGAGAATGCCTCCCGTTGTTCAAAGACACGACCTAACACGTACTCGCGCATGGCGATAAACTGCGGATCGGACTTAATGCTGCGGCTCGACTCTCCGGCCACAAAGCGACGGGCGAAATTGAGCGGCAGACGTTCCAGTACCCGGCCAGGGCCTGGGGACAGCAATACCAGTTCTGTCGCCATAAATACTGCTTCTTCAATATCGTGGGTAATCAGCAGCACCTGTTTGCCGGTCTCATGCCACAGCTTCAGCAGCAGGGTTTGCATCTGCTCGCGAGTAAAGGCGTCGAGCGCGCCAAAAGGTTCATCCAGCAGCAACAGCTGCGGATTGGCCGCCAGCGCCCGCGCAATGCCGACGCGCTGACGTTGCCCACCGGAAAGTTGCCAGATAAAGCGTTTTCCCGCGCCCTCCAGCCCGACTTTCTGCAACATATCCAGGGCAATACGCTGGCGCAGCTGCTTGTCCACGCCCGCCAGTTGCAGACCAAAAGCCACGTTGTCCTGCACGTTACGCCAGGGCAGCAGACCTTCATTCTGGAAAACGACCCCGCGATCTGCCCCCGGACCGTCAACACTGTTACCCGCCAGCGTGATGCTGCCATGCTGATACGGCACAAACCCGGCAATCAGATTTAACAGCGTGGTTTTCCCGCAACCGGAAGGCCCGAGTACCACCAGCAGTTCACCACTATCGAGCGTCAGGTTGATATCCTCCAGCGCCGGTTTTCCACCGTAGCTGGCGGCAAGATGAGAGATTTGCAGCATCATCGCCTCCTTATTTATTGCACGAAGCGATCGGTAACGTACTGGCTGTAATCTGTCGCGACAGCGGGGACTTTGCCCTGCTCTTTAAGGAACTGCGCGGTGTCGATAATCGCTTTGTTCACCGGGCCGGTTAGCTCAGCGGTTTGCTGTTGCGGTGTCAGGTAAGTGTTACCTTTCACCAGCCCCGGTACATCCGCCTCCGGTACGCCGCTCAAACGCGACAGTTTGCTGATATTCTCCGGCTGCTTCAGCCATTCATCAGGATTAGCGATATAAGGCTGCTGGGCATCGATAGCGCTTTTGGCAAAGGCTTTCACCACCTCAGGATGCTTCTCGGCAAAATCTTTGCGCACCACCCACACGTCAAGCGTCGGTGCTCCCCACTCGCCAACCTGTGAGGAGTCCGTTAACACCTTACCGTCTTTTTCCAACGCATTGACCGCAGGTGCCCAGACATACGCACCATCAATATCTCCGCGCTGCCATGCGGCAATAATCGCCGGTGGTTGCAGGTTCACAATCTCCACCTGGCCGGGTTTAATCCCCCAATGTTTCAACGCCGCCAGCAGGCTGTAATGGGTGGTGGAAATAAACGGCACGGCAATGCGTTTGCCAATCAAATCTTCCGGTTTACTGATGTTTTTCTTCACCACCAGCGCTTCAGAATTGCCGAGCTTTGATGCCAGTAGGAAAACCTCAATAGGCACCTGCTGGCTGGCAGCGACCGCCAGCGGGCTGGAGCCGAGATTACCGATCTGCACGTCGCCGGACGCCAGCGCACGAACGATGCTCGCGCCGCTGTCGAATTTGCGCCAGTCAACGGTCGCCCCGCTCTCTTTGGCAAAGGTGTTGTCCGCCTGCGCCACTTTGGCAGGTTCGGCGGAGGTCTGATAAGCAACGGTGACGTTCACCGCCTGCGCCTGAAATGCGATGAATGCCAGTGCGGCAAGAAGTGCGTTACGCGATGAAATAGCCATGATTGTCTGCTCCCCTGTCTTGTTATGGAGGCAGTATTTCGTTGCGGCACAATTTGATAAAGGAATTAAAAATTCTGGTTAATAGCGATCTGTTTTTAGAAAAAAAGCGGCAATAGTTAGCTATTTCGCTCATTACGGAATGTAGGCCGGATAAGGCGATTGCGCCGCCATCCGGCAATCAATGCCTGATGCGCTTATCAGGCCTACACTCGCTGTAAATTATTGCGATTTTGTTACATTCGTTACATATCCGCGCCACGGTGATTGCCAGCGCGGTGCTGGCAGGCATCATAGAGACCATTGTCAGGCAAGAGAGCAATATCATGATTCATGTTGTGCTGGTGGATGACCATGTGGTGGTGCGTTCCGGCTTTGCGCAATTACTCAGTCTCGAAGACGATCTTAACGTTACCGGTCAGTACAGCAGCGCAGCGGAGGCCTGGTCTGCACTTCTGCATGATGACGTCAGCGTCGCGGTAATGGATATCGCCATGCCGGATGAAAATGGTCTGAGCCTGTTAAAACGACTGCGGGCGCTAAAGCCCGGTTTTCGCGCCATCATTCTCAGCATTTATGACTCGCCCACGTTTGTGCAAAGCGCGCTGGACGCTGGTGCCAGCGGTTACCTGACCAAACGCTGCGGCCCGGAAGAACTGGTGCAGGCAGTACGCTCGGTAGGTATGGGCGGTCATTACCTGTGCGCCGATGCTTTACGGGCACTACGCGGCGGCGAGCAGCCCGCGCAGGTCCTGGAAGTTCTGACCCCGCGCGAGCGTGAAGTGTTTGATCTGTTGGTCAAAGGCGACAGCGTAAAAGAGATCGCCTTCAAGCTCGACCTCAGCCACAAGACGGTGCACGTTCATCGGGCGAACGTGCTGGGCAAACTGCAATGCCACAGCACCATCGATCTGGTGCATTTTGCCCTCGACCACCAGCTATTAACGGGGCATTAATGTCGCGTAACCTTCGGCATTGGGTTATTTCTCTGTTTATTCTGCTGGCCTGGGGATCGGGCTGGCTGATGCTGTGGACGCTGGGGTTTTACCTGACCCACAACGGCCAGCAGGCGGCGCTATTTCTGCCGCACGGCGTCTATCTCGCGCTGTTAATTCTGCTTTCTCGCCGTTACTGGCCCGCACTGGTGCTGCCCCCCCTGCTAATGTTGTTCTGGCTGCACAGCGAGCAATTACTGAATGGCTATATCCTGCTGGCTGCGCCGTTAATTAGCCTGATTCCGGCGAGCATCGGCCAGTCATACTGGCACCGCTTTCCCCTTTACTGGCAACGCTTAACGCTGCTGCTGGCCGCCGTAACGCTCACCTCATTGCTCAATACCGCCCTGCTTTCACCGTTTATCCAGAGCCCGGCGACGTTAATAGGTCTGGCGTCGTTTACCGGCGGCGTGCTGCTGACGCCGTTTGTCTATCTGATCTATGAATTTTTGCGCCAGCAGCACCGCTATCATCTGCTCGGGCTGGATACCACCAATCCCCCACTGCGCACCTCGCTTATCATCTGGTGTAGCCTGTTTTTTATTATTGGCATCGGTACTCAGATGGTGCTGTCGCCGGAGATCGAGCGCCTGTTGCTGATCGTGGTGTTCTTACCGAACGTGGTGATGGCTTGGAAATTTGGCTGGCAGGGCGGCGTGTTGTCAGGATTGCTCGGCAGTATGATGATCACCATCGCCCGGCAAATCGGCGTCGGGTTCAGTAATTTACTGGAGCTGGAGATTTTCCTCGCTACCCAGGCGCTGCTCGGCATCGGGCTGGGGATCGCCATCAGCCGCCAGCAGCATCTGGCGCAAAATTTGCACCATTATCGCCAGCGTCTGGAAACCGAACTGGCGGCGCGTCGCGCGCTGACCGAACAGCTGATCCGCACCGAAGAAAACACGCGCAAAAGCCTGGCGCGGGAACTGCACGACGAAATTGGTCAGAACATCACCGCCATTCAAATTCAGTCGCAACTGGTCAAACGCGCGCCAGGCCCTGAGCAAACGCTCGAAGCAGCAAATCAGATCAACAACCTGGCCCGGCGTATTCACCATTCGACCCGCCAGCTACTTCGTCAGCTGCGCCCACCCGCGCTCGATGAACTGTCTTTTAAAGATGCACTACATCATCTGGTGAATGAATTTGCTTTTGCTGAGCGGGGTATTCGCTGCCGCTTTGATTATCAGCTAGAGAATACGCCAGAAAACGAAACGGTGCGCTTCACGCTGTATCGCCTGTTGCAGGAGTTACTCAATAACGTATGCAAACATGCCGATGCCAGCGATGTGTCGATTACGCTGCGCCAGCGGGAACATTGCTTGTTTCTGGACGTCGCTGACAACGGCGTTGGTATTCTGCCAGAAAAAATCCCCGGTTTCGGTATCCAGGGGATGCGTGAACGGGTGAGCGCCCTTGGCGGTGAACTGACGCTCGAATCAAACAACGGCACGCGGGTAATTGTTAACCTGCCCACAAATTTGCAACAAACCAGCCGCTAACCAGGAAAAAGTCTTAGTCACTGCGGACTTTCTCTCATCCCCTTTTGCTTTCACTTTCCTATAGTCAGCACAAACGGAGACTGCTATGCATACACGCTCAGCCAGCGAAACAGACCAACAATACCGGGCGCTACGCCCCCGGCTGCTGATGTGTATGGTAATTGGTTACGCCGCGTTTTATCTGACGCGCAAAAGCGTTAACTACGTCCTCCCGGCGCTGCAAACGGATCTGGGTCTGGATAAAGGCGATATCGGCCTGCTTGGGTCACTGTTTTATCTGACCTATGGTTTGTCGAAATTTACCGCTGGGCTGTGGCACGACAGCCACGGACAGCGCGCATTTATGGGAATTGGCCTGTTTGCTACCGGCGTTTTAAACGTGCTGTTCGCCTTTGGGGAATCGCTGACGCTGCTGCTGGTGGTCTGGACGCTGAACGGATTTTTTCAGGGCTGGGGCTGGCCGCCCTGTGCCCGACTACTGACCCACTGGTACTCGCGCAACGAACGTGGCTTCTGGTGGGGCTGCTGGAATATGTCGATCAATATCGGTGGCGCCATTATCCCGCTGATTAGCGCTTTTGCCGCCCACTGGTGGGGCTGGCAGGCAGCCATGCTGGCACCGGGGATAATCAGCATGGCATTGGGAATCTGGCTCACCCTGCAATTGAAAGGCACGCCCCAGGAAGAAGGATTACCCACGGTTGGGGAATGGCGGCATGACCCGCTGGAGCTACGCCAGGAGCAGCAAAGCCCGCCGATGGGGCTGTGGCAAATGTTGCGCACCACCATGCTGAAAAACCCGATGATCTGGTTGCTCGGCGTGTCGTATGTATTGGTCTACTTGATCCGCATTGCGCTCAACGACTGGGGCAACATCTGGCTGACGGAAAGCCACGGCGTGAATCTGCTCAGCGCCAATGCCACGGTGATGCTGTTTGAAGTTGGCGGCTTGCTGGGGGCGCTGTTTGCCGGATGGGGATCGGATCTGCTGTTCAGCGGTCAACGTGCGCCGATGATTTTGCTGTTCACGCTGGGGCTGATGGTTTCCGTCGCCGCACTGTGGCTGGCACCAGTGCACCACTACGCGTTACTGGCAGTGTGTTTCTTTACCGTGGGCTTTTTTGTGTTTGGCCCACAGATGCTAATTGGCCTCGCAGCCGTTGAATGCGGACACAAAGCGGCGGCAGGTTCAATTACCGGTTTTCTCGGGCTTTTCGCCTATCTGGGGGCCGCGCTGGCGGGTTGGCCGCTGTCGTTGGTCATAGAACATTACGGCTGGTCGGGAATGTTCAGTTTGCTCTCGGTTGCCGCTGTCTTTATGGGTTTATTGCTGATGCCGTTGCTCATTGCGGGCATTCCCCCTTCTCTCAGTCAAAGGATAAAACAATGAAACTGACGCTTACCTCTACCCTGATTGCTTCCGCTCTGACGCTGGCGGCCTTCAGCAACGCAGCCCAGGCGCAGGGCCGCCTGGTGGTGTATTGCAGCGCCACCAACGAGATGTGCGAAACCGAAACCAAAGCCTTCGGTGAAAAATATGATGTGAAAACCTCATTCATTCGCAACGGCTCGGGCAGTACGCTGGCGAAAGTGGATGCAGAGAAGAAAAACCCGCAGGCGGATGTGTGGTACGGCGGTACGCTGGATCCACAATCTCAGGCCGGTGAAATGGGTCTGCTACAGCCGTATAAATCACCAAACCTCGAACAGATCATGGAGAAATTCCGCGATCCCGCAAAGGTCAAAGGTAACCTCTCTTCGGCGGTTTACGTCGGTATTCTGGGCTTTGGCGTTAATACCCAGCGCCTGAAAGAGAAAAACCTGCCAGTGCCAAAATGCTGGAAGGATCTGACCAAACCGGAATACAAGGGCGAAATCCAGATTGCTGACCCGCAAAGCTCCGGTACCGCCTACACCGCGCTGGCGACCTTTGCTCAACTGTGGGGCGAAGATCAGGCCTTTGATTACCTGAAACAGCTCAACGCCAACGTCTCTCAATACACCAAATCCGGCATTGCCCCGGCGCGTAACGCTGCCCGCGGTGAAACGGCTATCGGCATCGGCTTCCTGCACGACTACTCGCTGGAAAAAGAACAGGGCGCACCGCTGGAACTGATTTCTCCATGCGAAGGCACCGGTTATGAAATCGGCGGCGTCAGCATCCTGAAAGGTGCGCGCAACGTCGACAATGCCAAACTGTTCGTTGACTGGGTGCTGTCAAAAGACGCGCAGGAGCTGGCGTGGAAGAAAGGCAAATCCTATCAGATCCTGACCAACACCACCGCCGAGACCTCCCCTAACTCGCTGAAGCTCGACGACCTGAAGCTTATCAATTACGACATGGATAAGTACGGCTCGACTGACGTACGTAAGGCGTTGATCAATAAGTGGGTTAGCGAAGTTAAGATGGGTAAATAAGCCCACGTTGCGTTCATTTGCCGGGTGCGGCGTAAACGCCTTACCCGGCCTACATTACCGGAAACGCTATGTCACACACACTTGCACTCCATCCCGTGAAAAAACGGGATGCGATATTTCTTTGGGTTTTGCTCGGCTGGCTGGCGTTTGCCCTGCTGCCGAGCTGGAGCCTGGACTACGGTCTGCTGGAGTCAACGCGCGAAGAAATACTCGCCGCCTACGGCTGGTCGCAGTTCAATATCAGTTGGCTGTGGTATCTGCTGCCAAGTCTGCTGCTGGTGCGCCCATTCCATGAAGCCGGGCGCGAACAGCGCAGCCGCCATTATCTTGACGCGGGTTGGGCATTTTTCTGTATGGCCTTTATTGTCGCCAGCGCCACCCTTGAGGGTCGCGGCTTAGGCTATGCCACCATCGTGCTGTTTGTGGCGCTTGGCGCAATCATGACCCTGGCGCTCACCCGCCTCGAATGGCTGGGCGGTGACCGTTTCGTCATCGGCTCGCTTACCGCGATTGTCGCTCTGATCGGTATTTTTATCGTCTGGCCGAGCATCGCCATTTTCATTCCGATGTTCACCAACGACGCCGGGGAATTTGCCCCGCTGGCATTTATGAATGTGCTGTCGCAGGCGCATATCATTCAGGTGATCCTCAACTCGATTATGCTGTCGATTGCCGTCGGCGTCGGCTGTACCTTCTTTGGTCTGGTACTGGCTATCTACACCACCCGTATCGCCAGACGCAGCGCCATAATCGGACGTATCTTCTCGATTTTGCCGATCGTCACTCCGCCGTTTGTCGTCGGTTTAGGCGTCACGCTGATGATGGGACGCTCCGGTTACATCACCGAGTTTATGGTCGAATGGTTTGGTTTAACCAACACCAACTGGCTGTATGGCTTTACCGGCATCTGGCTGGCACAGGTTCTGGCCTTTACGCCGATGGCGTTTATGATCCTCGACGGCGCAATCAAAACTATTCATCCGTCGCTGGAAGAAGCGTCATACACCCTGCGTGCCAGCCGCTGGCAGACCTTTAACGGCGTGTTTGTCCCGCTGCTGAAACCCGCACTGGCGAACGCTTTTTTAATCGTAGTGGTGCAGTCACTGGCCGACTTTAGTAACCCGCTGGTGCTCGGCGGTAACTTCGACGTGCTGGCAACGCAAATCTACTTCTACATCACCGGTTCGCAGCTCGACTACCAGGCCGCCAGTACGTTGGGAGCCTTCCTGCTGCTGTTCTCGCTGCTGGTATTCTGCGTGCAGTATATGTGGATTGGTAAACGCTCATACGTCACCGTTTCCGGCAAATCCTACCGGGGCGACGTACAGCCGTTGCCTGTGACGCTGGTATGGAGCGTGGTCGCACTGCTGGCAGTGTGGATTGCCTTTAACGCCCTGCTCTACGGCAGCATTTTCTACGGCAGTTTCACCGTCAACTGGGGCGTGGACTACACCCTGACGCTGGCGAACTTTACCAAACTGTTCGGTCAGGGGATGAGCGACGGCGCGTGGCCTTCACTGCTCGACACCCTGCTCTACGCCGGGATTGCCGCGCCGATCACCGCGATCTTCGGCCTGCTGATCGCATGGATCGTGGTGCGCCAGCAGTTTAAAGGCAAGAAGACCATCGAGTTCACCACCATGCTGTGCTTTGCCGTTCCGGGCACCGTCGCGGGCGTGTCGTACATTCTGGCCTTTAACAGCGCTCCGGTGTACCTCACCGGCACCGCAGCCATCGTCATTATCTCAATGGTGATGCGTAACGTCCCGGTCGGTATCCGCGCAGGCATCGCGGGCTTAGGCCAAATCGATAAATCGCTCGATGAAGCCTCGCTCAGCCTGCGCGCCGGTTCGCTGCGGACCATTACGCATATCCTGCTGCCGCTGCTGCGCCCGGCGATCCTTTCGGCGCTGATTTACAGCTTTGTGCGCGCCATTACCACCGTCAGCGCCATTGTGTTCCTCGTCACGCCGGATACCCGCGTAGCGACGGCCTACATCCTGAACCGCGTGGAAGATGGCGAATACGGTGTAGCGATTGCCTACGGTTCCATTCTGATCGTGGTGATGCTGGCGATTATTTTCATCTTTGACTGGCTGATCGGCGAATCACGTACCTCCCGTTCAAAAGCCAAAAACCAGGCGTAATGGAGCGCACTATGACTCAGAAAAATTTCGTTGAACTGCGCAACGTCACCAAACGATTTGGCAGTAATACGGTAATCGACAATATCAACCTCACCATCCCGCAGGGGCAAATGGTAACCCTGCTCGGCCCGTCCGGCTGCGGCAAAACCACCATTTTGCGCCTGGTTGCCGGGCTGGAAAAACCGAGCGAAGGGCAAATTTTCATTGATGGCGAAGACGTCACCCATCGCTCTATTCAGCAGCGCGATATCTGCATGGTGTTTCAGTCCTATGCCCTGTTCCCGCATATGTCGCTGGGAGAGAACGTCGGTTATGGCCTGAAAATGCTCGGCGTACCGCGCGCAGAGCTGAAAGCCCGCGTCAAAGAGGCGCTGGCGATGGTGGATCTGGAAGGATTCGAAGACCGCTTTGTCGACCAGATCTCCGGCGGTCAGCAGCAGCGCGTAGCGCTGGCCCGCGCGCTGATCCTCAAGCCGAAAGTGCTGCTGTTTGATGAGCCGTTGAGTAACCTCGACGCCAACCTGCGTCGCAGCATGCGCGACAAGATCCGCGAGCTGCAAAAGCAGTTTGATATCACCTCGCTGTACGTCACCCACGATCAGAGCGAAGCCTTTGCGGTTTCTGATACAGTGCTGGTGATGAACAAGGGACACATCATGCAGATCGGCTCACCGCAGGATCTTTACCGCCAGCCCGCCTCCCGCTTTATGGCGAGCTTTATGGGCGATGCCAACCTGTTCCCGGCTACCTTCAGCGACAGATACGTTGATATCTACGGCTATCATCTGCCGCGCCCGCTGCACTTTGGTACACAGGGTGAAGGGATGGTCGGTGTGCGCCCGGAAGCGATCACGCTCAGCGATCGCGGCGAGGAGAGCCAGCGCTGCGTGATCCGCCACGTCGCCTATATGGGGCCGCAGTATGAAGTGACGGTGGAATGGCACGGGCAGGAGATTTTATTGCAGGTCAACGCTACGCGCCTGCAACCGGACGTCGGCGAACAGTATTATCTCGAAATCCATCCGTACGGCATGTTTGTTCTGGCGGATGCGGCATAACGTTTTGTGGCTTTGTAAGCCGGATAAGGCGCTTGTGCCGCCATCCGGCAATGCCTGATGCGCTGCGCTTATCAGGCCTACAATGAACGAAGTAGGCCCGATAAACTCTCAGCTTCGCGCTTTTAGCGCGGCGATATCCGCAGGCGTGGTGCGACAGCACCCGCCAATTAACCGTGCGCCAGCGGCCTGCCACTGCGGCAGATAATCCGCCAGTTGCGCGCAATGCTCACCGTGATGATGCCAAGTTTTGCTCACCGCATCGTACTGCTCGCCCGAGTTCGGATACACCACCAGCGGCAGCGCCGTTAAACCGTGTAAATGCTGCAACGCAGCGGTGGTGTTTTCCAGCGCAATGCAGTTAATGCCTAGCGCCACCACCTGCGGATAACCCGCCAGCAACGCAACCACGTCACGCAGCAGCGTACCGTCGCTCAGGTGCTCGCTGTCGCGCAGGGTAAATGAGAACCACGCCCGCGCACGCGGATATGCGGTCAACAGCTCAGCCAACGCCTCAATCTCGGAAAAATTCGGCAGGGTTTCGCAGGCCAGCAGATCGGCCCCGGCATCCAGCAAGGCTTCCACGCGCGGGCGATGAAACGCCTGGAACGCCTCAACGCTACAATGATAATCGCCACGGTATTCAGAGCCATCCGCCAGATACGCGCCGTAAGGCCCAACGGATCCCGCCACCAGCAGCGTTCCTGCCTGCGGGTTCTCTGCCAGATACGCTTCACGGGCTTTACGCGCCAGCTCCACGCTTTTGCCAATCAGCGCTTTCGACTGCGCTGCATCCAGACCTCGCGCGGCGAAGCCCGCCGGCGTCGCCTGATAGCTGGCAGTGATCGCGCATTGCGCCCCCGCCCGATAGTAATCAAGATGCACTTCGCGGATAAGCTCGGGGTTTTCTACCAGCACTTTGGCTGACCACAGGCTGTCGGCTAAGTTACACCCTCGCGCTTCCAGCTCCGTCGCCATCGCGCCATCCAGCAGCAGGATATCCTGTTTATCAAGGAGAGCGCGTAACGGATTATTCTGCGACATGTTCTGGCTCCTGTTTTGCGTTTCGGGGTTGAGTAAGGAAATAAGCACCATAGCACAACGCAACAAACGGTAACCCGCACCACAACGCAATTCTCTGCGCTGGATCGAATGCCAGCCCTACACAGGCCACCAGGCACAGCACAAAACCTAATACCGGCACCAGCGGATACCACGGCGCGCGATAATGTAATTCACTCAATGCCTTACCTTGTTGCAGATGACGGCGACGAAAAACAAAATGCGAGGCACAGATGCTCAGCCACACCGCCACCACCGCAAACCCGGAGATTGCCGACAGCGCAACAAATACCGTGTCCGGGGCCACCACGCTGGAAAATAGCGCCAGCACACCACCGAGCATACTGACCGACAGCGCCGTCAGCGGTACACCGTTTTTCGTTACTCGCGCAAAACAGGCAGGTAGCGT
This sequence comes from Citrobacter sp. Cpo037, assembly GCF_030332945.1. Taxonomy (NCBI): domain Bacteria; kingdom Pseudomonadati; phylum Pseudomonadota; class Gammaproteobacteria; order Enterobacterales; family Enterobacteriaceae; genus Citrobacter; species Citrobacter sp. Cpo037. The sequence continues at coordinate 199,120 of NZ_JAOWGW010000055.1, forward strand.
ACGTTCATTCGACAGCGACCACAGCATGCGCCCGGAAGCATACAAACCGGAGTTCGCTGCAGAAAGAATAGCTGTCAGGATCACGAAGTTAAAAATATCAGCGGCGTACGGGATCCCTACTTTCTCAAATACCAGCACAAACGGGCTTTTCTCCACGCCCGCCTGCTGCATCGGGATCAGCGCCGCCAGCACAAACACGGTGCCAATGAAGAAAATAATCAGCCGCGCAATGGTGGTACGAATCGCCACGGGGATAACCTTGCGCGGGTTTTCCGTTTCACCGGCGGCAATGCCGATAAGCTCGGTCCCCGAAAAAGCAAAGTTCACTGCCACCATAGTCATCAGGATCGGTAAGCCACCGTGCGGGAACCAGCCTTCCGCCGTGATATTACTCAGCCCCGGTGCGGGCGAGCCATCCTGCATCGGAATAAAGCCGAAAATCGCCGCCCCACCGAGGATGATAAAGGCGATGATAGTGACCACTTTGACCAGCGAGAACCAGAACTCCCCTTCGGCAAAAAAGCGTGTGGAGATAACATTCAGACCAAAAATAATCGCGCAGAACACCACGCACCAGACCCATACCGGCACCTGTGGAAACCAGTACTGCATACAGAATCCAGCGGCGGTAAAGCTCGAACCCAGCGCCACGGTCCAGGTCAGCCAGTAGAGCCAGGCCACGGTATACCCAGTAGCCGGACCAAGATAGCGCGCGGCATAAACGTGAAACGCCCCGGTCTCCGGCATCGCGACCGACAGCTCGCCCAGACACTGCATGACCAGCCAGACCACCAGCGCGCCAATCAGATAGGCCAGTAGCGTTCCCGCCGCTCCGGTGGTGGAAATGATGTACCCGGTATTGAAGAATAACCCTGTGCCAATCACGCCACCCAAGGAAAGCATAATCAGGTGACGCGTTTTCATTGTGCGCTTCAGTGGCGCATTTTGTTGTGTTGTTTGCATATAACCTTCTAAACGTATGGACATCTAAACATCCAAAGAAGGTTTGTTATACCGTGTTTGTTAACAGAATGCAAAGTCAACCCTGCACCAGACGCAGATGACCGCGCCGGGCGCTTAATAGCGGGTGGGGATTAATAATCAGATACAAAAAGGGCCGCCAGCTCATAACGCCTCCGTTGCCATGTTTTATCTAAACTTTGGCAACACAGTTGACTGACGGCGTTCACCCGGAAGTGGGAATCAAATCTCCCCACTCCCACAACCGGATGAGTGCTTAAGCACCGCTGACCGGGAACGGCATCTGCGATTTGCGGCTCATCAGAATAAATACCGCCAGGCCTGCCAGCAAAATGCCCGGCGCAGAAGCCGCCATCACCCCTACCGTTCCGGTACCGAGCGCTAACATTTTCCCTGCCAGCAGCGGGCCGCTCATCGCCCCCAGACGCCCGACTGCGACGGCGGTTCCCACGCCTGTGGCGCGGATCTGCGTGCTGTAAAACAGCGGCGCCAGCGCATACAACACGCTTTGCCCGCCGGTGGCGAACATCCCCGCCACAAATCCCGCCATTAGCATGCCGCTCAATGACGACACCGTACCCAGCGCCAGCAGTGAAGCCAACATCCCAGTGTAGATCAGCAGCGACATCACCACCGGGCGCAGTTTATCCATTAACGCCCCGAGAATTAACGTGCCGCTGGCCGCGCCAATTTGCAGAGCAAACATTACGCCTGCCGCCTGCGATGGCCGAAAGCCCTGCTCCACCAGCAGCATTGGCAGCCAGTTGATCAGCATATACACCACCAGCAGGGTGAAGAAATAGCACAACCACAGCAGCAGTGTGGCACTCGCCGTCGCTGGCGCAAACAGGGCCCGCAGCGGTGCGACGGCCACTTGCGTTTGTTGGGTATAAACCTGTGATTCCGGCAGCCAGCGCATCAACAGCGGCACCAGCAGCAGCGGGATCACCCCGCCTACCCAAAACACCGTTTGCCAGGCGGAGGCAAGACCGCTAAACCCGAGCGCTGCCGCCAGCGCCGCGCCAATCGGCACACCACAGTACATCAGACTCACCGCCGTACCTCGAAAACGCGGGCCCGCCGCCTCGGAGGTCAGCGCGATCAGGTTCGGCAACGCCGCGCCCAGCCCGACACCGGTCATCAGACGGGCAAATACCAGCGATGAGAAATCCCAGGAAATCGCCGTCGCCAGCGAGAACAGGCCGAACAGCGCCACAGAGGCAATGAGAATACGCTTGCGGCCGTAGCGGTCAGCCAGCATGCCACCCACCAACGCGCCGGGCAGTAGCCCGAGAATGCCTGCGCTGAAGATCCAACCCATCTGCATTTTATCCAGCGCAAACGCGTGGGCGATACCGACGGCAGCGATACCGGCGGCCTGTAAATCCAGCCCTTCCATCAGGGCAACTAAAAAGCAAAGCCCAACGGTCAACGTCAGGCGGTAAGATGCGGAGGTACGGGTCGTCATAAGATGTCCCTCTGAGGTCACGATGCAGGTGAATCGCGGCTGATACGTTGCCAGCCGCGTAATCATTTTTTATTTGCGGTTGCGCAGGTCCAGCGCCACGTCGACGATCATATCTTCCTGGCCGCCCACCATCCGACGTTTGCCCAGTTCCACCAGAATATCTACTGCGCTCAGGCCATAGCGTGCTGCTGCCACTTCGCAATGACGCAGGAAGCTGGAGTACACCCCGGCATAGCCCAGCGCCAGCGTTTCACGCTCCACCCGCACCGGGCGGTCTTGTAGTGGACGCACTAAATCGTCGGCGGCGTCCATCAGTGCGTAGAGATCGGTTCCATGCTGCCAGCCGAGTTTTTCCGCAGCGGCGATAAACACTTCCAATGGCGCGTTGCCCGCGCCTGCGCCCATCCCGGCCAGGCTAGCGTCGATACGGTCACACCCCTCTTCTACCGCGGCAATGGAGTTCGCCACGCCAAGACTCAGGTTGTGATGCGCATGCATTCCGGTTTCCGTCTCCGGCTTCAGCACCGCTTTCAGTGCGCGGAAGCGGGCGCGAATATCGCTCATGTTCATTGCGCCGCCGGAATCGACCACATAAATACAGGTCGCGCCGTAGTTTTCCATCAGCTTCGCCTGCTGTGCCAGGTTCTCCGGTGTGGTCATATGGCTCATCATCAGAAAGCCGACGGTATCCATGCCAAGCTCACGCGCATACTGAATATGCTGGGCCGACACGTCTGCTTCAGTGCAGTGGGTCGCCACGCGCACTACCCGTGCGCCGGCCTGATATGCATTTTTCAGATCATGAATAGTGCCGATACCCGGCAGCAACAGCGTGGCAATTTTGGCATGCTTCACCACGTCCGCCGCCGCTTCAATCCACTCCAGATCGCTGTGCGCACCAAAGCCGTAGTTAAAGCTGGAACCTTGTAAACCGTCGCCGTGGGCCACTTCAATAGAATCAACCCGTGCGTCGTCCAGCGCTTTGGCTATCTGGCGCACATTCTCCAGCGAATATTGATGACGAATAGCGTGCATACCGTCGCGCAGGGTCACGTCAGAGATATAGAGTTTTTTACTGTTCATGCTGCTTCTCCTGCCTGACGAGCGAGGGACTGCGCCATCTTCTCAGCGGTCGCCAGCGCGCTGGAGGTCATAATGTCGAGGTTGCCCGCGTAGGCTGGTAAATAGTGCGCCGCGCCTTCCACTTCCAGATACACCGCAGTTTTCAGCCCAGAGAACTGGCCGATACCCGGCAGATTCACCGGTTTATCTTCCGGGATGACTTCAAACTGGACACGCTGTTTCAGGCGATAGCCCGGCACGTAGGCCTGCACCGCCGCCGCCATCTCATTAATAGACGCTTCAACTTCAACCTCAGAGGCCGCTTCGCTCAGCACATACACCGTGTCACGCATCATCAGCGGCGGCTCGGCCGGGTTAAGGACAATAATGGCTTTGCCTTTTGCCGCGCCGCCGACCACTTCAATCGCCTTCGAGGTAGTTTCGGTAAACTCGTCGATATTGGCGCGGGTACCCGGCCCCGCCGATTTACTGGCGATCGAGGCGATAATCTCGGCGTAATGGACTTTTGCAACGCGAGAAACTGCCGCCACCATTGGGATGGTTGCCTGTCCGCCGCAGGTCACCATATTGACGTTCTGCTGATCAACGTTGGCTGCCAGATTCACCACCGGCACGCAGTAAGGACCGATTGCCGCGGGCGTCAGATCGATCAGGCGGATGCCTGGTTTAACGGCACGTAGCGCGGCATCGTTCTTCACATGCGCGCCTGCGCTGGTGGCGTCAAACACGATGTCGATATCGGCGAATTCCGGCATTGCGATAAGCCCTGTCACCCCTTCATGGGTGGTGGCAACGCCCATGCGTCGGGCACGCGCCAGGCCATCAGATTCTGGATCGATACCGACCATCACCGCCATTTCCAGATGCACGCCGTGACGCAGAATTTTTATCATCAAATCGGTACCGATGTTGCCGGAGCCGATAATGGCGACTTTACGCTTACTCATGACTGACTTCCTTTTGTATCCGCCGCTGAAAAGGTGGCGGCGACTGAACCAATACCGTCGATATGGGCTTCAAAACAATCGCCCGCATTCACCGCCACCATCGGGCCTAACGCTCCGGTGAGAATAATGTCTCCGGCACGCAGCGGCTCGCCGAGGCTGGCCATTTTGCGCGCCAGCCAGACGGCGGCGTTGATCGGATGTCCCAGGCATTCGCTGCCGCGCCCGCTGGAGACCTCTTCGTTGTTGCGCGTCATTTTCATCGCGCAGTTTTTCAGATCTAATCCTGCCGGACGCTGGGCCGGACCGCCGACCACATACACGCCACAGGAGGCGTTATCCGCCACGGTATCAACAAATTTGATCGACCAGTCGCGGATACGGCTGCCGACCACTTCCAGCGCGGGAAGTACCCACTCTATGGCGTTGTAAAGCTCGTCAAAAGTGGTGTCGGTATTGGGCAGATCGCGGTTCAGCACCAGCGCAATTTCGGCTTCAATACGCGGTTGCAGCACACGGGAAAACGGGATGGTTTCGTTATCGCCATAACACATATCAGCAAACAGCGTACCGAAGTCCGGTTGATCGACACCCAGCTGTTGCTGCACTTTCGGGTGCGTCAGCCCCACTTTGCGCCCGACCACGCGACGCCCGCGCGCCACGTCGTACTGCACGTTGATGCGCTGAATGGCGTAGGCCGCTTCGGCGTTATCCACACCAATCAATTCACGCAGTGGGGCGATGGCTTCCCCTTTTTCTTCAGCCTGACGTAAATCGGCGGCTAGCTGCTCAAGATTACGATTCGTCATGTCCGTTCCTTAAGGGCGTGTGAGGAAATTCAGCACCAGCTGGTTAAAGGCATCCGCATGCTCCCACTGCGCCCAGTGTCCGCAGTCGCGGTAGATATGCAGCTCAGAACCGGCAATTCCGGAGAGCAGGCGCAGACCGGCATCCATCGGTACGAAGCGGTCATTGCGTCCCCAGACAATCAGGGTCTGGGCTTTGATTTCACCCAGACGCGGGCTGAAATCCGGGAACTGTTTCGGGTTGGCCTCCAGACTCTGGACAAAGTTTTCCAGGTGATCGCGGCGCGACAGCATGTTATTCAGCCGCGCCTCAAACAACGCCTCGGTCAGGTCGCTGGTGTCGAAGACAAAGATCTCCATCATCAGCTTCAGGTTCTCGATGGTCGGCTCACGATACAGCTGATTCAGGCGCTTGATACCTTCGGTCGGCATCGGGGTAAACAGGCTCATGCCGCCCGTTCCGCCGCCCATTAGCACCAGTTTGCCCACACGCTCCGGCCAGCTCAGGGTAAACGCCACAGCACTGTGACCGCCCATCGAGTTACCCAGCAGGTGGACTGTTTGAATATCCAACTGATCGACCACGCTTTTCAGGATTCGAGCGTTGAGATCGGATCGCGAACCGCGGTTAACGATCCCATCGCTTTTGCCCCAGCCAGGACAATCCAACAGGATCACTCGGTATCCGGCCTGTACCAGCGGATCGATATTTCGGCTGAAGTTTGCCCAGCCCGTCGCGCCAGGACCGGATCCGTGCAGCAGCACGACGGTCTCTTCGCCCTGCCCACAGTCATTGAAATGCACGCGTAGGGTTTCGCCTGCTTCCTGCACCTCCAGAAAACGACTGGTAGCGGCTTCGGTTTGCGATTGGTAAGTCATGATGTTCTCCTGCATATTTAGTTCTGCGTAGTGGCGCTCAGGGAGCCGAATCCGGCGATCCACTCCGGGATCGGGCGGTAATAACGGCCTTCGCTGCGCCAGTTGCCAAAGGCAGAAATGGCGGCAAAGGCGGCAACCCAGGTTTTAACTTCGTGCGTTGATTTGCCCGCCATCGCGGACAACTCTTCGTTACTGACCGCGTCCAGCTCCTGCAAACGCCCCTGCTCAAGCAGCGTCATAAAACGGTTATCCCAGACGGGGTTAAGCGGGTGCAGCGTGTTTTGATCGACCACAAACTTCTCGGCGGCGCTGATCACCCGCTGCTGGCGCAGCTCACGCTCGTTTTCAGGCAACTGTTTGCCGCTACCGAGCAGGCGGTCGCGCATATGGGCATCGGCCTTCGCCAGTTCCGGTACCGGCGGCTGATGCGACAGACCACCGGAGCCTAAAAACAGCACGCGCTTATTCAGCGAGCTGGCGAAACGGCCAATCGCTTCACCGAGCATGCGGGTGCGCTGAAAGCCCGGCAGCGGCGCGGCGACGCCGTTAATAAACACTGGCAGCACCGGCACCTTATCCAGGCCGCCGAGCAAAAACTCCAGCGGCTGCGCGAAGCCATGATCGACCTGCATGTTGTAGGACACGGCGAGATCGATACCGCTTTTCATTACCGCGTGGGCGCAGGCTTCAGCCAGATCTGTCGGAACCGGCAATTCCCCCGCCGCGCTACCAAAATCGCCGATCGCCGTAGCGCCAACGCCTAAACAGAACGGCGGCATCACGTCGTAGAAAAATCCGTTGTAGTGATCGGGGGCAAACAGCACGACCAGTTCAGGTTCGAACGCCGCAATACGTGCCCGAGCGCTGGCGATCACGCCGTTAACCTCGTCGAGCACAGCCTGTGCCGGGTCGACATAGCCCACCAGCGGCGAGTGGGAAAGACAGTGAAGATAAGCGTGCATATCAGGCAACCTTTTCAACAGGAATGTCGGCAGTAGCGCGAGTGAGCGTCATCACCGACGCCAGTTTATTCAGGGTGCTGCCCAGGGTTTGCGGAATGGCGATGGCGGCCACGAAGCGGTCCGGGCGCATGACTACCAGCGCGGCGTTGTGCTGGGCAAACCACGCGCGCAGGCGGTTTTGCGTATCGCCTATGCGGGTAACGCCGTCGTGGTTATCCTGATCGGTATGTATCTGCGTATCCGGCACGACCTGGATAAAACGCGTCCCCAGCGCCTGCCACTGTTGGATCTGCGCCTCGCTCATGCCCCATAGTGGGTTACAGCCCCAGCCAATCACCGCGAAATTCGGTCCGATGACGTTGTCGAGCAACGTCACTTCGCCCGATTCCAGCGTCACCTTCGGCTGGATAAACATCTTGCCGACCGGTGAAGTTTTCGCGTTGCCTTCACGCACCAGCGCCCCGGCGTGGTACTGCGGCATCGGCTTAAAGCGCATTTCAAGGAAGTAGCGTTTGACCGGCGGAATATAGTTCAGCAGCCAGGAAACCCCATCGCGCACCGCACCATGCCAGCGTTTGGGCGGCGCAAGTACGTTGCCAGCGGTCACGGAGAGGTCGATCATCGCTTTGGCGTGGTCGCGGCGTTCCTGCTGGTAGGTATCCAACAGCGCATCGCCGGCTTTACCGTTAATCACCAGCGCCAGTTTCCATGCCAGGTTGAAAGCATCGCGCATGCCGCTGTTGTATCCCTGACCCTGCCAGACCGGCATAATGTGCGCCGCATCGCCCGCCAGCAGCACGCGGTCAATACGAAAACGTTCGGCCAGACGGGCGTTATGGGTATACACGCGCTGGCGGATCAGCTCGACGTTGTCCGGGTTCGGCAGCACTTTGCTCAAGAGCTGACGCATATTCTGCGGCTCGCTAAGCTGCGCTTCAGTTTCCCCCGGCATCACCATAAATTCGAAACGGCGCACCGCGTGCGGCAGTGCGGCGGAGACGTACGGGCGCACCGGATCGCAGCACAGATACACATGCGGCGTGCTGAGCGGATCGTTGGCGATATCCACTACAATCCACTGATTCGGCGCGGTTTTACCTTCAAACGGCACGTTCAGCGAGCGTCTGACGTTGCTGCCACCGCCGTCACAGGCCACCAGCCACTGGGCCTTCACCGTTTCACGTTGATCGTCCGGCGCTTTCAGATTTAGCGTCACTTCGCCGTTTTGCTGGCTGAAGGCCTCCAGTTCGCGGGAGAACAGGCAGCGCACGTTGGGAAAACGCGACAACCCTTCCAGCATCACCGCGTCCACCTGTGGCTGAATAAACGCATTGCGGCGCGACCAGCCAAATTCGTCGGTCATCGGCTGGATATCAGCAAAGCAGCGGCCTTTCGGGGTGAGAAAACGCATTGCGTGCCACGGCGTGGTGTGCGGCAAAACGCGCTCGACCAGCCCCACAGACTGCATAGTGCGCAGCGCTTCATCGTCAATGCCGATGGCGCGAGGATAGTCGATCAGCGTGTCGAGCTTCTCCACTACCAACACCTCAATGCCCATCTGGCCAAGATAGTTGGCCATCATCAGCCCTACCGGACCAGCGCCGGCAATCGCCACCTGCGCGGTATGCTGCACAGCGGGTTGGATATCCGGGTTTTTTGTTGTCATTTCAGAACCTCACGACTCGGACAAAACGCAATTGCAGACCCTGGTGAGGCGCAATCTGTTTTGTTAAAAATATGTGAATAATTTTTTGTTGTGCGGTCAGTATAGAAGCGAGTTTTTGCGCTACAATCAAAACATGCCAGGATGTGCACTAAGTGCACAACGTTGTTTTACCTGTAGATTTGTCAATGAATATGAAAAATGACGAGAGCACTGAGTACAAAACCGTACGCGGATTAACGCGCGGATTAATGTTATTAAATATGTTAAACCGGCTCGATGGTGGGGCCAGTGTTGGCTTACTTGCTGAGTTAAGCGGCCTGCATCGCACCACGGTCAGACGGCTGCTGGAAACCCTGCAGGATGAGGGTTACGTCCGGCGCAGCCTGTCCGATGACAGCTTTCGCTTAACCATTAAAGTCCGCCAGCTCAGCGAGGGGTTTCGTGACGAGCAGTGGATTTCTGCACTCGCCGCCCCGCTGCTGGGGGATTTGCTGCGCGAGGTCATCTGGCCGACCGACGTTTCCACGCTGGATGTGGACGCGATGGTGGTACGTGAAACCACCCACCGTTTCAGCCGCCTGTCGTTTCACCGGGCGATGGTAGGGCGTCGTTTGCCACTGCTGAAAACCGCATCCGGCCTGACCTGGCTGGCATTTTGTCCGGAGAATGAACGGCAGGAACTGATTGAAATGCTGGCCTCCCGACCGGGAGAAGAGTTTCAGCTTGCGCGCGAACCGCTGAAGCTCAATGCCATTTTGTCCCGCGCGCGAAAAGACGGTTTTGGCCAGAACTTTCGCGGTTGGGATCAGGAAGAGAAAATCGCTTCTATCGCCGTCCCCATCCGCAGCGAACAGCGGGTGATCGGCTGCCTGAATCTGGTGTATATGGCCAGCGCCATGACCATCGAACAGGCTGCGGAAAAGCATCTTCCGGCCTTACAAAAGGTGGCGAAACAAATAGAGGACGGCGTCGAGTCGCAGGAGATTTTGGTTGCCGGGAGGTGAGATGGATCACAGTTATGCGGATTATCTGATTGATAGCTGGCATAACTCACTATCCGGCCGATAAAACTCTGTGACCTCTTGCCCAAAAAATATCTTCATTACATAGTGTGCATTCGTTTTCTGCCAGGAGGCTGCATGTTAAAGGTCATTGCTGAGGATTTCATCAAACCTGAGTATATTGAAACCGTTCTCCCGTTGTATCGGGAGCTAATATCGGCAACGAAGAAAGAACCGCACTGCATTGCTTACGACCTCTATATTGATGAAAAAGATCCGGGGCATTTTATTTTTATCGAAGAATGGCCAAACCACGCGGCTCTCGATGAACATTGTGCCAGTGAGCATTTCCAGCGACTTGTACCATTAATCGATCAATACACGCGCCAGGAAGCACGTTACATACTGATGGATGACGTGGTAAATCCGGCAGTCTCGTGATAATGAAGAAAGTAGTTGGAATACTGTTAATTATGTTTTTGGCAGAATGCTCAACACCAGGAAAGACAGTCTTTTACTTCCCTGGTCGCTGAGGGCTTAAAGCCTCTTCAAAAGAGGCTTTAAGCTTTGCAACAATGCATCCCACGGATTACAAAACGGAATCATCACTGTTCCAGATATTAAGCGCATTTTTACGAGGCCATTTTCATCGCGGCACCAATAACTGCCATACACATACTGCTCGCAAGTAAAACAATAAACCAATATATATAATTATTAAACTTTGTAAATAACCAGATAAATCTAAGCAATGACAATGCAGCAATAGAAATAGAAGACACAAACATTGTAAATATATAAATACCAGAAATTATCCATCCTGCTTCTTCGTAAATACTCTTCATTGTAAAAATAAGGATAGATAAGTAAAATGCTGATAAAGCAAGCCCGCTCAGAAAATCATAATAATCGATGTATGTGATGTTTTTATCTTTCTGCGGAAGAGCTATAAACTTTTCAAGTTTCTCATTGTCTACTCGTGACAAAAACCGATTAATTAGCGGAGTAAACATCACTAAAATCATCACCAAATGAATGAATAGTAAAGAAAGTTTAATTCTGTCATCAACCGATTCATTCTGTGGCCAGATAGATATTATTTCATAATCCATTTTTGCAAGGAGAAAAAAGCAAATGGCCGATGGTGTATATTCAGAAGATATAGCTTTCCATATTTTTTTAAAAATCACTTATATTACCCCATTAGTTATACCGGTGAATCACTATTAGTTAACCGCGCTACTAATCTGCAAATAGTTGGCGATCATATTTATTTAATACGGATAATATATATCTATTCAGAAACGGATTGCTACCTACTAATTTTATCACTACATACCTGAATCACGTAAATTACACATATCAAAAAAAAACCGAAACCCGCCCCTGAAAAGAGCAGCGTTCCGGTTTTTATTCAGTCCGAAGGGTTTCAGACTTTAAGCAGTTTCACCGTCGCATCGATGTCGATTTCATCTTCCGAGAAGATCAGCGTCGTGCCCTGGAAGGTGGTAATAGCCAGCTTTTTCAGCGTGCGCATTTCACCAGGCTTGACGTCTGATTTCGGTCGGATGCTGTTCATCAGCACGCCGACAGACAGCACAGCATTTTCTTTGTCGATACGGGTCTCTACAGGGACTTCTTCGCTGTAGACCAGGAATGACTTGATCGAGGTGAGCTTCAGACGCTCGCCTGCGATATAGATGTACTTGCTGTCTGGTATGACTTTTACCGCGTAGGCAGACAAGCCTTTGTTGTTGGTGGTGGGTTCAAAAGTCACCGCCGCGTCTTTCTTGATCAGCTCAGGATTAGCAACCTTAATCACATGAAAATAGCGGTTGTCGCCGTTTTCATCTTTGATAAATCCAAAGCCTTTATCTTTAAACCACGTTGTGATTGTTCCGTTCATTGCTGTTTCCGCCTGATTAAACCTATTACTCGTAGAGTATACCTACTCAATTTGCGCGCAGTGTAAAACACAGGCCATGTCTTTGGCTACTCGTTACCCCAACGATTGAGGAACTCCGCGATATCATCGATACGCTGAGCGTCGACACCTGCCACGGTTGCCATCTCCTGCTGTGCTTCTTCGCTGATCTCTTCGTTGTTCATCAAACGGGTGATCAACTGCTGGAAGTAGTGCGCCAGCGCGTCACGTTCTGTGTCGCTCACCGGCTTTGCGGCCTCGGTCGCGTACTCGTCGGCGATATCATAATATTTTAGCGGAATGTCGTTGTTCATCAGTTGCTCCGGGGTAAATGCGTGTGCCAGCAGTTGCCTGCCGCGTCTGATGTGAATGATAGCATTCTTATTTCATGGTTCGCGATCTGTTTTATTGGCCACTATGATTTACATATATCAATAATGTTTTCTGGCGCCACTTCGTATTTAATAAATCTTTCCGTATTTAAATAACAGCATTCTTATTCAGTTCGATATAATGGCTGCGAATTAAATAACGAGCCACAAAGGGAATATTAAATTACTTTAATTACATAATTGATATCTGTCATCTGCAGTTGGCCCAATCTCATCGCTAGTCGCCCATTTGCCCACATTCATCTTCTGGACAACACTCTACGATGACACCACTGACCCAACACGTGGAGCAAACACCATGAACATCACGCAAATCCGTAACGCCACGCAGCACATCACCTTTGGTGGCAAAACCTTTCTGATCGACCCTATGCTGGCGGCAAAAGGTACTTATCCGGGCTTTGCCGGTACGGCACGCGACGAGATCCGCAACCCGACCGTTGATCTGCCTGTCGATATCGACACCCTGCTCAACGTTGATGCGCTGATCGTGACCCATCTGCATGAAGACCACTGGGATGAAGCCGCGGCTCGTGTCGTACCGAAAGACAAACCGATTTATGTGCAAAACGATCGCGATGCGCAGGTACTGCGGGAACAAGGTTTCACGCAACTGACCGTACTGACGCAAAACACTGCGCTTGGTGATATCACCCTGCGTAAAACCGGCGGCCAGCACGGTTCGGATCGCGCTTACGCCATCCAGCAAATGGCTGAGCGTCTGGGTGATGCCTGCGGAGTTATCTTCCAGCATCCGGCGGAAAAAACGCTGTATCTGGTCGGGGACACCATCTGGCGCGACGAGGTGGAAACCAACATGCGGACTTTCCAGCCAGGCGTGGTCATTGTGAATGCAGGCTTTGCCCACGTTATCGGGTTTGGCCCAATTATCATGGGCGCGGAAGATGTGCTAAAAACCCACTTCACGCTGCCCGAAGCACAAATTGTGGCGACCCACATGGAGGCGATTAACCACTGTCTGCTGACCCGCGCGGCCTTGAAAGAGTACGCCTGCAACAACCAGATTGCGCAATTTGTTAACGTGCCGGAAGATGGCGAAACCCTGACGTTTTAAAATCCACAGAGGACTCGTATGCAACCGCTTAACGTCGCCATTGTTGCCGTGGAAGATTTCAGCCCGTTCCACTTCTCGGTGCCGTGCATTATTTTCAGTGACAAAGTGGCGGCGAAAAAGCGTTTTGAGGTGCAACTGTGCGCCGAACAGCCGGGCATTGTTTCCTCGCAGGATGGCTTCTCCATCAACGCAGCCTACGGCTATGAAGCGGTGGAGGCCGCCGATATTGTGGTGATCCCCTGGTGGGGCACCACAGCACATCGGCCACCACAAAGCCTGCTTGATGCGCTCAATCGTGCGCGACAAAACGGCGCGCAGATTGTTGGATTATGCCTGGGTGCGTTTGTCCTCGGCTACGCCGGTCTGCTGGATGGCAAACGGGCGGCTACGCACTGGGAGTTCGAGCAGGATTTTCAGGCCCGCTTTCCGGCAGCTCATCTGGATATCAACGCGCTGTATGTGGATGACGACGGTATTATTACCTCGGCAGGCACCGCCGCCGCACTGGATTGCTGCCTGTACGTCATCCGCCAGCGTTTTGGCAGCACGGTGGCGAATCAGATTGCCCGACGGATGATTGTGCCGCCACATCGCGAGGGCGGCCAGGCACAGTTTATCGAGCAACCGGTGGCGAAAAATACCAAAGATCAGCGCATCAACGTCCTGCTCGACTATTTGCGCCAGCATCTCCATGAACCGCATAATCTCGACGAGCTGGCGCAACGGGTGATGATGAGTCGTCGCACCCTCACCCGTCATTTTATGAAGGCTACAGGGTCAAGCGTGGCCGAATGGTTGATTGCCGAGCGCCTGCGCCGTAGCCAGACGTTGCTGGAGTCCAGCCAGTTACCCGTTGAACGCATCGCCGAACAGGTTGGTTTTCAGTCGCCCGTCACCTGGCGCCAGCATTTTAAATCCCACTTTGGCGTTAGCCCGGCTGAATGGCGTAAAACCTTTCGCGGTGATTAGCTTCTTTTTTGCGCCAGCCAGATGGTGTGCCCGGCGCAGTGCGGATCTTCCATCACCATCCCGACCACCGCAAAACCGTGTGCTGACAGCAGTGCCCGATATTCATCCGGGGCGAGGCTGGCGTGAAACAGCGGCTCACCTTCAAATTGCCCCATCGCGATACCGTTGTCCGTACCGCTGGTGAACATCAGCGCGCTGCCGGGATGGCTGAGGCGGTCAAAAATCGGGAACATCTTTTGCTGGTCCTGCTGAGTTAAATGGAAAAAGCTGTCCCAGGCGATCAGACCATCGAAAGTCTCATTGAGTGCCAGCTCGCGCATATCCTGTTCCAGCCAGCGCTGTGCGGGAAAAGTGTTTCGGGCCCGCGCCAGCATCGCCGGGGAACCATCAACGCCGGTAAGCTGAAAACCCTGCTGGATAAAATAACCGGCGATCGGCTGGCCGTTGCCGCAGCCAATATCCACAATGCTGCCCTGCCCCCCCATCACGGAAATGAATTTATCGAGCCAGCTTTTCTCGAACAAGGTGCGCGAGCGCTGGCTGGCAAAAGCATCCGCATGGCGTCGGTAGATGGACAGAATATTTTTTGCCGCAGAATCGCTCACAATGTCCTCACTTTTTTCTTCTGTTAGGTATAACGGCGATAAATCCTTCAGCACGCTATCCTCAAACCCTGGAATGCGCCTCGCAGAACCCATGCGCAAATACCCCAAAACCGCCCCGCTGTGGCATCATAGCGCACAGATAACGTCATTACAGGGGTGATAAACGTGAAACCGGTAACGCTATACGATGTGGCAGACCATGCAGGCGTCTCTTACCAGACCGTCTCTCGCGTCGTGAACCAGGCCAGCCACGTTTCCGCAAAAACCCGACAGAAAGTTGAGGCCGCGATGGCGGAACTCAATTACATTCCTAACCGCGTTGCACAGCAGTTGGCTGGCAAACAGACGCCACTGATTGGCGTTGTGACAGCAAACCTTGCCCTGCATGCCCCCTCACAAATCGTTGCTGCCATAAAATCCCGCGCCGACCAGTCCGGTGCCAGCGTGGTGATCGCCATGGTCGAGCGCAGCGGCGTTGAGTCCTGTAAAGCCGCGGTCCACAATCTGCTTTCTCAACGCGTAACCGGGCTTATCATCAACTATCCGCTGGATGAAGAAGATGCCATTGCCGTGGCCGCTGCCTGCGGTACGGTGCCGGTGCTGTTTCTCGATGTCTCTGACCTGACGCCAATTAACAGCGTGATTTTCTCTCATGACGACGGCGCGCGCCTTGGCGTTGAACATCTGGTGCAGCACGGACATCAACGGATCGCCTTGCTGAGCGGGCCGCACACCTCCGTTTCGGCAAGGCTTCGGCATGCGGGCTGGCACAAGTATCTGGCACATTACCAGCTACAACCCGTAGCGGAGCTGGAAGGCGACTGGAGCGCGATGTCTGGTTTTCAGCAAACGATGCACATGCTGAATAACGGTAACCTTCCTACCGCCATGCTGGTCGCTAACGATCAAATGGCGCTGGGCGCGATGCGGGCAATCAGCGAGTTCGGTCTGCGGGTTGCGGTGGATATATCGGTAATTGGCTACGATGACACCGAAGACAGCGCCTGTTACATCCCACCGCTGACCACCATCAGGCAGGATTTTCCGTTACTGGGTGAAACCAGCGTCGACAGGCTGCTGCAACTCCCACGTGGCGAATCAACCGTGGGTAACCAACTGCTGCCTGTCACCCTGGTCAAGCGCAAAACGGTTCTGCCTCCCGATACGCAAACCACCACTCCCCAGGCGCTGGCTGATTCCCTGATCCAGCTGGCACGGCAAGTTTCTCAGCTCACACCCAAATTGTGAACGCATAACAATTGTGTGAGTCAGCTCACTTATTGAACGCCCCATCCTTTACAGAAAGGAGCGCTTGTTCGTATTTTGATTGAAATTGTGAGCGAGTAACAAATTTAAACAGGATACCGTTATGAACCTGAACACAGATTCACTCTCCGCTGTTCTGGCCCGCCGCGACTGGGAAAATCCCGGCGTCACGCAGCTCAACCGCCTGGAGGCGCACCCGCCTTTTTGTAGCTGGCGCTCAGCGGATGATGCACGTACCAATCAGCATTCGAGTCAGTTACGCTCGCTGAATGGCCAGTGGCAATTTTCCTGGTTTGCCGCACCGGAGGCAGTACCGGAAAGCTGGCTGACAAGCGATCTGCCACAGGCAGACATCATCAACGTCCCTTCTAACTGGCAGATGGACGGTTACGATGCGCCAATTTATACCAACGTCACCTACCCAATCCCGGTGAATCCTCCGTACGTTCCGGCACAGAACCCCACAGGATGTTACTCGCTCACATTTAATATCGAAGACGCGTGGTTAGAGGAAGGTCAGACGCGCATTATTTTTGACGGGGTCAATTCCGCGTTTCATCTGTGGTGCAACGGTCGCTGGGTCGGTTACGGTCAGGACAGCCGTCTGCCGTCTGAGTTTGATCTTAGCGATTATCTGCTGCGCGGCGAAAACCGTCTGGCTGTGATGGTGCTGCGCTGGAGCGACGGCAGCTATCTGGAAGACCAGGACATGTGGCGCATGAGCGGTATTTTTCGCGATGTCTCCCTGCTGCATAAGCCCACTACGCAAATCCGTGACCTGCGCATTAATACCCGTTTTAATGACGACTTCAGCCGCGCCACGCTGGAAGCGGAAGTCAGAGTGGGTGGCAACGAGAACGAAGATTTACGCGTCACCCTGCAATTGTGGGAAGGTGAAACGCTCAGCCACGAAACGACCTCACCGCTCGGCAGCGAGATCATTGATGAACGCGGCGCTTATCATGACCGGGTGACTCTGCGTCTGAACGTCGAAAAACCGGCGCTGTGGAGTGCCGAAACACCCAATCTGTACCGCGCCGTTGTGCAGTTACACACCGCGGGCGGAGTGCTGATTGAAGCGGAAGCCTGTGACGTTGGTTTTCGTCAGGTTTGTATCGAAAACGGCCTGTTGCTGTTAAACGGCAAGCCGCTGTTGATTCGCGGTACCAACCGTCATGAGCACCATCCGGTCAACGGCCAGGTGATGGACGAGGCGACGATGGTGCAGGATATTCTGCTGATGAAGCAGAATAACTTTAACGCCGTGCGCTGCTCACATTACCCGAACCATCCGTTGTGGTACACCCTGTGCGATCGCTACGGTCTGTATGTCGTCGACGAAGCCAACATTGAAACCCATGGCATGGTGCCGATGAACCGCCTCACCGACGATCCCGCCTGGTTGCCTGCCATGAGCCAGCGCGTCACGCGCATGGTACAACGCGATCGCAACCATCCGAGCATTATCATCTGGTCACTGGGCAATGAATCCGGCCATGGCGTCAATCACGACGCACTCTACCGCTGGATAAAATCAGAAGACCCGTCACGCCCGGTACAATATGAAGGCGGCGGCGCAAATACCGCGGCGACCGACATTATTTGCCCGATGTACGCCCGCGTCGATCAGGATCAGCCCTTCCCCGCAGTCCCCAAATGGTCGATTAAAAAGTGGCTGTCGATGCCCGGCGAGCAGCGTCCGCTGATCCTTTGTGAATACGCCCACGCCATGGGCAACAGTTTTGGCGGCTTCGCCAAATACTGGCAAGCGTTCCGCCAGTATCCGCGCCTGCAGGGCGGGTTTGTCTGGGACTGGGTGGATCAGTCGTTGATTAAATATGATGATAACGGCAAGGCATGGTCAGCCTACGGTGGCGACTTTGGCGACACGCCTAACGATCGTCAGTTTTGCATGAACGGACTGGTGTTCGCCGATCGCACTCCGCATCCGGCGTTATACGAGGCCAAACATGAACAGCAGTTCTTCCAGTTCACGTTACTGCCGGGCGCTGAACGCCAGATTGAAGTGACCAGCGAATATCTGTTCCGCCGCAGCGATAACGAAGTTCTGCACTGGTCGATTGCTCAGGACGGCAATCCGCTGGCCGCCGGAGAAATCGTTCTGGATATCGCTCCACAGGGCCGCCAGGTGATTACCCTGCCGAACGTTCCGATGCCGGACACCGCAGGCCAGCTGTGGTTGACGGTACGCGTAGAGCAGCCTCAGGCGACCGCATGGTCAGAAGCCGGGCATATCAGCGCCTGGCAACAGTGGAAGTTGGAAGAGAAGCTCAGCCTGGTACGTCTATCACCCGTCAGCAGCGCACCACAGCTGGATGTTAGTGAGAGCAATTTTACCGTGGCGGCCAACAACACACGCTGGCAATTCGATCGTCAGTCCGGTCTGCTAACACAATACTGGATTAGCGATGAAGCCCAGTTGGTAAGCCCGCTTACTGACCAGTTCACCCGCGCGCCGCTGGACAACGACATCGGCGTGAGCGAGTCAACCCGCATCGACCCTAACGCCTGGGTTGAACGCTGGAAGGCCGCCGGTCACTATCAGGCTGAAGCAACGTTACTGTACTGTGCTGCCGATACGCTGAGCAGTGCGGTACTGATCACCACCGAACATGCGTGGCAGTATCAGGGCGAAACGCTGTTCGTCAGCCGAAAAAGCTATCGTATTGACGGCAATGGTGAAATGCAGATAACGGTGGATGTCGACGTTGCCAGCAGTACGCCGCATCCGGCCCGCATCGGCCTGAGCTGCCAGCTGGCGCAGGTTGCGGAGCGAGTGAACTGGTTAGGTCTCGGCCCGCATGAGAACTACCCGGACCGTCTGGGCGCCGCCTGTTTCGATCGCTGGGATCTGTCGCTTGATGAGATGTACACCCCGTATGTTTTCCCGAGCGAAAACGGTCTGCGCTGCGGTACGCGCGAACTGTACTACGGTGCGCACCAGTGGCGCGGAGACTTCCTGTTCAACATCAGCCGCTTTAGCCAGCAGCAACTGATGGAAACCAGCCACCGCCATCTGCTGCAACCTGAGGCGGGCACCTGGCTCAATATTGATGGCTTCCATATGGGCGTCGGCGGCGATGATTCGTGGAGTCCTTCAGTGTCGCCGGAATTCCAGCTAAGCGCAGGACGCTACCACTTCCAGTTCGTCTGGGGCCAAAAATAATAATATAAGCAGGGCAGGTTGATACCTGCCCGCATTTATAGGAAGTCTGTTATGTATTATTTAAAAAACACTAACTTTTGGATGTTCGGCTTTTTCTTCTTCTTTTACTTTTTTATTATGGGTGCCTATTTCCCCTTCTTCCCTATCTGGTTACACGATGTAAACCATATCAGTAAAGGCGACACCGGCATCATCTTCGCCTGTATCTCACTGTTTTCTTTGTTATTCCAGCCAATTTTCGGACTACTGTCCGATAAGCTTGGTCTGCGTAAACATCTGCTGTGGGTAATTACCGGCATGCTGGTAATGTTTGCCCCGTTTTTTATTTACGTATTTGGCCCATTATTGCAGGTTAATATTTTACTGGGTTCAATTGTCGGCGGGATTTACCTTGGCTTTATTTACAATGCCGGTGCCCCAGCGATTGAAGCCTATATTGAAAAAGCCAGCCGCAGAAGCAACTTTGAATTTGGTCGCGCGCGCATGTTTGGCTGCGTGGGCTGGGCGCTGTGCGCCTCGATTGCCGGCATTATGTTTACCATCAATAACCAATTCGTCTTCTGGTTAGGTTCTGGCTGTGCGGTCATTCTGGCATTGCTGCTGTTATTTTCAAAAACAGATGCCCCCTCTTCTGCAAAAGTCGCGGATGCGGTAGGCGCCAATAACTCGGCATTTAGCCTGAAGCTGGCGCTGGAGTTATTCAAACAACCGAAACTCTGGTTCCTCTCCCTGTACGTGGTCGGCGTTTCCTGCACTTATGACGTATTTGACCAGCAGTTCGCCAACTTCTTTACCTCGTTCTTTGCCACCGGCGAACAGGGCACCCGCGTGTTTGGCTACGTCACGACGATGGGAGAATTACTCAACGCCTCGATCATGTTCTTTGCGCCGCTGATTGTCAACCGCATCGGCGGAAAGAACGCCCTGCTGCTGGCCGGTACGATCATGTCGGTGCGGATCATTGGTTCATCATTCGCCACCACTGCGCTGGAGGTCGTTATTCTCAAAACGCTGCATATGTTTGAGATACCGTTCCTGATCGTCGGTTGCTTCAAATACATCACCAGCCAGTTCGAAGTACGTTTCTCAGCCACGATTTATCTGGTGTGTTTCTGTTTCTTCAAACAGTTAGCAATGATTTTCATGTCAGTTCTGGCCGGAAAAATGTATGAGAGCATTGGTTTCCAGGGAGCTTATCTGGTGCTGGGGATTATTGCGCTGAGCTTCACGCTGATTTCCGTATTTACCCTTAGCGGGCCAGGGCCGTTTTCCCGCGTTTTCACCCCGGCAAGTAAACAAGTCTGAAGACAAATAACAAGAAGGAATATCTTCGATGAGCATGTCTATGAGAGACAGAATGAAAGCAGGCAAGCTGTTTACTGATATGTGCGAGGGGCTGCCAGAAGAGAGACTGCGCGGAAAGGAGTTAATGTATGAGTTTAACCACACGCGTCCATCTGAGATTAAAAAGAGGGAAAAACTGATTCGCGAAATATTTGCCTCCATAGGAGAAAATGCGTGGATTGAGCCCCCCATTTATTTCTCTTACGGCAGCAATATTCACATTGGCAAAAACTTCTACGCCAATTTTAACTTTACCATTGTGGATGATTACACGGTCACCATCGGCGATAACGTTTTAATTGCACCAAACGTCACGATCACGGTAACAGGTCACCCTGTGCACCATGAATTAAGGAAATCCGGAGAGATGTTTTCCTTTCCAGTCACCATCGGCAATAACGTATGGATTGGCAGTAACGTAGTGATCAATCCCGGCATAACGATTGGCGATAATTCCGTTATCGGCGCGGGGAGTATAGTCACAAAAGACATTCCGGCAGATGTCGTGGCCGTGGGGGTTCCCTGTCGAGTTCTCAGAACCATTAATGAACGAGATAAAGAGTACTATTACCAAAATTTTAAAGTGGATCCGTTACTTTAAGTCGTCATGCCGGATGCACCACTCACGTGGTTTATCCGGCCTACAATACTAAAAGGCCCGGTAAGCATTGCGCCGCCGGGCATCACACGATGTTACTCTTCAATCGCCTGACGGATTTGCTGCAACGACGCGGGATCGTCAATGGTCGTTAGATCGCCAGGATCGCGGCCTTCACAGATCGCCTGGATCGTCCGTCTGAGCATTTTGCCAGAGCGCGTTTTCGGCAACTGCGACACAAACCAGACGTGCGCCGGACGGCCAAAATTACCAATCTGACTGTCCACCAGCGCCATAATCGCCTTCTCTTCCGAATGTGCGATGTCGCGATCTTCAAGGCTGTCGCTCTGTTTCGGAATGACAAACGCGACCGCGACCTGCCCCTTCAGCGCGTCCTTCACGCCGACCACAGCCACTTCGGCAACGTTCGGATAGCTGGAAATACTCTCCTCTATCTCACGCGTCCCCAACCGATGCCCGGCCACGTTGATGACATCATCCGTACGGCCAAGGATGAAGTAATAGCCGTCCGCATCGCGAATACCCCAGTCAAAGGTGGCGTACACCTGGCGAGAAAACAGCGACCAGTAGGTATTCACAAACCGCGCGTCATCACCCCAGATAGTCTGGATACAGCCCGGCGGCAGCGGCCCTTCAATCACCAGCATGCCCTTTTCATTCGCTTCGCAGGGCTCACCGGTCACCTCATTGAGCAACTGCACGTTATATCCGTACATCGGCACGCCTGGGCTACCCAGCCGCGACGGGCGGTCGTCCAGCCCGCGAGCGATCGCCATAATCGGCCAACCGGATTCAGTCTGCCAGTAGTTGTCGATAACCGGGACGCCCAGCGTTTCCGTTACCCAACTGGCGGTCGGTTCATCCAGCGGCTCACCCGCCAGATACAGCACCTCCAGCGAGGAGAGATCGTGATTGCGGATTTGCGCGGTCGGGAATTTCTTCAGCACGCGGATGGCGGTTGGGGCAGAGAACATCCGGCTGACCTGATACTTCTCAACAATTTTCCACCATACGCCACAGTCTGGATACGTTGGCAACCCTTCGTAAACCACCGTCGCCATCCCCGCCAGCAGTGGGGCATACACGATATACGAATGCCCAACCACCCAGCCGATATCCGATGCGCAGAAGAACACGCCGCCCGCTTTACCGCCGAAAATTGTGTCCATCGAGGTCGCCAGCGCGACCGCGTAGCCGCCAACGTCGCGCTGCACGCCTTTCGGTTTACCGGTTGTCCCGGAGGTGTAGAGAATGCAGGACGTTTCGTTCGACTCCAGCCAGGCAACCGGCACCCGCGCGCCGAGATGCTGTTGGCGCAGCGCGGCAAAGTCGAGGTCTCGCCCCTCTACCCGCGCCATTTTCGCCAGACCGCGATCGACCAATACCACATGACGCGGCTGGTGCTGCGCCTGGTTGATCGCATCATCGAGCAGCTTTTTATACGGCAGGACTTTGCCGCCGCGCGCCCCGGCATCCGCCGACACGATAACCACCGGTCGGGCGTCGTCGATACGCGCCGCTACGCTGTGCGAGGCGAAACCACCGAACACCACCGAATGGATCGCCCCAATGCGCGCGCAGGCCAGCAGCGTAATGTGCGCCTCGGCGATCATCGGCATATAAACCAGTACCCGATCGCCACGCTGTACGCCCAGCGACAACAACATCGCCGCCGCGACGTTCACTTCGTCATACAGCTGACGAAAGGTAAACGTGCGTTCTTCTTCGGTTTCTGATGACACAGCAATCAGCGCCAGCGCGTCAGGCTGTTTCTCCAGCCAGCGGTCGATGGCGTTGTGGCACAGATTGGTCGTGCCGCCGCAAAACCAGCGGGCAAACGGCGGATTACTGTGGTCCAGCACCTGCGTATACGGCTGCTGCCAGTCAATACGCTGGGCCTGCTCGGCCCAGAACGACTCCGGCTGTGTAATAGAACGTTGATAAAACTCGCTATAAGACATAATGCTCTCCTGTTGAACTTACGCCTGATGAGTCGGGTTTTAGATAATGAACAAATCCAGATACTCATTGACCGGCATCTGCTCCAGACAAGTTCTGTCCAGGGAGACATCCAGGATGCGCTGCTGCTGACGGGTCGGGAACTGACGCGCCAGGTTAATTTTGAACTTCTCGACCAGCTTCGGCATACCGTCGTTACGACGGCGCGCGTGGCCAATTGGGTATTCCACTACCACTTCTTCAAAGCGTGAGCCGTCGGTGAATTCAAGCGTGATGGCATTCGCGATGGCGCGTTTTTCAGGGTCGTGGTAATCGGCAGTAAAGGCCGGATCTTCGAAGCAGTTAATCTTTTCACGCAGTGCATCAATGCGTTTATCCTGCGCCACGCCGTCTTCGTAATCTGCCGCCGTTAAGCGTCCGAACAGCAGCGGGATAGCCACCATGTACTGGATGCAGTGGTCACGATCCGCCGGGTTATTCAACGGGCCTTTTTTATCGATGATGCGGATACAGGCTTCGTGCGTACGAATGGTCACTTTTTCGATATCGGCAGCGGTCTTACCTGCAGCCTGTAACTGCTCGTACAGCGTCATCGCCGCTTCTACCGCGGTCTGCGAGTGGAACTCTGCCGGGAAGGAAATTTTAAACAACACGTTTTCCATCACGTACGAACCGTACGGGCGCTGGAAGCGGAAAGATTCGCCTTTGAAAGAGACATCATAGAAGCCCCAGGTTTTTGCCGTCAGTGCGGACGGGTATCCCATTTCACCGGTTTTCGCCATCAGCGCCAGACGTACAGCACGTGAGGTGGCATCGCCAGCCGCCCAGGATTTACGCGTGCCGGTATTCGGCGCATGACGATAGGTACGCAGCGACTGACCGTCGACCCACGCCAACGAGACGGCGTTGAGAATTTCATCGCGGTTCAGGCCGAGCATCTCGGCAACCACCGCCGTGGAGGCGACTTTTACCAGCAGGACGTGATCCAGACCGACGCGGTTGAAGGAGTTTTCCAGCGCGATACAGCCCTGAATTTCATGGGCTTTAATCATTCCGGTTAACACTTTTTTCATGGTTAACGGCGCTTTACCCACCGCCACCGCATTGCGCGACAGCCAGTCAGCCGTCGCCAGAATACCGCCGAGGTTATCGGAAGGATGACCCCATTCTGCGGCCAGCCAGGTGTCGTTAAAGTCCAGCCAGCGGATCATCGCACCGATGTTAAACGCCGCCTGCACCGGATCGAGCTGGAACTGGGTACCTGGTACGCGCACACCGTTCGGGACGACGGTACCCGGTACAACCGGCCCCAGCAGTTTTTTACAGGCCGGATATTCCAGCGCTTCCAGGCCACAGCCAAGGGTATCAAGCAGGCAATAATGCGCGGTGTCATACGCCACCTTCGAGGTGATCTCGTAGTTCATGACATAATCAACGATATCAACGATTTCACGGTCAAATTCAGGGCGGACGTTCGAAATATGTGCAGACATAGGGTACATTTCCTGTTTTTTATCTTTAGAGGTTTTGCATTAGCAACGTTTTTCAATCGGGACAAATACGCGATCTTCCGGGCCGGTATAGTTGGCGGAAGGACGGATAATTTTGTTGTCCTGGCGCTGTTCGATGATGTGCGCCGCCCAGCCAGTGACGCGGGCGATAACGAACAGCGGTGTGAACATTTCAGTGGGGACGCCCATCATGTTGTAAGAGACTGCCGAGAACCAGTCGAGGTTGGGGAACATCTTTTTCGTTTCCCACATCACCTCTTCCAGACGGTCGGCGATGTTGTACATTTTCAGCGAACCGCCTTCCTGAGAAAGCTGTTTCGCCACGCTCTTGATCACCTGGTGGCGCGGGTCAGCGATGGTGTAAACCGGGTGACCAAAGCCAATCACCACTTCTTTATTTTCAACGCGTTTACGGATATCCGCTTCGGCTTCATCCGGCGTTTCATAGCGTTGCTGGATCTCCAGCGATACTTCATTCGCTCCGCCGTGTTTCGGCCCACGCAGTGCGCCAATCGCACCGATAATCGCGGAGTACATATCAGAGCCAGTTCCCGCAATCACACGCCCCGTGAAGGTAGAAGCGTTAAACTCGTGTTCGGCGTACAGCACCAGCGAAATGTGCATCGCCTTTTCCCAGCTTTGTGATGGCTTTTCACCATGCAGCAAATGCAAGAAGTGACCGCCAATAGAATCATCATCGGTCTCCGGCTGAATGCGCTCGCCGTTATGGCTGTAGTGATACCAGTACAGGAGGATAGAACTGAGCGATGCCAGCAGTTTGTCGGCAATATCGCGTGCGCCGGAGACGGTATGTCCTTCTTTTTCTGGCAGAGTACAACCCAGCGCGGAAACACCAGTGCGCATCACGTCCATCGGATGCGAGGCGGCAGGCAGCGCTTCCAGTACGGTGCGCACGTTAGCGGGCAATCCGCGCAGCGCTTTCAGTTTGCTTTTATAGGCGGTGAGCTCATCGCGGGTGGGTAATTTCCCGTGAATCAGCAGATGCGCAACTTCTTCAAATTCGCACTGTTGTGCCAGGTCAAGAATATCGTAGCCACGATAGTGTAGATCGTTACCGCTTTTACCCACGGTACATAAGGCAGTATTTCCGGCAGCGACGCCTGACAGCGCAACCGATTTTTTGGGTTTAATGACATGGGTACTATTTTGCAGGATCGTTGTGTCGCTCATGTTGTCCTCGTCATTATTGTAATATGTAGGGTACTAATTTATTGCCGGATGGCGGCTACGCCTTATCCGACCTACGACGGTTACTTTTTTGTGTACAACGCGTCGAGTTTCTCTTCGAACTGGTAGTAATTGATGCTTTCGTACAGCTCGTTGCGCGTCTGCATAATGTCGATAACGTTCTTTTGCGTACCTTCCTGACGCAGCACGTTGTAAACCTTCTCCGCCGCGCGGTTCATGGCGCGGAAAGCTGACAGCGGGTATAGCGCCATCGCAACGTTCGCGCTGCGCAGTTCATCGGTGGTAAACAGCGGTGTGGCGCCAAATTCAGTAATGTTGGCGAGAATTGGTACCTGTACCGCATCGGCAAACTGGCGGTACATCGCAAGTTCGGTAATGGCTTCCGGGAACAGCATGTCAGCGCCCGCTTCGACATACGCCTGGGCACGATCGATGGCAGCCTCTAACCCTTCCACCGCCAGTGCATCGGTTCGCGCCATAATCACAAAGTTGGGATCGGTGCGCGCATCAACGGCTGCGCGGATCCTGTCGACCATCTCTTCTTTCGAGACGATCGCCTTGTTCGGGCGATGACCGCAGCGCTTGGCGCCGATCTGATCTTCAATATGCAGCGCAGCAGCACCCGCTTTGGAAATCGACTTGACGGTACGCGCCACGTTGAATGCAGACGATCCAAAACCAATATCCGCATCCACCAGCAATGGCAGCGGGCAAACATCCGTAATGCGACGAATATCAGTCAGCACATCATCAAGGGTAGAAATACCGAGATCCGGCAGCCCCAGCGAGCCCGCAGCGACGCCACCGCCGGAGAGATAAATCGCCTGATACCCGGCGCGTTGAGCCAGCAGAGCGTGGTTGGCATTGATGGTGCCAACGATTTGTAATGGGTTTTCTTTGGTAAGCGCAGCGCGAAACGCCAGCCCTGGGGAGTGTAGAGACATATCCCGTCCTCTTGTTATCAACTTGTTATCGTTCGTTGATATTTCTAAAGCAAGGGGTATGCCAGGGAGCTTATTTTCTCTTCAATTTAATTTTTTATCTTTTAAAACAATATATTAAATCCAATACTTCTATTTTTGTTGCACAAAAGCGTGTCAGCTATCGTTTCATGAAACGTTCCTTCACGTTTCATTGCAACATTTATGAAACACAACTAAACCCTACTACTCGGTTCCTTAATTTTTGGGGTTAGTTATGGCAGATACGTATCTACCGCCGCGAGTGAACGACGATAAACCGGTTATCTGGACAGTCTCGGTCACCCGCCTGTTTGAACTGTTTCGCGACATCAGTCTGGAGTTCGACCACCTGGCGACCATCACCCCCATTCAGCTTGGTTTCGAAAAAGCGGTGGCCTATATCCGTAAGAAGCTGGCTACCGAGCGTTGCGATGCCATCATTGCGGCGGGCTCCAACGGGGCATATCTGAAAAGCCGTTTATCGATTCCGGTGATCCTGATTAAACCCAGCGGATTCGACGTGCTACAGGCGCTGGCAAAAGCGGGAAAACTCACCTCGTCGATTGGCGTCATTACCTATCAGGAAACCATTCCTGCGCTTCTCGCGTTTCAAAAAACCTTCAATTTGCAGCTTGAACAGCGCAGCTATATCACCGAGGAAGATGCCCGTGGGCAAATCAACGAACTGAAGGCCGGTGGTACGCAGGCAGTGGTTGGTGCGGGATTGATTACCGATCTGGCAGAAGAAGCAGGTATGACCGGCATCTTTATCTATTCGGCGGCCACCGTGCGCCAGGCCTTTGTCGATGCGCTGGATATGACTCGCCTGACGCTGCGCAGAAACGGTCAGTACGCCTCTGGCGATACGTTGCGCACCCGCTACGCACTGGGAGATATGCGCGGTCACTCTGCGCAGATGGAACAGGTGCGGCACACGATTATGCTCTACGCCCGCTCGCGTGCGCCGGTCCTCATTCAGGGCGAAACAGGAACGGGTAAAGAGCTGGCCGCACAGGCCATTCACCGTGAGTTTTTCACCCGTCAGGAGAATCGACGCGGTAAACCCTCGCCGCCGTTTGTTGCCGTCAACTGCGGGGCAATCACCGAGTCATTGCTGGAAGCGGAGCTGTTCGGCTATGAGGACGGCGCCTTTACCGGCTCTCGCCGAGGGGGGCGCGCGGGCCTGTTTGAAATCGCCCACGGCGGAACGCTGTTTCTTGATGAAATAGGCGAGATGCCGCTGCCGTTACAAACCCGACTGCTGCGCGTGCTGGAAGAAAAAGAGGTTACCCGGGTCGGTGGACATCAGCCGATTCCGGTCGATGTCCGGGTGATTAGCGCCACACACTGTAATCTGGAGCAGGAGATGAAACAGGGGGAATTTCGTACCGATCTGTTTTATCGCCTGAGCATTTTACGCCTCAAGCTACCGCCGCTACGCGAGCGGTTGCCCGATATCCTGCCGCTGGCGGAAAGCTTTTTAAAACAATCGCTGGCGGAACTGGACGTGCCGTTTTCTGAGCCAGTACGCAAGGGGCTGGGATTAAGTCAGCCGACGCTGCTGAATTATGGCTGGCCGGGGAATATCCGCGAACTGCGTAATATGATGGAGCGCCTGGCGCTATTTTTAAGCGTCGAGCCGCAGCCGGAGCTGAATATGGATTTTTTACAACAGCTATTACCGGAACTGGCCATTGCTGCTGACTCACCGCAAGCATCTTCATTGCTGACGCCGCAGCAGGTGTTGGCACAATTCAATGGTGATAAAACCGCGGCTGCACGCTATCTCGGAATTAGCAGAACCACGTTCTGGCGCAGATTAAAAGAAAACCCGCCGGTGCAATGACCGACGGGTGGCGTATTTTTTACAGCAGCGTGTTATTTTTTCTTGTAAATATTAGCTGTGCCATGGATTTTGTTATCCGTTTGGCCGGAGGTTAATACCACCACATCAGCGCCTTTCTCTTCAGCTTTCTTCAGCAGCTCTTCTTTAGCATCTGCAACAGAAACTTCATTACTCGTTGAAATATCACCGATTTTTGTGTACTGCGACTCAACCTTTTCAAACTCAAGTTTTGTCATAAATTCCGCAGCATAGGCGTTGGAAAAAACTAAAGCTAACGCACCAATAAGTACTTTATATCCAGTTTTCATATAAAAGCTCCAGGTTTTGTTATATATGCCATCATCGCCCCCTGAACATTCGACACGCGAGTCAAGGATGATTAATAAGTAGTTCAGGCTGATAAAAAGATCCAGAGCAGGCGGAAATATAAAGATATTTTGCTAATCGTTAAATACGCAAAACGCAGCGGCGCTGCGTTTTCAACGCGCAGTGTGAGTGAATACGCAGAATGACGTGCGCACTAAAATTATAGTGTTAGCTGTCTTTCCCGTGTTTACTAATGGAAACGTTGTCTATGGAACCTTTGCACGCCGTTGTACTCACCGTCAGCCTGTTTGTTTTAACCTTTTTTAACCCCGGCGCAAATCTGTTCGTGGTGGTACAAACTAGCCTGGCATCCGGACGACGCGCAGGTGTGATGACCGGTCTGGGTGTTGCCTTAGGGCTTTGTTGAATAAATCGAACTTTTGCTGAGTTGAAGGATCAGATCACGCATCCTCCCGACAACACAGACCATTCCGTGGCAAAGCAAAAGTTCAGAATCACCAACTGGTCCACCTACAACAAAGCTCTCATCAACCGTGGCTCCCTCACTTTCTGGCTGGATGATGAGGCGATTCAGGCCTGGTATGAGTCGGCAACGCCTTCATCACGAGGAAGGCCCCAGCGCTATTCTGATCTCGCCATCACCACCGTTCTGGTGATTAAACGCGTATTCCGGCTGACCCTGCGGGCTGCGCAGGGTTTTATTGATTCCATTTTTGCCCTGATGAACGTTCCGTTGCGCTGCCCGGATTACACCAGTGTCAGTAAGCGGGCAAAGTCGGTTAATGTCAGTTTCAAAACGTCCACCCGGGGTGAAATCGCACACCTGGTGATTGATTCCACCGGGCTGAAGGTCTTTGGTGAAGGCGAATGGAAAGTCAGAAAGCACGGCAAAGAGCGCCGTCGTATCTGGCGAAAGTTGCATCTTGCTGTTGACAGCAACACACATGAAGTTGTCTGTGCAGACCTGTCGCTGAATAACGTCACGGACTCAGAAGCCTTCCCGGGCCTTATCCGGCAGACTCACAGAAAAATCAGGGCAGCCGCGGCAGACGGGGCTTACGATACCCGGCTCTGTCACGATGAACTGCGCCGCAAAAAAATCAGCGCGCTTATTCCTCCCCGAAAAGGAGCAGGTTACTGGCCCGGTGAGTACGCAGACCGCAACCGTGCCGTTGCTAATCAGCGGCTGAGCGGAAGCAATGCACGGTGGAAATGGACAACGGAATATAACCGTCGCTCGATAGCGGAAACGGCAATGTACAGAATGAAGCAGTTGTTGGGAGATTCACTGACGCTGCGTGACTACGATGGTCAGGTAGCGGAAGCTATGGCCATGGTGCGTGCGTTGAACAGGATGACAAAGGCTGGGATGCCAGAAAGCGTGCGTATTGCCTGAAAATCCAGCCAGCTACAGGGTCGTTCGCACGAAATCTTATTTATTCAACAAAGCC